>JBDHZD010000013.1:0-49634 GCA_039811705.1 Fimbriimonadaceae bacterium | reverse complement strand
CCGAGCTCAACGCCGCCACTCCCGCCGTCAAGACGCGTAGCGCGAACGTTGACCCGTTCGAATTCGGGCGCAAGTTGCGATTGAAGGGCAAACGAAAGCTTGTTCTAGCCTACTTCCCATCTTCGCAAGGGCGGCTGATGGGGCTGATCCTGGACGACTCGAAGTTGTAAGACCGCTCCGGGCAGCTCAGTCGCTGCCCAAACCGGCGACCTCTTCCAGCAAGAGGCGAATCTCGCGCAGGGCACCGACGGCGGCTTCGATGCCGACGTTCGTCGTTTCGACAGCGTCAAGAAGGGTGTCCTTGGCCTGACCTGCCGTCTCGCCAATCGAAACCAGCGTACTTCCCGAACGCTCGGAGTCGCTTGCCAATTGGTCGGAGCGTTCGATGAGCGCGGCGACACCATCGTTCTCGAACCCATCGCGCACGTGCTCCAGCGACGCTTCGACGCCGCTGCCCACTTCTTCCTGACCGGATTGCAGGGCCTCGCGCAAACGATCGGCCGTCTGCTGAAGCTTGTCGGCCAACTGCTGCGACCGCTCTTCAAGGTTAGGGACCACATCGTCAGAGATGTATGTCTGCAACGCCTCGGATCGGTCCGAAAGCTTCTGCTGCGATTCGTCGAGCATGGCTTGAAAATTGCCTGTGAAGAACTGAACAGCCTCTTCGGCCTCACCTTCAAGGGCTTCCATCAGCTCGGCGCAGGCGCCTTTGAGTTCTTCCACCGTCTCGGCAAACTCGTTGATGAGATCGATCGATTCCTCGCCAAAGCGTTGTGCGTCCGCGGACACTTCGGCCGCTTCCGTTGCCATGGCCTCGATCCGGCCTTCGAGTTCGGTGGTTTCTTGGCGCACCAGTTCGGCGAACCCCTCCACCCTGCCCAGAGCCTCTTGGAAGGCCTCGCTCGCCCGTTGCCTTGCAGCATCCGCCTCGTCTCTGAGAGAAGCCAAGGCAGCTTCGACCTCCGCGAGTTTCTGTTCGGCTTGGGTACGGGTCGTTTGGAGGAGTTCTTCGACCCGGTCGATATGGGCTTTGGCTGCGTCGGCCCGCCCCGAGGTGGCCAACATGACGCCCAACGCATTCTCTACGGATTCTTCAAACATCGTGTTCACCTCTCCTAAATCAGGCGCTCCAGCGCCTCCCACATCTCCATCAGTTCGTGGATGAGGTCCTCCAAGGGGCCGCGGCTCTGTTCGGTATCTCCTGCCAGCCCGGTAATGTGCCGGATCATCTGCTCGATTTGATCCATCAGTTCTCGGATGATCTGGGTGACCGCTTCTTTGAGCTCCGACTCGATCGCACTTTGGGCGCGATCCATCAATCCCGTGACACCGCCCTTCACGACATCGCCAGCCAGCGTCTCAAGGAATCCCCGCAACGCCTCGCCCTCTTGATCAAGGTTCTCGCAAGCCTCTTGAACGGTCTGAACGACCGCGTCGCTCACTTGAGCGTAGACCTCGGCCATATGCTCGACCTCCGAGGCCACGGCCTCTTGCAGGGATTCGACTTCTTGTCGCAACTGCTCGGTGTTCTCCCTCGCCTCGTTGATCGTGTTTTCAAGGAGGTCGGAAGCCGCCTGCACCTGCCCCCGAAGCTGGTCCATGGAGACATCGAGGTCGGACCGAATCTGTTGCATGCGCGATTGAACGTCGTCGAACATCGCCTGGAGGCCGGCTGCCGCTTCCTCTTGCTGGGTTTCGGCGTCCTCCACCGATCGCTGCGAGGCGTTGGCCACGTTGAGCCCCTCCTGAACCGCCTGCTCGGCCGACTCGATCCCGTCCGCCAACGATCCTGCTTGGTCGGTCAGGAACTCGGCGAGATCGGCGAGGGAGGATTCGGCTTGGGCCACCCCTTCCCGGGCCTCGTCTGCCAAAGTTTGCATCCCTTGGCCCATCTCGCGCGCCTGGGCCTCGATGGCTTTGGCCTCCGTGGCGATCTCTTCAAGGCGCGGCGGCACCTCGGCGGCAAGCCGCAAGAGGTTCTCGACGGATTCTGAACTGCCTAGTGCGTCGCTGAGCATAGATTGACTCCTAGAAGATGGCGTCGATGGCCTTGACGCCCATGCGGAGAACCATCGCGGCCTTCTGTGCGGCCACGATCAACGGGATGGCTGGCGAGATCGCGCCACTGATTTGCGCGCCGATGCCCATCTGGACCAAGCACTCGGCGACCTCTTTGATCAGGGCGTCCATGGCGTCCTCGATCAATTCTTCGAATCGGTCTTCGACTTCCCGTTTCAGCGTGGTCTCGACGTGTCGGCCCACTTCCTCCATGATTTGCTCCAGCCGTTGCTGGAGTTCGTCGCCCAAGGCGCGGGATTCGTCCTCAAACGACCTGTACGACCGCTCGCCAAGGTCGCGGAAGGTGTCAAAGCCCCGTTCCATGAGGTCGGGTTCCTTCTGCGCGACATGGTCTAGAAGCACCCTGCTGACTCGGTCCAGGGTCTGCTGGTGCCGCTGTTCGACCTCCGTGCGGAAGCGGTCCATGCCCTCTTTGAGCTCGGCGGCAAAGGCCTCCACCGCATCTTCCAAACGATCGCTTTCGCGGGAGAACCGGTCGGAGGCTTGAACGAGCTCTCGTTCTTCTTGCTCGAGGAAGGTCAGGAACGCCCGAACGTCGCCCTGGAACGCCCGGAACTCCTGACCCAGCTCGCCGAGATTCTTGACCATCGTCTGGTCCAGGGCCAAGAGGACTTGAGACACTTGGCCCAAGCCATCCCGGCAGGCCTCGACAGCTTCCTCCAGTTGCGAAGCGAGGTCGTCGATGCGGGAGTGGGCCTCGTTCCAAGCGTTTGCCACTACGTCGAGAACAAAGCCGTCCGCCTCGTCCATCACGAGAGTGCGGGCCTGTTCGGCGGTCGCAATCGCCTCTTCGGCTGCTTCGATCATCTGCTCGGCAATCGCCAAGTGTTGATCGGCCGTGGCCACGGCCGTGGTCGAGTTCTGAATCGCCTCGATGAATTCGGGAAAGGTGAGTTCGGCCATGGGGTTTCGGGGGTGAAAGTCAGACCAATGCCTTGATGGTGTCCATGACGGGCTCGATCTTCTGGACGATGCCGAGAATCTCCTTCACAGGACCGAGGACTTCTCCGAGACTGTTTTCGACTGCCTTGGTCGGACCTTCCAAGAAATCGGCCAGGGCATCGATGGCCTCCATCAGGTCCTTCACCGCGCGCAGAATCTCCGTGAGTCGTTCTTGGACGTACTCGCGTTCGAACTCCTGCAACGTGCGCCCCTCGGTTTCGTCTAGGAAGCCGGTGATCGACTCCAGTTGATCCTCGATTCGATCGGCGAACTGATCAAAGGCATCTATCGCCTCCTCGATTTCGGACCTTACGGACTCTTCGAACGAGTCCATTTGCTGGACGAGTTCTTCCGCCTCGTGAACGAGCTTCTCACGTTGCTCGGCCGCGGTCGCCAACAACTTCTGCACGGCCTGCGACGCTTCGTCGAACTCGCGGCGCCCCGCTTCTTGGAACTCGCGGCACTGTTGGAGCAACTCCCCGTGCGCGTCGCGCGCCTCGCCACGCAACGACTCAAAACGCTCCGTGACCTCGGCAAAGCGCTGGCGCAGGTTTTCCACATCCTCTTCAATCCGATCCATGGCCTGCTGGACTCGTTCACCCAAGCCTTCGGCGCGCTCTCCCGCCTCCCCCAGCACCCGTTCGGCTTCGGCAACCAGGATTTCAAGCTCGTCAGCGAGGCGGGCGGTGCGGATGGCCACGGCTTCCAGCGCCTCGGTCACGTGCTCGGCGGCGACGGCCAAGCCGCTGGTCTGATCCAATGCGGCTTCGATCTCTGCCAGCAACGAATCGGTCTCTTGCGCCTTGACGCACAGCTCGCCCAACTTGGCGATGCTCTCTTCGATGAGGAGGGTGACGTTGGCCGACATGGGTACTCCGAGGCGTGGCACCCATTATAGGCAGATCACCCTCCTGCTGCATCAACGATTTCAGCAAACCCTTGACCGTTTCGGCGAACTCAATCGATCTTGACGCCGTTGTTCGCCGCTTCAGTGCGTACCGCAGCGGCCGATTCGGGTTTGCCCTCTCGCTCGAATAGCTGGATCAATCGCCGGTAGCCATGCGCGAACTTGGGATTGATGCGCAACGCCTCGCGCATTTTCACCTCTCCTTCAGCCGGCTTCTTGCGGCGGATCGACAGGAATTGCCCGTACTCGCAGAGAGACATGACATCCTTGGACAATTCGAGTGAGCGTTGGTAGGCGGCCTCGGCAGCGTCGTAGTCTGCCTTTGCTTCGAAGACGTAGGCTAGGTAGAGCCTAGCGGTGCTCGTTTCCTCCAGACGCATCGACTCCCTCAGGGCCTCCTCGGCGCGACCATTCTCGCCATTCCTGTAGAGCATGTAGCCGAGTTCGTTGCGGTAAGCGGTCGACTTAGGATCATGTTGTGCGATCGCGTCTTCCAGTTGAGCGATCCCTTCCTTGAACTTGCCCTGATCGCGAAAGAGTCGGGCAAGTGCGTAATGAGGGTCCCCGTCGTGGTTCTCCTGTTCGATCGCGCGGAGGTACGACGACTCGGCTTTGGCGGGGTCGTTGGCACGATGCTGGTAGTAGTCTCCGAGCCACTGGAGGATGTAGGGATTGCCAGGGTCATTCTCCTGGGCGATTTCGAACCACCGCTGCGCCTCGCTGACGCGTGCGGGCGCGTTGTAGAAGGCGATCCCGATCGTCAAAGCGCTTCCCTTCGGAGTCGGATGGGCGGAGGCAGCGGCCAACGCGCGGTCGGCTTCGGCCAACCGGTCGAGTCGGATCAGGCACAAGGCACGGAGCGTATGCACCTCGCAGAACTCCTCGATGGCCCCCGTGACGCGCTCGCGCAACGCCTCGTCCAACTTCACCAGCGCGCCACTGTACTGCCCCGAGTAGTAATCGGTCCACGCGCCGCTCAGCCGGGATCGCACCCCCTCCAGCGCCTTCTCGCGTTCAAAGTCGTGCCCGCACTCGGAACAGAACCGAGCCTTGGGAATCCGCTTCCCGCAGGAAGGGCATTCGATCAACGTCGCTGGCGGAGGGGGCGGATCGCTTTTGGCCTGCTTGAGCGGCTTGCCGCAGGACGTGCAGAATTTGCCTTGCGCGACGAGCTTCTTGCACGACGGACAGATCACTTTCTTGGTCTGCGTCTGCCAGGCTGCGCTCGGAAGGTTGGTGCAGACCGGTGCGCCGGCGGAATCGACGAAACCAACAAGCATCACAGCGCCAAGAACCCACATCACAGATTCCTAGGATACAACCTAATGAGCAGGAAGACAACACAGGCCGTCGTATTGACGTCTCGTCACGTTCAGGTTGTGATCATGAGGACCAGTCTCCGCGTCCCAAAGTCGTTTCTTGGATTGCTAGGTTTGTTGATCTGGTCCAGTTCGACCCTGGCGCAGTCGACGGCCGAGACCTCGAAAATGAAGGTCCAACCGCAGCGGCAAGACAACGTGCTGCACGTGTACGTCTCGCCCTATGACGCCAACGGTCGATTCGTGAGCGGCATCCCGCGCGACAAGTTCCAGGTCGCCATCAACGGCCAGCCCGCAGAGATCGTCGCATTCTCGGACGAGGGCTTCAACAAGCACAAGAAGTTCGCGGCGGTGATCGTTCTGGACGTGCAGCGTGACGACGCCTTCGAGGCGAGAAAGCAACTCGCCGCAGGCATCGCGCACATGACCTCGGCCAAAGACTACGAGCTGGTCCACCTTGTTCTGGCCGGCCCTGGCGGCACACGCCCTGGCGGCGAGTGGACGAACGCGCTGACCGCCGCCCAAGCCATTCGGGCCACTCAGCCCGAAGCAGGCACCGAGAGCCAGATCATCGAAGCCACGGGAACAGCGATAGGCCGCGCCTATGAGCTGGACAAGTTCCGGCCCGCCTTGTTTGTGATTGCGGGGCCATCCAGCCGCACGGGATCCATTTCCAGGCGGGGAGCCGAAGATGCCGTGCCCATCTATCTCTTCCAGTCGGGCAACGCGTCCAACGCTCTTCTAGAAGCTCAGGCGGCGGCGTCGCGTGGGTCTTCGCGTGCCGCTCCGGCCGAGAACGAAGTGGATCGCGTCTCGCGGGAGGTCGTGACGGAGGCGCGGAAGAGGCTCTCGGATCAGTACGTCTTTTCCGTCAAGGCATCGGGGGCGATCCCGTTCTACTTCAAGGTGACCGTCACCTACCCCACAGGCGATGGGATGCAGACGCTGTGGGACGAGTCGATTCCTCGTTGGATGGTGCTCACGCCGGCGGTGTCGGTCGTGGTGCTGGTGGTCCTCGGTTCGATCATGTTTGCGAGCTATCGGCGTGTGCTCGGCAAACTGAAATCCGGCACCCTCGACCCTTCGCAACCGATTCCAGAGCAACTGCACCCCGGCGTGACCCACGGGTTCAGCGAGAAGATCCAACTGGCCGCGGACCGAGTCACCGTACGGCTCATGAGGATGGACTCGGCACCCGTGACGACGCCCAAGCTTGGCCAAGACGAACCCACCAAGGCCAGCGACGACGATGCCACCATCGCCCGCTCGCCCAGGATGGGTGCTTTTATGGTCGTTGGCGAGTTGGCCCCCGGACAACCGATTCGGTTCGAGGTCAAGGACTCCGTCACGGTTGGTCGCGGTTCGTGCGACTTGGTGTTGGCCGACCAGTCGGTCTCGCGGAAGCACGGGCGCCTGTACCTTGAAGCCGGTCAGCCCATGGTCGAGGACAGCGGTAGCACCAACGGCACGCGCGTGAACGGCACAGGAGTCACCGGGCCCACGAGATTGAAACAAGGCGACGTCGTGGAGTTTGGAGACATTCGGCTCACGGTAGAGTTGGGTGGTCAGCAAGCCGCGGGTCCGAGCGACACCGTCCGGAGGTAGCGATGCCCAAGAGCGAAACCCAGTTCAAACCGCCAAGATCTCGCGACTTCGACCCTGACGACCGCCCCAGAGCGCACGAGTGGGTCCGAGTGAGCGGCATTCCGGTGCTTGCCGCCAAGGCGCGACCGAATCGTGTGGGGCTGGTCGCCGCCATCGTCGTGGGGCTTGCGGCGATCGCCGCCGCTGTGGTGTTCCAGCGCCCCCAACCTGCAGTCGTCTCAGCCCCGACAGCAGTCGTGACCGACTATGTGCTCGATGCCGAGTCCGAGGGGACTGTTTACGACGGCACCACGGCCCGGCTGAAGCTCAAAGGCCAACTCCTGGCCAAAGGCGGCACATTCGACGCCCAGCCAACCGACCGCTTTGAACTGTTGGGCTCGAACCCAGGAACCGCCAAGGTCGAATGGAAGAAGCTGAGGGACGACCTGTATGCGTTCGAGGCGACTTGCGCCCCTCCCCCTGATAAGAAGGACGTCGTCGCCAACCTAGATCTGGAATTTGCGATTGCCGACCAGAAGCACTCGGCAGCGTTCTCGCACCAGTGGACGTTCAAGGAGGCCGCGACCGAGGTCGAGAAGACGCAGACGATCAAGATCAAAACCGAGCAACGCCGTCCGAAGACAACCTCCAAGCCGCCCTTGGCCATCAAAGACACCGAAATACAAGGACAGACATCGCCCAAGCCCACCTCTCCCGCCGAGGAACGAAAGCGGTTGGAAGCCGAAAGAGAAGCGGAGTTCAAGAGGAGCAGTGACGAGATGGAGAAGACGAGTAAGCAAAACGAGGCCAGGATAAAGGCCAGGCAGCAACAGTCCAAGCCCCCCGTCGAGCCACCCAAGGCGAACCCGGCGGCGAATACCACCGGAGGTGCCAACCCCAATGGGTTTTGATCTCGCGTGCCACGTCGCCACCAGCCAGGGGCGAAGCACCAAACCGAACATGGACCGCACGGGCTTCACGCGACGTCCCTCCGGCGAGGCGCTCTTGGTCGTTGCCGACGGCATGGGCGGACACGCCGACGGCGCAACCGCCGCCGAGATCGCCGTCGCCACTCTGATCGAATCCTTCGAAAAGGCCCGAGCCCCGTGGGGCGCTTGGCTCAGAGAGACGATCTTCCGAGCCCACGAAGCCATCGTCGAGCAGACGACCGGGCCAGAGGCGGCCATGGGAAGCACGGTCGTGGCCGTCGTGCTCGAGCAGACTCGCGCCATCGTTGCCCATCTGGGAGACTCGCGGGCCCTGCTCGTCCGCGGCGACTTCGTCTATCGGCTGACCTCCGACCACCTGGCGATCGTCGAGCCTTCGGCAGATCACGAATACGAAGCGCTGGTCGAAGAGAACCGGGCGAAAGGCCACCATCTGGCGCACATCCTCTCCCGATGCTTGGGCGCCGGGATGGAACTCGTCGCGGACCAGGTGGCGATCCACGAGGTCGAGCGCAGAGACGGCGACGTGTTCCTGCTCTACTCCGACGGTGTCAGCGAATTCGTCGACGAACAGCGGATGCATGCGATTCTGCACGCGGCGCGCTTGGATCCGAAAGCCACAGCGGATACCATCGTCGCCGATGCGATCGAACGCGGCAGCCGCGATCATTCCACGGCTTTGGTAGCCGTCACGAGGGAAGGATGAACAACTACGTTCTTGGCGAAAAAATCGGTTCCGGCGGGATGGGGGTGGTGCACAAGGCGCACCACCAGGGTCTTCACCGCGACGTGGCCGTTAAGTTCCTTCACGCGCATCTGGCCGACGACGCCGAAGCCGTGGAGCGTTTCCTTCGGGAAGCCCGTCTGATCGCGCGGATGGACCACCCGAACATCGTGCGGGTCACGGACACCGGGCGTTGGGACGACGGCCGGCCGTATCTGGTGATGGAGCTGCTGGGCGGCGAGTCGCTCGCGGAGCGCCTGGCCAGAGGTCCGCTCAATGAGGCCGAGGCCGTGGAGGTGGCCTGCCAGGTTCTGGAGGCGCTCTCGGTGGCGCATCGGGAGGGAATCGTCCACCGGGACATCAAGCCCGGCAACGTGCGGCTGTGTCCGGGCGGGGTGGTCAAGCTGCTGGACTTCGGGATCGCCCGAGCGAGCGCGGGGACGGCGCTCTCGGGGACGGGTTCGATGATCGGAACACCCGCCTACATGAGCCCCGAACAGGCCGAGGGCAAGACGGCCGGCCCATCGAGCGACCTGTACAGCGTGGGCATCCTGCTCTACGAGATGCTGACAGGTGACGTGCCTTTCAAGGCCGACACGCCTCTGGTGGTTCTGAGGATGCATACCGACCGTCCGGTGCCGAAGCTCCCCGACCACGTCTCCAAGCGCACGCGACGCGCGGTGGAACGGGCTCTGGAGAAGAAATCCGACCGCCGCCCCGCCGACGCCGCCACCATGATCCGCGAGTTGAGGGAGGGGGTGGGCGCGACGCCCGTGCCTTCCTCGGCCGGCGCGAAAACGCCCCAGCCCGCCGCCTCGGCGACGCCCTTACCCGCCGCGGCGGCTCCCTCCAAGCGGAGCCCGGTCGGGGCGTTGGTGGCCCTCATTGTTGTCGGTCTGGGCGTCCTGTGCTGGTTCAACCCGATGATGCGCACGCTGGTCGGTCTTCCACCTTTGGCGGCGATGCGAGCAACAACCGAGGTCGTTGAAGAAGCAGTCCCCTTTGAAACCGAGAAGCGCCACGACGACAGTCTCAAACCGGGAGCGTCTCGAATCGAACGCGCTGGAATGCCTGGGACAGACCGCGTGACCTACGAAGTTCGGGAAGGCCAGCGGCGCGAGATCAGCCGCGAGACGCTCATCGCGCCCGTCCAGGAGATCGTCGTGAGCTCTACGATGGACAAGCAGTGCCCGCTGTGCAAGACATGGAATCTCAGTGACGCGAGGTACTGCCAGAACGCCGGTTGCGTCCAAGCGTGGTGAACCTCTGTTGACATCCTGGCAACCTCACGATAGAATGGTCGGATGAGGAACCGATTGCTCTTGGCGGTCGTGGCGTGTGCCATTGCATTGTTTGCCACGGGGGGACCGACCGTTTTGTCCCGCATCACTCCGAGTGCAGTCGCTCAATCCGCGCGCAAGTCCTGCGCATTCTGCAAGAAGAGCATCCCCTCCACGGCCACCAAGTGCCCTCTTTGCGGCAAGGTGTTGCCGAAAGCGCAAACCAAAACAACTGGGGGCAAGACAGCGCAACCTCCAAAGAAGCCCGATCCACCTGCCAAGGAAACGATGGTCGCGTGCCCACATTGCCGAGCGCAAACACCCAAAGACAAGTTCTGCAAGGAATGCGGTCGGCCGCTCGACGCACCTGTGCCAAATCAACCCATCAGAACCATCCCCGAGATCAAAGTCCGCCAGCTCGTCTGGCACCCTCGCGGGAACGTTCTCGCCGCAGGCGACTCGTTGGGAGAAGCAGTCTTCTTCACAATGCCACAGGCAGAGCGGCAACTCCCACTCTCGGGCGGCCTGGGCATCGGCGTGTCCGCCATGGCATGGTCCCGAGACGGGAATCGGTTGCTCACAGCCACAACGGACGGACGGGTCTGGATTCACGACCTGTATACAAGAGAGCAGCTTTCTGTTTCCAATCCGACCGGGTCTCCCGTCATCTCTGCGCGATGGTCTCCCATCAATGACGAAAAAGTTGCCACGTTGGGCGAAGATGGTCTGCTTCGGTTCTGGGACCCTGCCACTGGCAACCAAGTGTCCGGACACGATCTTGATGGAGTCCTTTCAATGGATTGGTCACCCGACGCCACCATCGCAACTGGGCACCTTTCGGGTGCAGTCGCGATCCGAGATCAGTACACCCTTGCCGTGCGCCGCGAAGTGCGGACCGCTGACGAGCGAATAGCGGGCCAGCTCGCATTCTCGCCCACGGGCGGCATGCTGGCCGTGGGCCTTGACTCGGCAAAACTCGAGGTCCACGATCTGAACAAGGGCGGCACCGTGACATTTCAGCTACCCGACGTGGCGTTTGCTCTGGCCTGGGCGCCAGAAGGTCGCCGTATGGCCGTGGACTGCATCGAGAAAGTCGTCATCTACGACGTTTGGGCACGGGTCAAGATGATGGAGATACCCGTTGTCGCCGACGCGATGGCATGGTCCGCCGACGGCAAGCAGTTGGCGATTGCCGACGACGAGGGCATCAAGTTTTGGGCGATTCCTCCCGACCATTTGGCCGTACCCAAGGGTTCAGGCGGGTAAGGTGCGCACCATGACCTGCAACCCTTCGGCATAGGCTTCGAGTTGCCTAATGCGCGAGCCTGCCTCCGATATTCGCGTCTGCGCAGCCGAAGTGGCGTCCGATGCCTGCGCATTGGCCACGTCGATTGCCCTTGACACTTTCGTGTCCAGCACCGACTTGACCTCTTTGGCATGGTGTTCAAGGCGCGTCTCGAGTTCCTCCTGAATAGCGGATATCCAATAGCCGAGGATCGCTTCGGCGTCCTTTTGCATCGCCGCGCGAACCGCCTTGGCGACCCCTTTGAAATGCGAAATAAACGCCATCACAAGCAGAACCACGAGCAGGGAAAGGACGATCTTGTCGTGACGCTGAAGCCAAAGGGTGATCTCGTTCCTACCAAGCAAGCCCATTCTTGCGGCCATAAACATGCTCATCATCAACAACATGACCGAGTTCTGAGCGCTACGCAAGATGGAGATCAGCGGGTTCCGATGTTCGAGCGTGGCGGTATCGCTGAACACGACGGGCTGCATCAGAATCCTGCGGATGACCTTTGGCCCGATCTCGCGCTCCCGTTCGAAAGAAGAAATCCAGTCTGGTTTGGCACCAGGAATGGCCGCGATCGCTTCCCTGATCCGCGTCACTTGTGCATGACGCCGTTCGGCCAGGGAGGCCCAAATGGCCGTTCCCCATGCTTCAGTCATCTCCTGCAACACATGGTTGAGTTTCTCCGTCACTTGGCCGATACACTGAAAACGAAGCACACCAAGGTCCAAATCGCACGGCATTGCCAGATTAGGCTCGTACTTGGCCAGTTCGCTCGCGGCTCGCGCGGCCAGCGAACTGGCCACACGGCGGTTGAGTTGACCATCCGTCTTGGTCCGCACAGCATCTCTGAGCCGAGTATGATGCTCGGACATCGACTTGCCCGCATCGTCTAGGAGATGCTTGAGTTTGTCGCCTTGAGACTTGGATGCCTTGATTGACTCGCGGTCCGCATCGGCTTGGCGCGCCAACCCCTCGATTGCGGCGGTCACGCTTGCGACAACGTCTGTGAGCAGATTCTGAAGCTCGGCGACGCCTTGACGATGACGCGTCTGGACGCACACAGCGGCGGCCTGTTGAAGCCATGCCTCGATGTCGTCGCCCCATTGACCAACGAGCCTGCCTTCGGAGAGTTCTGCCGGAAGAGCAGCGTTGCGACACAAGAGGATCGGCATGGTCGGGTGCCTCTCTGCGGTGCGCAGGGATTCCATAGAGGGTGTGGGGCCGCATAGCACAAGCGCATCGGGGGCGGAGGAGCCCACTGGCAACCGGAGGTCGACAACAAGTTCCACAGTACCAACCGATCCAGGCTCCCCGCCCAACCAGAGGCGGGTCGGACCCGTGATGGTCGAGGCGACGCTCGACTCGAGTCGAATAGGCAACGCTGTGGCTGGCGAGGCCAACCACGTCCCGTTGGTCGAGTCGACATCGGTGACCGTCCAGCCGCTTCCGACCGGTTCGAAGCAAAGGTGCCTCTTGCTGACGTGCTGCATCCCTTTCAGCGGGACCTCGACTCCTTCGTCGCGCCCAACTAAGAAGCGAGATGCATGCACTGAAGAATCGCGGCCGCCTATTCGGACCACCAGTTCAGGGTTCCCTTGCGTCTGGCAGGGCTCGGCATCCAAACGAGCAGGCAGGTCAAGAGACTCGATGGCGCTTCCGAGTTCTGCGGTTACGGACTCGGTTCCAGTCGCCACAAAGACAAGGGGGCTTTCGAGCCGCTTCGTCAGGGTATCCAACCGCGCGGCGAACGACCCCAGTTCAACCCCCGACGGCTGTTTCTCGACCAAGAGACGGGAGGCAGCCCGACAAACATCGAGTAGGGGCGCCAAACCCTCGATGGTTGTCTTCTTCTGAGCGAGCCGTCGCGAGAGGGACAATGCAGTGCCACTATAGCGCATGGGCCCGGCGCGTGCAACCTCGGGGCGTCGCGATCCTATGTCCCACTGGGCTCAAGAGGCTCGGGGCCGGGGGCTTTGCTCAGGCGCACGCACGCACGCTTGAACTCAGGGATCTTGCTCAGCGGGTCCAGGGCGCGGATCGTCAGATTGTTCGCCGACCGCTTCCCGGGCCAGTGGTACGGGATGAACACCGTGTCGGGGCGAATCGTCGTGACGACTTTGGCGCGAAGTATAACAGACCCACGACGGCTTTCGACCCTGATCCAGTCCGTATCCTCAATCTGATACTCGGCCGCCAAAGTCGGATGAATCTCGACATATGGATCGGCGCAGATGTCGATCAATCCTCCGATGCGCCGCGTCTGAGTTCCACTCAGGTATTGCGATACAATGCGGCCCGTCGTCAGGATCACCGGATATTCTTCGTCAGGCTCTTCGGCCGATCGACGGTAGGGGGTCGCGTGGAAGTGGGCCTTGCCATCCGGTGTGTGGAACTTCAGATCTTCGAACAGCCTAGGTGTCCCTGGATGCCCGATTTCGGGGCACGGCCAGAACACTCCCATCTCTTTCTCGATCCGCTCGTAAGTGATACCGTAGTAGTCGGCCGTCCCGCCCTTGCTGGCCACGCGAAGTTCGTTGAAGATGTCCTCGGACGACCCGTACTGGAAGTACTGACCACGGCCAAGTCTCTTGGCCAACTCCAGAATGATCGAGGTGTCGGTTCGGGCGTCTCCAGGCGGATCGACGGCTTT
This sequence comes from Fimbriimonadaceae bacterium, assembly GCA_039811705.1. Classification (GTDB taxonomy): domain Bacteria; phylum Armatimonadota; class Fimbriimonadia; order Fimbriimonadales; family Fimbriimonadaceae; genus UBA2387. Next base: position 35,908 of record JBDHZD010000013.1, on the reverse strand, counting down.
GCGGATGCGAATCACACGTCCTTCTGCGCTCGTGCTTGTGCCTTCTTCCTCTTCGTGCAGGGAACCCGCGAGGACGATGTCGGCATGGTGGGCGGTCTCGTTGAGGAAGAAGTCTATTGCCGTGTAGTGCTCCAACCTAGACAGGGCTTCGCGTGTGAAGTTGCCGTCCGGCAGAGAGACCACCGGGTTGAAGCAGATCGAGATCAGGGCCTTGATTTTTCTATCGTGGATCAGCTCCATGATCTCCTGGGCCGTGTGTCCCTTGCCGGGGAGTTCGGACTCAGGAATGCCCCAAACGCCTGCGATGTACGCGCGGTGATCTGGGTTGGTGATGTCCCTGTTGCCGGGCAATTGGTCGCATTTGTGTCCGTGTTCTCGACCACCTTGACCGTTTCCTTGGCCCGTGATGGTGCCATATCCGCAGCCTTCCCTGCCCAATCTTCCGGTGGCAAGCACCAAGTTGATGCAGGCAAGCACATTATCGACGCCTTTCGTATGATGTTCGATGCCTCGGGCATGGAGTAGAAAGGAAGTCTTGGCCGCGCCCCACATCCGGCCGGCAGAAACAATGTCCTCGACACGCACGCCGCTGATCCGGGACGCGTCCTCCAGGGACTGTGACATCGCGCATTCTTTGGCTTCATCCCAACCGCTGGTGTGCTCCGCGACGAAGGCCTCGTTCACGTAGCCTTCCTCGATCAGCACCCGCAGGATTCCCGTCAGCAAGGCCGAATCCGTCCCAGGTCGCACGGGTAGGTGGAGGTCGCACGTGCGAGCTAACGGCGTCACGCGTGGGTCGATCATGATGAGCTTGGCGCCTCGATCGCGCGCCCGCCAAATGTAGTCGGTGGTGATCGGCGAACACTCGGCGACGTTGGTGCCCACGCAGAGGATCACCTCCGCCTTTGGGATGTCTTCCCAGTAGTTGGCCGCGCGGTCGATGCCGAAGGCCTTCTTGTTTCCCGTTCCAGCGCTGACCATACAAAGCCGCCCGTTGTAGTCCAGCTCGCTTGTTTGCAGAGCCACCCTTGCAAACTTGCCCATAAGATAGCTCTTCTCGTTGGTCAGCGATACACCTGAGAGGACGGCCACGGCGTCCTTGCCATGTTCGGCTTGGATACGCTGGATCGCTTGCACCGTTGTGCCGAGGGCCTCCTCCCAACCGATGGGCTGAAAGCCGACGCCCTCGACTCGCTTCAGCGGGCTGAGCAACCGGTCGGGGTGATTGCCCTGCATATAGCGCTTGACGCCCTTGGGGCACAACTTGCCGCGGTTGAACGGAAACTCCTCCCAGGGCTCGAACCCGATGACCTTGTTGTCCCGGACTTTGAGTTGGATGCCACACTGCTGGCCGCAAAAACAGCAGTGGGTCTTGACCACCTTTGCAGGCTCGCCACGGGCCTGCCAACCGCCTGGGGGCTGGTGGTTCAGATGGGGTCCGAACTGCGCCTGAAGGACCTCGGCTGGAACGGGAAGTCGGGCCATGACCCATGATAGGCTGAAGAGGGGGCCGGGGTCAACGTCGGAGCACCTTTCTTAGGTCCCGATGCGCTATTCTGGAGGTTCGGGACCATGAGCGAGCGACGATTCTACATCGATCCCAGCCGGTGCATCGGTTGCAACGCGTGCGTGCAGGCTTGCGCCGAGTGCGACACCCACGCCGGAGTGTCCATGATCCATCTGGAGACGATTCAGCGGGGGGACACGGTGCAGACGACTCCCGTCATCTGCATGCACTGCGACGAGCCGGCTTGCGCTGCGGTCTGCCCCGCCGACGCCATCAAGCGCACCTCAGACGGCGTTGTGCAAAGTTCGCTCAAGCCGAGGTGCATCGGGTGCACCAACTGCGTGTTCGCTTGTCCGTTCGGCGTCCCGAAGTACGACGCAGCGATCGACCAGATGATGAAGTGCGACATGTGCTATGACCGCACGTCGGTCGGCAAAAAGCCGATGTGCGCCACCGTGTGTCCGTCTGGAGCCCTTTTTTATGGAACGCCGGAAGAGATCGCCGAGCGCCACGGGTCGCCCATCAACGCCTTCGTCTTCGGCGAGCGAACCATCACCACCAAGGTGAGCCTGATGGTTCCAGCCGGAACACGAACAATGAAGGTGCGGTCGGATGCCATGATCCGGAAGACCGACCTGCTCACCAACTCGAGGATCGACCGATGAACGAACGCTTGCGACAGGATTTTCCAATCGACTGGGAAGAGGACCACTACGTCAGTCGCCGCGAGTTCTTCAAGTTCATGACTCTGGCGAGCGGAGGTCTGGCGGCGGGATCGGTCGGCATGGCGGCTTGGGCGGCCCTACCCAAAGGTGAGCGGAGGTTTGAGGCGGTGCGTCTGGCCAGAGCGGACTCGATCGCGGTCGGCGAATCCTTGTCGTTTCGTTATCCGAGGCCCCAGGACATTTGCCTGCTCATTCGGCGCGACGATGGCTCGCTTGTGGCGTTCTCGCAGCGTTGCACTCATCTTTCCTGTCCCGTCGAGTTCCAATCCGACAAGGACCGGCTGTACTGCCCTTGCCACAACGGGGCGTTTTCGGCCAAGGATGGCAGCGTGCTTCAGGGCCCGCCACCCCATCCTTTGCCTCAGATCATGCTCGAGATACGCGAAGGCGACGTCTACGCCGTTGGCGTGCGCCACGGAGGCGAAGCGTGAAGGACCGCGTCCATCGCGAGCGCCGAAGCCAAAAGTCGACGGTGTTCGTCGCTTTGATGCTGTTTCAGTTCGTGCTGGTCTTGTTGCAGTTATGGCTCTTTGTAAGCGTTTTGGAAGGACAGATCGGGGGCGGCGCGAAAGAAATGGCGATTCCCGGCGCCGCGGTAAGCGTTGTGATCCTTGCGGTCAACATATGGATGCTGTTGGGCATCCGCCGAATGGACGCTGGCGAGTGATCAGCCAACAAACGGCTGCCGATCGCTCATCAAGGCGGCCTGATTGATGGCGATGAGCTTGCGCTTTTCCTGGGGCGACAGGTCCTGGTGTGGACCGAAATCCATGCCCAGCTCCTTCATCACAGCGACCAAGTCGTCATGGTGCAGTTGGGCCTGGAACGCCTGGCCCGAGCGAGGGCACACGGCTTGAGGACCACGGGCACCTTCCTCCTTGTAGTAGGCAACGCCGAGTTGAGCGGGTCTTTGGATCACGTGGAACAACTTGCCGAAGGGCATGTACAGCAGCAACACGATCACGGTGAACGCGTGCACGAGCGACAGGAACGAGAAGTTCTCGCCACCCATCAGCTTGTAGCTCGCAGTGAGCATCAGTCCCGTGACCGAAACGGCGAACAGTAGGAACAAGGGTAGCAAGTCGGCGGCCAGCGACTGCACGGCCTGAGCCCCGGACTCGAACAGGCGGCGGTGCATTGCCAGGCCAACCCCGACCAGCACCAAGACGGCGCTGATGTTGAGCCCGTTGAAGAAGAGGAAGCCGACGACGCTGTGCGGCGGGAACTCGAACTGCCGCGTCCCCATGAACTCGACCACATAGCGCCCACCCTCTCCCACGCCGAACTGGACCCAACCCCAGCTGAGCGGAAAAGTGATGGCGAACGCCAACAAACAGCCCCAAGCCAGACACATGTGAGCCATCCAACGCTTCGGACTCCGCCGCTCGATAAACCGCTGGGCGACGATGTTGAGCCAAAACAGGTTGACCAGCTTCGCTATGTTGGGAAGGATGCGGCCTGGGCGCAAAAACAGCCTCCACCCAGCGAGGAAGTAGCGCCACGTCGGGGGACGTTGAATCCACATGGCGTAGCGGTAGACCACAGCGAACGCAGCGAACACGGTGGCTGCTGCATACGCGGCGAGGGGCCGGTCGAATCGGTCGAACGATCCCGAGCCAATCGCAATCGCCCCAACAACCGCCAAGGCCGCGAGGCAGGCTGCCAACAACGCGTTGATTGTCGGAGATCGCTTCATCAGAGTCCCCATGATAGCGCACCATCTCGAGAATCGGCCAACTGCGAAGAGCGAGCCCGCACGAGGAGATGCCTTGGAGCCGGCGACAGGATTCGAACCCGCGACCCGCTGTTTACAAAACAGCCGCTCTACCACTGAGCTACGCCGGCAGACTGCTGACGACCATTATGTCATCCGAGCCTGAGACGGTGCGGATGCGACGGCGCAAGGGAGGCCAGAAGGCTTGGGAGGACCATGTTCCAAGTGAATTTGCCCCGGCAAAGTCTCCAGTAAACCGCCGCTCTGCCGATGCTGATAGCGGGATGAACCGTGGTATTTACGCAGCGGCAACGGCGATGCAGACCTCTCAGAGGTGGCTCGACGTCGTCACCAACAACCTATCGAACGCCAACACCACCGGCTACAAGCGGGACGTCGTCGCCTTCAACGACACCTACGTCCGTGAGTTGCGGGCTCAAGGTGGCGCAGGCGAGGGCATCGGTTCCATGGGTTCGGGAATGTACGTCAAAGGCGAGGGCACGATCCGCGACAAGGGCGCCATCTTCCGAACCAACAACCCGCTCGACCTCGCGATCGAGATGGACCACGGCATGTTCGCCATCGAAACACCGCAGGGCGTTCGCTACACGCGCGACGGCGCCTTCAGCCTGAATTCGGCCGGCCAGATGGTCAACAACGGCGGCGGGCTGGTGCTCAGCGATCGTGGAACCCCGATCACGTTGCCTCCGGGACAGATCGAGATCAACTCGAAGGGCGAGATTCTGGTCGGCGGGCGTACCATCGCCACCGTCGGTGTTTTCGATGGTTCATTCCAGAAGCAAGGCAGCAACCTCTACACATCCTCGGATGCTTCCGTCCTGTCTCGCGACGACGTCGAGCTCCGGCCCATGTCGCTCGAGGGCAGCAACGTGAACGCCATCGATGCGATGGTGGAGATGATTTCGCTTCAAAGGGGCTTCGAAATGGCCCAACGCACCGTTCTCAGCGAGGATGAAGCCTCGCAACGACTCATCCAGAGCCTCCAACGGTAACGCGCGGGACCGGCTGAAGGCAGCCGGACGCGAGACCCCTGGCCGACCGTCAGGAGTCGCCACGAGAGGCCGATCTAAGCAAGGTTCGGCATAACAAAATGATTCGATCGCTCAACACAGCCGCCACGGGCATGGTCGCCCAGCAACACAATCTGGACGTCATCGCCCACAACTTGGCCAACGTCAACACGACGGGCTTCAAGCAACAGCGCGCCGAGTTCCAGGACCTGATGTACCAGACCCTCCGCGCTTCGGGCTCGATCCAAGCCGGCGATGTTCGGTCGCCCCAGGCTCTTCAGGTCGGCTTGGGCACCAAGTTCACGGCGTCGGCCACGTCGTTCCTGGAGGCGCCCCTGATCCCCACCAACAACCCGCTCGACCTCGCCATTCGAGGCAAAGGTTTCTTCCAGGTCACGCGACCCGATGGCTCGGTGGCCTATACGCGCGACGGCAGCTTCAAGGTGAACGCCGAGGGTGTGCTGACTTACAACGGCGACCCGGTCGAGCCGCGAATCACGATTCCGGCCGATGCGCGAGACGTGACGATCGCCCCGAACGGGACGGTCGAAGGCAAGATCGGAACGAGCCAAGACCCCGAAAACTTCGGACAGGTCCAGATCGTGATGTTCGCCAACCCGGCTGGTCTGACGCGTCTGGGCGGCAATCTGTTCGTCGCCGGTGGCGGCTCGGGCGACCCCCAACCCAGCACGCCAGGAGAGAACGGTTCGGGCAGCCTTGAGTCCGGATTCTTGGAAGGATCGAACGTTCAGATCGTCGAGGAAATGGTGCGGATGATCCTGGCGCAACGCGCCTATGAGATCAACTCGAAAGCCATCCAGACCGCCGACGACATGCTGGGCGTGCTGAACAACCTGAAGAGGTAAACGATGTGGACCCTTCTAGTCGCTAGTCTGTCTGTCGCCCCAAGCGTATGGGTCGGTATCGAAGGCCCCGGCTATTTCCGCCTGATGGATCAGGGCCGGATCGTCGCCGCGAAGGAGATGAGCCTCTCGGTGGTCGAAGGCGAAATCCGCGATGCCGATGGGCGCGGATTGGTGCCATCTGTACGGGCCAAAGCCACTGAAATCGACGTCGAACCGGATGGTGCGATCGTCTCCGTGACGCCGTCCGGGCGATTCGTCATCGGGCGGCTGATGCTGGCACTCTATCCCGAAGGCGCCCCGAGCGAGAAGCGCGGCAGCGTGTTCGTCTTCGCCGACCGCGCGAAGCTGGTCTCCCCAGGGGGCGAGGCAGGTAGTTTGAAGCTTAGGGGCGCGCCGACCAAGCCGAACACCACGCCCAAGCCGCAAATGGCCCACTCAAGGGCGAGGATCGTTGTGAAAGCCGAGGTCGAGACCGACCGTGAGACCGTGACCCTCGGCGACTTGGCCGAGATCGAAGGAGCAGGCGACCTGAAACAGAAGCTGGCCGAGATCGTCGTCGCCGACACGCCGCCATTCCGGACCCGGGCCTCCATCTCGCGACTGACGCTCGAGCGCAAGCTCCAGCAAGCCGGTTTCAACCCGGATGCCTACGATTTGAACTTGGCCGGAACTGCGTTTGTGAAACGTGCCGCACGTACTCTGAGCGGAAACGCGATTGTCGAGGACGCCAAGAAGGCCGTTGCTCAGCGCGGCACACCCGCCGAAGCGCTGGTCGCCGAGGGCTCGGTCGCCGACCTAGACTTGCCGACAGGCGAAGTGAGGGTCGAGAGCAACGTGTTCGAGAACAGCTTGACGTTCAGCGTGCAACTGGCCTACGTCCAAAACGGCATCCGTGTCGGTACCCGAAGCGTCCGGCTGAAAGCCTCCAGCGATGCTGTCGGCGTCCTCCGAAACGAGCCCGTCAAGTTGGTGCTGCGGTCCGCCGGTGCCCGTGTCGAAGTGGATGCCAAGGCCGCCAGCGACGGATTGATCGGCAACCGGGTCACCGTCCGGTTGGATTCGGGCAAGACCCACCAAGGGACCGTCGTGAGCCGTGGCGTCGTCGAGGTGAACCTATGAGACCCATTCTCTTGGCAGTCGTCGCAACAGCAACATTGGCGCACTCGGGCTGGGCCCAAGTCAGCCACACCAATCCCGGCTCGCTGTGGGGCTCCGAATCGCGAACTCCCTGGCGCGACCGAACGGCCCGTCAAGTGGGCGACGTCGTCACGATCCTTGTGAGCGAGTTCTCGGCGTTCAGCTTTGGCGCGAGCACCGTGACGAGCAAGAAGGACGACAACATCATCGCCAAGGCGATGGGCCCCGTGCTCGAGCAGCTGTTCAAGGGCTGGACCACGGGCGCCAACCAATCCAGCAGCGGTCAGGGCACAACCAACCAAACCGGTCGCCTGACCACGCGACTCTCCGCAATTGTGACCGAAGTGTTCCCGAACGGGACCATGCGGATCGAAGGCAAGCGCCAGATAACAGTCAACAAAGAGACACAAGAATTCCGCATCTCGGGCCTCATTCGGCGCGACGACGTGACCACTGACAACACGGTCAAGAGCGAACTGATCGCCGACACCAACATCTACGCCTACGGCAAAGGTCCGATCAGCGATCGCCAGCGCAAGGGCATCCTGACTCGGATTCTCGACTGGCTCTTCTAGGAGAACGAACGTGAACGCCATCATTTCCCATCTCATCGCCGCAGCCCTCGCTTGGTCGGGTGCCTCCGCAACCGGTCCTGTGCGGCAAGCGGCTCAGGACAGGGCCCATCAGGAGGCCTTCGAGCGCCAACGCGCCGCTGCCATCGAGGCTGAAGCCAAGGGCATCGAGGTCCGACTCAAGGACATCGCCCGGTTCAAGGGCGTGCGGGGCAACCAACTGCGTGGGTTTGGGCTGATCGTCGGTCTGGAGGGCACCGGAGACACCCGAAGCACCCCGTTCACTACTTCGCTACTCAACAATGCGATGCGCAACTTTGGAGTCACCATCGACGCCAGCAAGCTGAACGCGAAGAATGTTGCCACCGTCGCGATCACGGCCGAGTTGCCGCCGTTCGCCATGACCGGCAATGCGATCGACGTTACGGTTCAATCCATCGGCGACGCCAAGAGCCTGCAGGGCGGGTTCTTGCTCCAGGCCGAGTTGCAGGGTGCCGACGGCCAGACCTACGCTGTGGCCCAGGGCCCTGTGAGCATCGGCGGATTCAACGTGGCCAGCGGCGGCAACAAGGCGCAGAAGAACCACGTCAACGTGGGTATCGTGGCCGGAGGGGCGATGGTCGAGAAGACCGTGCCGACCCAAGTCGTCTTCAACGGGAAGCTCACGCTGGCCCTCGACCAGTTCGACATCACGACGGCTCAACGCGCCGCGGAAGCCATCAACGCCAAACGGCCCGCCTACTTTGCCCGTGCGCTTAACGGCGGCGAGATCGAGATCAACCTGCCCAGCGGAGTCAGCGAAATGGTCGCCCTTACCGAGATCGAAGAGGTCCGCGTGCTCTCCGATGTCGCGGCAGTCATCGTGATCAACGAACGAACGGGCACGATCGCCTTCGGCGGCAACGTCAAGCTCGGCCCTGCGGTCATCGCACACGGCAGCCTGAACATCCGGATCGACACCGAACCGGTCATCAGCCAGCCGCCCCCCTTCTCAAAGGGCGAGACCGTCGTCACCGAAGTCGCCAACGTCCAGGCGCAAGAGACGCGCGCGCAGATTGGGCTGGTCGGCCCCACCACCACGGTCGCCGACCTCGCCAAGCTGCTTCAGGCGCTCGACGTCACGCCTCGGGATCTCATCGCCATCTTGCAGGCCCTTTCGGCCAACGGTTCTCTCAAGGCCAGGATCAAGGTCCAGTAACACCATGAAGGTCACCATCCCCACCCACTTGGCATCCACCGCAGTCGAAGCGGCTCCCCGTCTGAACAAGCTCAAGGAGTCCGCCCGCGAAGTCGAGGCCCTCTTTCTGAAGGACTTGATGAGTTCCATGCGTAAGGCCATGGGCGTTCGACTCGGCGGGGGCCTGGGCGCAAGCCAATACGAAGACCTCTTCGATCGGGCCGTCGCCAACCAACTCAGCCGCTCGACCGACCTCGGCGTGGCCAAGACGTTGGTGAAATCGCTGGGCCGCCAAATCGTAGGGGAGTCCATCACCAAGGGCCGCTCGAACGCGGCCAAGGTCGAGGTGAGCGCGTGAGATCGAGAGAACTGCAATCGCTTTGGTGGGAATGGCTGGCCACCTCGGAGAAACTGGTCCGGTCGCTGCACGAGCAGACCGTCGCCCTGACACTTCGCGATCCGGCCCGCATGGAAAAGGTGCAACCGGCTCTCGACCACCTGCTGACGCGCATGCAGGACATCGACGACCGGGCCCTCTCCGAGGCCCAAAAGCTCTGCGAGGAGTCAGGCGTCCGTCCCGGGTTGCGCGACCTGGTCGGCTTCCTCGGCAAAGAGGAGGGCATGCAGTTGCAGGCGCTTGCGAACCGCATGATCGTCGCGACGCGCGAGGTGCAAAAGCTGATGAACAAGAATCGCGCGCTGATCGAAAACGAACTGACCTACATCAATGGCACGCTCACGCTCATCGCCAAGGCGGCCACCGAACCCAAGGGTCCCTACCACACGCAAAAGACCGTCGCAACGTCGGTCTTGATGGATCAGGCCGCCTAAGGAGAACCCAATGCCCGGCAGCTTTCACGGAATCGGCATCGCCAACAGCGCTCTGCGCAACCTGCAACGCGCCCTGGACGTCACCGGACACAACGTCGCCAACGTCAACAACCGGGGCTACACGCGCCAAGTCGTCGAGTTTCAGAACGCCGATCCAACATCCTTCTTCGCCAACGGAGCCCATGCGCTGGGCAACGGAGTCGGGATCGCCGCGGTCAATCGCATCCGCGACCTGTTCTTGGACAGCCGCCGCGCGGGGGCATCGGGCGACTTCGGTCGATCGAGCACCTTGGCGAGCAGCCTTCAGGGGCTGGAAGGCGTGCTGAGTGAACCCGGTTCGCAGGGTGTTTCCGCAGCACTGAATCGACTGTTCGACGCGTTAAGCGGTCTGGCCGCCAACCCAGGCGACCCTGCCAAGCAAATGGAGGTCCAGCAAGCGGGCCGTGCCTTGGCGACGCGCATCCGGGGCGCCCACGCCGATGCGGCCACGCTTCAATCGCAACTCGGCTCGCAAGCCGACGCAACGATTGGGCGCGCCAACGAGCTCGCTGCCACCATAGCCAACCTGAACCGCGAGATCACAGCACGGGCTGCCGAAGGGCAGACGCCCAACGACCTGCTCGACTTGCGAGACACCGCATTCGAGGAGCTCAGCGGCCTGATCAACGCCGACTCGGTCCGCAACGGAGACGGCTCGATGAGCGTTTTTGTGGGCGGCTTCCCGTTGGTGGAGGGTGCCGATGCCCGCTCGCTGCCCAAGACATGGGACGCAGCGACCGGCACACTGAGCGGCGACGGTGTGCGGGTTCAGGTAACCAACGGCCGTCTAGCGGGGCTCTTTAGCGGCATTGAAGCCGCGCGTAACTATGCCACCCAACTCGACCAGGTGGCCAACGCCCTTCGCGAGGGGATCAACGACTTGCACCGCACCGGAGTCGCTTTGGATGGAACGACGGGGCTGAACTTCTTCTCGGGCACCGGCGCGGGCGATATCGCCTTGGCTCCCGAAATCGCCTCGGATGCCGCGAAGATCGCTTCGGGCACCTCAGGCAAGCGTGGCGACGGCGACCTTGCGCGTGCAATGACCGCCTTTCGAGAATCGGCCCTGCCCGGCCTCGGAGGACGGACCATCGAGGGCTTCTATCGAGACGTCGCCGCACGCATCGGTACCGACGCCGCCGCGGCTTCCGACGAAGCCGAAATCCGCCGATCGGTCCTTGATCAAGTGGACGCGCAGAAGATGGCGGTCAGCGGGGTATCGCTGGACGAGGAAATGGCGAACATGTTGCAGTTGCAGCGCAGCTATCAAGCCGCGGCAAAAACGCTCTCGATGTTCGACCAAATGACGCAAGAACTGATCGCCACCCTGGGCCGCTAACGCTCACGGCTCCATCACTCGGAAGCGACGACCCAACGGCGCCATTCCCATGCGTCCGGGTCGTCGCTGGGGAGCAAGGGGGCAGGGACGAACAGCCGGGTGGCGAGCCGCCGCAAGTGGCCCTGCACGCTCGACAAGGCGAGGAACTCGGGGTCGAGGAACTCGCGGGTGAAGCTGCATCGCGCGCACACGGCGCGCAGGTTGATCGGCCGGTTTCACCCAGAGCCCGTATGGTCCACCGTGGTCGCGGGCTCGCCGCACACCTCGCAACGACCGCCCTTCTTCTCCAGAATCCTCACCAGCGTTTTCGGCGGGATCAGGTCGCGTCTGGCCGGCAGGCCGCCTCCCAAGACTCGCCACAGCTGCTGTCCCAGCGCTTTCTGCCTCTCGGGGTCGGCGAGCATCCCGTTGGCCAAGGCCGCTCGGGCCTGCCTGACCCAAGCCGCTTCCTCCTTGCACCGCTCGCCGCAGTAGGGCGACTTCAGGTTCAAACGCACCCCACCGCAGTTGGGGCAGGCTGGCGGTTGCGGGGCGAATGGTTGCTCATGCAATGGCTCTTGAAGCGTCAGCAGGTGTAGTACGCCGATCCGCTGGTCGGATTCCCGCGTCGCCTCGACGGACTCTCTGAACGTCGTTATGGACATTTTCTGAAATTTTGCACGATCCTCGTCACAACCCAGACAAGTCATGATATCATGTAGACGTTCGACTACTTTATCAGGACATTCTAGCGATGACTTGCGAACCAACCCCCCAACACGCGTTTCTCACCGCACTCGCCGGCGATTGGACCTACGAGGGCGAGTGCTCGATGGGACCCGACCAACCCTGGGAAAAGACCACGGGCAAGGAGTCGGGCCGGACGCTCGGCGACATCTGGCTGTTGCTTGAAGGCGAGGTGCCCATGCAGGAGGGCACTGTGGGCAAGACCCTGTTCACCCTTGGCTACGACGTGGCCAAGCAGCGCTTCACCGGCACGTTTGTCGGCTCGATGATGACCAACCTCTGGGTCTACGATGGCGAGTTGGACGAGTCGGGAACGAAGCTGAGCCTGTACGTCGATGGCCCATGCTTTACGACGCCAGGAGAAACGCAACGCTACCGGGACACGATCGAGGTCTTGCCCGACGGCAGCCGAACGCTCACATCGGAGATGCTCAATCCGGACGGCAGTTGGACGTGCTTCATGCGCTCAAGGTACACGCGAGTCTGAGTCTAGGGAGCTCCGGGATGCTAGAATCCTGCCCGTGATCCGCTTGGCCGTGCTCGGCTCCACGGGCAGCATCGGCACCCAAACCCTCGACGTCGTCCGGCATCATCCGGATCGGCTTCGTGTTGTGGCTCTCGCCGCAGGTTCTCGTGCCGACGGCCTCAGAGATCAGGCCCGAGAGTTCGGGGTCGCGCGCCTGGCTCTTTGCGACGAGCAAGCGGCCGCTCGAGCGGGGCTCCCTGGAGGCATCCAGGCTGTCGCCGACCTCGCTTCAGACCCCGAAGTGGACCTAGTCGTGGTCGCCGTTGCCGGCGTGATCGGGCTCTTGCCCACAATGGCAGCAATCGACTCAGGCAAGCGCATCGCGTTGGCCAGCAAAGAGGTCTTGGTCGCGGCCGGCGAGGTGGTCATGCCGCTGGTGCGCGAGCGGGGCATCGCGCTGACGCCCATCGACAGCGAGCACAGCGCCATCTTCCAGTGCATGCAAGGGCATCGGCTGGACCAAATCGCGGAACTCATTCTCACCGCCAGCGGGGGGCCTTTCCGGGGCTGGAGCAAAGACCAACTGGAAGGCGTGTCGGTGGAGCAAGCCTTGAACCACCCCACGTGGCGCATGGGGGGCAAGATCACCGTGGACTCCGCGACACTGATGAACAAGGGTCTAGAAACCATCGAAGCCCATTGGTTGTTCGATGTGCCTATGGACCGGATTGGGAACGTCGTGCATCCCCAAAGCGTAATTCACTCGCTGGTGAAGTTCAACGACGGCAGTGTTTTGGCGCAGATGGGTTGGCCCAACATGAGGTTGCCGATCCAATATGCCCTTTTGGGTCCCGAACGGGTTCCAAGCGGCCTGCCCGACTGGAACCCCATCGACACGCCCTCGCTGACTTTCGAGCCGATCGACGATGCCGTCTTCCCTTGCCCGTCGCTCGCCCGCGAGAGCGTCCGGCTAGGAGGGACCGCTGCTTGCGCGATGAACGCGGCGAACGAAGAAGCCGCCAACGCCTTTCTGCGCGGAGAAATCTCGTTCACGGCTATTCCTCGTGCGGTCGAAGCCGTACTGAATCGGCATCGGCCAGCCGCAGCTTCGCTCGACCACCTGCTAACCGCCGACCGGGAAGCCCGTATCCTGGCCCGCGAATCGTACGCCCATGTCTAATCTGCTTCCCCTCGTCGCCGCCTTCGACCCGCACTGGATCCTCTCAGGCGCGGTGTTTCTGCTGATGATCTCCGTCTTGGTGGCGGCACACGAATACGGTCACTATCTGCTGGCAAAGTTGTGCGGAATGGGTGTGGAGGAGTTCGCGATCGGCTTTGGCAAGCGCCCCTTGTACGCCCGTCGGCCCAAAGCTCGGACCCCCGAGCAAGGCGAGTTCGACCCCACAGAGGAACCCGAGTCCAAGCCCGGCATCCCGGCCCGCGAACCCGGCATGAGCGAGACGGTCTACACCATCCGCCCCTGGCCGCTAGGCGGTTTCGTGCGCATCAAGGGCATGATGCCCGAAGAGGACGGCAGCGAAACGCGGGTCCACCGGGGCTTCTATAGCCGTCCTGCGTGGCAGCGGTTCCTCGTCCTGCTCGCGGGGCCGGTGTTCAGCCTGGCGTTCGGCGTGATCCTGCTGGCTGGCACGTTTATGGCTTGGGGCGTGGTCAAGCCGCTCAACGAACCCGTTCTGGGGCCGGTGGTCAAGGGCGAACCCGCAGCGACGGCGGGACTGCTGCCTGGCGACCGCATCCTCACCATCGGTGGCGTTCCGGTAGCGACCTTCTACGATCTGGTCAAGGAGGTGCGCGACAACACGGGCACACCGGTCGAGGTGGTTTACGAACGGCAGGGCGAGCAGCGGTCGGTCACGTTGACGCCGAAGGTGGGCGAGGCTCCTACGCCCGTGCGCGGCCCCGACCTCGAGTTCACCGGCGAGACACGCATTCAGGCTCGACTAGGCGTGCTCTACGACACGCACCGCGTCCCGCTCTCGTTCCAGGAGTCCATGGGCGAGGCGCTGATGACCCCTGTGCGCATCGGCGGCGGATTGGTGGCGATGTTCGCCCGCCCCGCCGAGATCAAGGACAATGTGGGCGGCCCGGGCACGATCGTGGCGATCACCAACGAAGCCGCGCGAGAGGGCCTGGAAACCGTACTGCGACTGTCGGCGCTGCTCAGCATCTCGCTGGGCTTTATGAACCTGCTCCCGATTCCTCCGTTCGACGGCGGCCAGATGATGATCGCGTTGGCGGAGATGCTGCGCCGGAACAAGCGGCTGCCGTTCAAGTTGCAGAACGCTGTGATGGGCGTGGGCTTCGCGCTCGTGGTGCTGATGATGGTGAGCATCCTGTGGGTGGATGTCGAGCGGCTGTTCTTGAAGAAGGCACCCCAGATCGAACTCACGACCGAGGCGCCTGCGGAGAAGTAAGTTTGCTGGCCCGAGACTGCAGAACCGGGCATCGGACCAGCAAGCTAAGTGGTTTAGACCGCGGTCAGGCGGCAGCTTTCAACGCCGATTTTGGCTGGATATCGGTCGCCACCGTCATCGCGCACCGTAACCTGAACAGTCGCGTTAGCGGGTACGTTAATGACCGCTCCTAGAGCCCACTGGTCGTACAAGACCGCCTGGTTCACCCGGAACTCGGCAATGATGGGGCCGCCATTGATCTGCACAACGTACTTCACGTTTCGACCGGTAGCGTGGTTTCTGGGGATGAACGGCTCCACCCGCACCCGCTTGGCTTGGCCCACTTGGAACGTCCAGCGCGCGCTGCAGTCGAGAATCCCGCCATTGGCGTAGGTAAACCACATCCCGCCGTTCGAGCCGAAGCCGTTGATGCGCCACCAGTAGTTGCCGAACCGCTGGAATCGGTTTCCATCTTCGTCGTGGACCAGCAAGACATCTTGGCTGTAGCCGTAGTTCTTGGAGGTCAACGAGACGTACAGCGGGTAGTTGACGTAGGTAACCGGCTGTCCATCGAAGCGGACATGCTGTGGCACGCCGAGGAATCGCTGCTCGTAGTGAAGGTGCGAGGTGTAGTCGCCGCTGCCGCTGGCGCCAACAGTTCCAATTTGGGTCAGCGGTCCCACTGTTTGACCATGCGAAACCAAGACTTGATCAAGGTGAGCGACGCGGATGGTCCATCCACCCCCAAGATCGATATCAAGGTAGTTCCCGTACCCGCGGCCATACGGATAGCGAATAACGGTTCCTGACACACCAGCCAAGACGGGCTTGCCAAGATCGGCCCACGCGGTGGCGCCCCAGTTGAGGTCGAGACTGTACGTCGAGGGCGGGTGTCCCACATAAGTGTGGGCCCTCCATGTTTCCCCGCCAGGGAACGGCATCTGGATTAGTGGTTGGGCAGCGACATGGATGGATGCGCTCAGAAAGGCGATTGCGTACGAGGTTCTTTTCATTGCCTGTTGACTCCTGGCCCGTTGGGCTCACAGTGAAAGTCACGCGACGATCTTGCGTGTGACAGGAGGGCTTGAAGATCGACCCGCAGTCACGCCTGAGAATCCCAAGTCCTTGGTCCCGAGAAGAAACCTCCCGACCTGCGCCAACGTAGGATCAGCGTTCCCCGCGAACCCGGTGAACCTGAAGCCTGCCGTGCCGTCTACAATATCCCCACGGGACATGAACCTCACCACCTCAGGATCGGCCAAGCCCGCGCTCGAGCGCGACCACCTGAAGGCGGCTCAGGACCTGGCCCAGCACCTCCGAGACCACCCAGAGGACCTCACCCTCGGCGGAGCCAAACTCGCTGAGAAGTTCCAACTTCCCCGAACGTTCGTCGATCAGGTCATCCAGCAGGTCTCCCAACGACGGCGGCAGACCAACGCGGCCGTCCTGAGCCGGCCGATCGACATCGACGAGCCCATCCGTTCCGCCTTCGTCCGCGTCTTCTGCTGGCTCAAGGAGTTCATCAAGAAACTCACCGATTCGCCGAGCAGGTTCGTCGCCATCACCACCGGTGCGACGATGGCCGTGGTGGTTGTGGGCGTCGTGGTCGCCACGCGGTTTTCGCCGCTGGCCGAACTGCAGGGCACGTCGCTCGCCCAGGCTCGGTCGTTGGTCGAGGCGGCGCAGCTCGGCGGCAACCCCGGCGCTCTTGAGGCCGCCAAGGAGTCGCTGACCAAGCTGGAAGCCCTGCAGTCGGCGCGTGACCAGGTCATCTTGAACCTGAACATCTTCCTCTTCACGGTTCTCCTGCTTCATCTCGTGGCCTACTACCGTCACGCGTTGGCCCGCAACGCCTTGGTCGGCACGGGGATCGTCGGGGCGATTTTCATCGCGGGAACCTCGCTCGTCGTGTTGCTGACGCCCTCCGCGCGTGAAGAATCCCTGCTTTCCCGCTTGGTCATGTCCGCGGTCGGCGGCACGATGCTCAGCATGCTGTACTGCACTTTAGGGGTCTTGGCCGCGGTCGCGGGCGGCTACATGCGCGTCCGACGCGAAGATCGGCAGATGCGGTCGTTGACTCGGCAACAATTGCTGGAGCGCCTCTTCGAGATCCAAGCCAAGATGGAAGCCGGAGCGGCAGCGCCGAGCACCACGTCGAAGTTTTGGGAGACCGGTTGGGTGAGGCAGGCGCAACGCCGGATTTACGCCTTGGCCGCGGCTGCGAGCCTTGCGTTCAGCGCGATTTCCACGCTGGTCAGCATCGCGATTTGGAACACCTACCAGATTCGGACGGCCACCACATTCGACCAGATGCCTCTGGTGTACGTGGTCTCGATGGCCGCGCTGAGCCTGATTCAGTTTGCGATGCTGATCTCGCTCGGATTCCTCGCCAGACGCCCAATG
Organism: Fimbriimonadaceae bacterium; assembly: GCA_039811705.1. GTDB lineage: Bacteria > Armatimonadota > Fimbriimonadia > Fimbriimonadales > Fimbriimonadaceae > UBA2387. The sequence goes on along the minus strand of JBDHZD010000013.1, from coordinate 18,961 downwards.
CGCGCCCTACTGGTTGGGGTGGTGTCTTTCGCAAGCGGGTCCGTCCCGACGCTGTTCGCGTATCAAGTTCTGGGGCACGTCCAGTTCGCCGAGTACTTGCAGCCGACGTTCATCGCCCAAGGGGGCGTGTTCACGCTCGTCATGATGCTCGTCGGTTCCTTCGGAGCCGTGGTCGAGGAACGGGCCGAACGCTCGCGCAAGCTTCACGAAAGCGACCCGGCAACCTTGTTGGCCGAGATGCTCCAGATCCAATGGCGTCTCGCGATGAAACCGACCCGCGTCTGCGTCATGGTCGTCGACGCCGTGAAATCCAGCCTGATGAAAGCGAGCGCCGACCCATTCGTGGTCGAGTGGAGCTTCCGCGAGTACCAGAAGTGGATCGAAGAGATCGTCACCCCGTTCGGTGGCCGCGTGTACAAGACCATGGGTGACGGAGCCGTGGTCCAGTTCGAGAACTGCGTCAGCGCCTTTCGTGCTGCGCAACGACTGCAGACGCAGGTCGATTCGCTGAACAAGGAGCGCAACCGTCTCAAAATGCCCTTCCGGTTGCGGATCGGATTGCACATCGGCTACGTCGAAGGCGATTTGGAGACGGTCGAGTTCACGGAGGTCATCGACATCGCCGCACACGTCGAAAAAATCGCGCCAATCGGCAGTATCGCCATGACCGAGCTCGTGGCCCAAGACCTTACCGACGAGCAATTGGTCCCCCTGAAGGACCCCGTCGATGGCCACAGCGTCTATGTGGCGATCCAGTCTCGGGTGGACGCGTGAGCCTGCCGTTCGAGGTGGTCGACCTGGGGAGGATGGGTTTCGGTCCCTGCTACGAGTTCCAACTGCAGCACGTGGACGAGGTCCTCGCAGGTGGCCGAGACCGGTTGCTCCTCGTCGAACACGAACCTGTCCTCACGCTAGGCGCAAACTTCCACGCCTCCAACCTCCTGCACTCGCTTGAGGACTACGCATCCAGGGGGATCGACGTGATCGCAACCGACCGCGGGGGTGATGTCACCTACCACGGGCCCGGCCAGCTGGTGGCGTACCCCGTGTTCAGCTTGGAGCGGCAAGGACGCGACCTGCACCGATGGCTTCGGAACCTTGAAGAGGTGGTGATCCAGACGCTGGCGTGCTACGGAGTCGTGGGGCGTCGGTTTCCACCACATACCGGCGTCTGGATTGGAGACCACAAAGTGTGCGCGATCGGGATCAAAGTACGCCGATGGGTCTCGTTTCATGGACTAGCGCTCAATTGCGACAACGACCTGACCCCATTCGATCTCATCGTCCCTTGCGGCATTCAGGAATATGGCGTCACTTCATTGGCCCGCGAAGCCGATCGGCAGTTGAGCGTTGACGCGATCAAACCACGGCTGATCGAGGCGTTTGCCTCTGTTCTCGGGTAAACCCCACTCATGCCCCTCCGCATGTGGATGCTCGACATCGCGCGCGAGCAATCGCCCACCCTCGACCACCTCCGCCTCTATTGCCGAACCACGCTGGACGCAGGTTATGACGCCCTCGGCCTGTACTTCGAGCATCGATTCGCCTACCCCAGCACGCCGTGGTCGCACGGTGTCGGCTGCGTCACGCCCGCGATGATCCGGACGTTGGAGTGTGAGTTCCCAGGTCTGCAACTCATTCCGTTTGTGAACCTTTTGGGTCACTTCGAGGGCATGATCTATACCGAATTCGGCAAGAGGTACGCGGAGGAGCAGTTCCAGGGGATGCAGGCGTGTCCCGTCGATTCCGAATTTGTCGCTTTGGCTGAGCGGCTGGTGGACGACACCTTGGCCTGCTTCCGAAGCGAAATCGTGCATATCGGCGGCGACGAAACCTGGCAACTTGGCAAGGGCCCCAAGAGCGCGGCCCAAGTCGAGGCTTACGAAGCGGGCGGCGCCGCAGACGGCAAGGCTGAACTGTATGGTCGACATTTCGGTCCGCTAGCCAGGCGCGTCCTCGACGCAGGCAGACGTCCAGCGGTTTGGGGGGACATGTTTTTGGACCATCCGACGGCGCTCGACCACATGCCCGCCGAGACCCTGATCTTCGACTGGCAATACTTCAAGGGTCTAGCCGACACGACACCCAAGTTCGGTGATCGCGGATTCGATGTGGTGGGCTGTCCCGCTTTTCATGTGTACAACGCGACTTGGATGCACTTACCCGAAACCGAACGCAACGTACGCGAGGTGCATCGCGACGTCGTCGAAATGGGCCTGTTCGGAACGTGCGTAACGACATGGGAATGCGGCCTGTTCGGGGCGTACGATACGCTCCTGCCGGCGGTTCGGGCCGCTGGCGGCGTGTTGCACGGCGACGCGTCACCCTTTTTGCAGGCGTACCTCAAGGAATCGGAGCGACACGAGGAGTGGGCGCGGCTGATGGGCGTCGAACTGCAGACCGCGGGCGGGACGTTCGCGTTCGGCGGCATCCGGTCTTCGCTCAAAGTGCGGCTACTGTTGCAGGCCAACCCGTTTCTCGCTTGGTTGCACCACGCGGACGAACTCAGCGGCGAGGTCGGCGACAAGGCGCTGGACATCATCGAACGGGCGTTGGCCGTGGCCCCGACCGAGGCCGAAAAGGGGGTCTCGCTGTTCGCGCGGTCAGCAATTGAATTTGTTCGGTTGGCAGAGGCGGCCCGGCGCCGATACGCCGAAGGCCGACCTGGAGAAGCCGCCTCTGCGCTGGCCCCCACTCGGCAACTTTTCGACGATTTGGAGAAGGTCGCTAGTCGAAGCGTTGAGCGGATCGGTGGATCAAGAGCAGACGTCGAGAGGTGCAGAGTTGCCAAGGCCGCTGTCGAGCGTGCGATCCACCGGATCAAACTGTATGGTGACGGGTCGCTTGGTTATCTGCCTGCGTTCGAACACCTCACCCACCCCAAGTTCGTGCCCCACGACCAAGGGGCCTGGTGGCTCATCAACCGCTGGGCGAACCAATGAGCGGGTACACTAGTCGTCCCGCGCGGACGTAGCTCAACGGATAGAGCATCAGTCTTCGGAACTGAACCGCTCAGGTTCAAGAAGCCCCCGTCCCAGACTTTCCAGGGTCGAATACACCAGGGATTCCAAAACTTGGGCCGAAGATGTCCCTCTCCCGACCCCACTAACCCGTGGTATTCACCCCGCCCGAGCTACTGCTACGCGCGGAGAGCGTGATCGACGTGATGGAGCGGCTCGCCGTCTACGACGGGGTGTATCCGACGTTCTTCCCCTTCCCGCCCTGGCTCGCGAACCGCGCGATTTGGCGGCGGGCCGTTAAAGATCGCGTGGGGCTACAGCAGGAGGTACGACGGCCTCTTCCTCGGCTTGGACGAGCGAACCGATGAGCCCAGCATCCTTCGGATGAAGCTGGTATGATCTTGGACGGCGACCGCGCGTAGCTCAACGGATAGAGCATCAGTCTTGACCGTTAGTCACAACTGGAGTGCCCGTGGGGAAACTCACGGAGTAGAACGACGTAAATTCGGCGAACCCTTCACCTGGGAACGCCGAGCCAAGCCCCGCAGGGGGAAGGTGTAGAGACTCGACACGTCGCGCCTACATCGCTTCGGCGACATGGCGAAGGCAGAGTCCAGACCACGAACGGCCCGAGGGTCGGCGGCGAAAGCCGAAGTGGTAAGCGGAACTGAGGGTTGGGGGTTCGAGTCCCTCCGCGCGGGCCACCTCACCTTTTCTCTCCACTTCCCCTTCATGGTGTAGGTCATCTTGCCGCTGACGCAGAAGGACACCTTGGGACAGGCGCGACGCGCCCGCAAGGGGGTCGGCCTCCCGCACCTGGGGACAACCGAACAGCGTCAACACGTCGGCGTACAATGCCGACGCCACCATGAAGGCCGTGCGCGACTCCCCAGGGTCGCGGCGGCCTTCTCCCTTGGCCCAGGGAGACACAACATGGTGACCTATGAAGACGAAGACGACCTGACGCTCCACGAGCGTCTCCAGCAGGCCTACACGGCCCTGCGCCGCGCCACCGACGACCTTGAGTCGGAGCGCATGTACTACTACGAAGACCCCTCGGACGCCAACCGCGAGAAGGTGAAGAAGGCGAAGAGGCGAGTTAGGGAGGCCGCCGAGGAGCGCGACGCCATCCTGGAGGAGATCGCCGCCGAAGAGGAAGACGAAGCCAGCGCCTGGTAGGGCAAACTTCTACCGATGTGGTTCGATCCTTCCGAACCCCAGCGGGCCTACCAAGACGGCATCTTCGGTGATAACCCGTGGGGCCTCGCCTACCATCTGGAGCCTGATGGCTTCCGCTCGATCCAGGCGCTCAGAGGCCCGCGCCTGGATCAGTACGAGAAGTTCGTGCCGAGAACGGTGGAAGTCGCGAGGGCGATGTTCGACACCATCCGCCAGCGCCATGTGTGGGGCACGAACATCTCGACGGGGCGCTGGTCGTACGAGCGCCTGGGAGCGGAGATCAAGACGCCGAAGGGCACCCGCAGGGGCGACGCGATCCACCTGGGCGACGTGCTCAAGCACCTTTGCGGGCGCAGCCGCTACGCCCGAGGCACCACCGACCTTCCCGTGCAGCACTACTCCTGGAGCACCGAGACGGGTTGGAGGCCGAACTTCGTGCCGACGATCCGCCTTGACATTGACCTCGACCGAGCCTGGTTCGGCGAGGACGCGGACGAGGTGGTTCGGGAGCTTGTGTCCCAGCGGCGTGTGATTCAGGCGGCGGGCCTGCCCTACAGAGTCTTCAGAACTGGATCGCGCGGCGTTCAGGTGGTGGTGCCCCTTCCGCTATCGGTTCCTCCGAGCCTCGCTTCGGCGATCATGCACGGGATCAGGTCGGCTCTTGAGGAGCGCGGGCGAGGCTACACCCACCCTGACAAGGATAGCTTGCACAGCTTGATGCGGCTCCCTGGAGGCGTCCACGCGTCGAGCGGCAATCTCGGCCTTTGGATCGACGTGGACGAGGGCAGGCTCTACCCGCTCGACGTGCAGGCCGAGATGATGTCCTCTGCCTTTCTGTTCAGCGAAGACGATCCCTCCGTGATGACGAAGGAGTCGTTCCAACGGGCTGGAGGGCCGATGCTGAACCGCATCACAGACTCGGGTGTCGCCATGCACGACCTACTCGACCGCGACGACGCGATGCTCCACCTTCGCGCCCGCCCCGCCAACCCCATCTCACAAGCAGTCGAGGCCGCGCACGAGGAAGCTCGGGCCATCCGTGCGGAGCGGGAAGCGATGATGGAGAAGTGGCGGATGACGGTGCTCGCTCCGTCGCCGCCCGCGACGGACGTGAAGGAGGACAATGCCCAGGAGGAGCAGGAGCGGGCGACCGAGGCCGCCGAGACGATCCTTGAGGTCAATGAGGAGGCCGTGGAAGCTCGCGCCGACGCTGACGCCCCCGTGGGCACCGTCGAGTGGGCTAAGGCGGTGTGGCTGGAGGCGTACCCGCAAGGGGGCCACTGGGAGTGGGTGAACATGGGCGGCAGGAAGGGCATTCTCGCCGCCGTCATCCTGTTCGGTGTTGACCGAGCGGAGGAGGCGATGCTCACGCTCTCGCAGAGGATCGGCGCAAGGAGCGCGACGGAGCTTCGCGAACGCGAGTACACGATCCGACGCTTGTGGGAGACGTTCGGCTGGAAGGGGTTCGTTCCGTACGCCGAACGCGAGGCGTTCGTGCCGCCGCTGATCCTGGGGCCTGCCACCCCCGAGGTGGAGGAACTCGCCGACCGCATCCTGGCCCAGATGCTCGCGGCGCAGCCGAAGCCGCGTTGGAACACGGCGCTCGCGCGGAAGATCGCGCTGGTGCTACTCATCGGCATCAGGGACTCGGAGGGGGGCAGGCTTAGAGCGTCTTTCGGCACGATCTCAGCCACCATCAACGAACGGTGGCCCGAAGGGAGGACGAACCGCCAGCGGGTGTCGGAGATGATCCCGAGGATGACACAGGGCAAGGGGACACTGGTCAGGGCTTTCTTCAGGGCGAAGGGCCAGAAGTGGAAGTCGGAGGCCGACGAGTACGGCTGCGGGCTGTTCCTTCGGGGGACGACCCTCCAGCAGGAGGCGTCGCGCAAGCTCGCCGAGATCATCGAGAGGCAGGCCGTCGCGGTCGGCGACGACGATCCCGTAATCGAGGAGCCTGACGCCCCTGGAGAGGCTCCTGCCGACGTTCTGGCCCTGAACGAAGCCGAGGACGCCCATGTAGAGGGGCCGCCTCCACCCTAATGTATAGGTGTAACGGTTCAGAGGATCACCAACCCGAATGCCGAGGAAGCGCCTTTGCATGTGCCGCCGCCACGCCGTGTCGCGCTACGTTGTCGATGAAGATCGCGTAAGGCACCGACAGGTCGCAGTCCTGGTAAAGGTCGTCGGGCGGGGACAAGGAGAGGTGTCCTATCGCGAGCGCAGTCTTCGGATAGAGAACGACGTGATCCTTCAGGATGAACAGCTTGCTCGCGACGGCCTGTGCATCCTCATCGCCTAGGGCCGCGTGGAGCGTGTTGTTCTGCACGTGGAAGAGGTCTTTGTTCCCCTTAAACGACAGCCCTGGAAGATCGGGAAGGGCAACAGCGCATCCACGCACGGTGGTGCCACCCGTGTTCCTGATCATCAGGGTGCTGTCGATCCGATAGTGGTCTCCGAAAGTCTCGACGCGGCCTTCGTAGGAAGCAACGGCACCAAGGGAGTGCTTCGCGATCTTCGCACCCGCAATATCGAGGATCGCGTCGGGCACGGCGCTCGCGAAGAATAGGCTCCGAACGATGGGGTGCTCAGCCTTGATGCTGTTGCTCCCGCTTCGGATGTAGTATCGGTGATCGACCAAAGACATGATCGGCTTAGGGTGCGCCGATGGAGCGAAGACGATCATAAAGCCAGCCCCATCGGAATCGGGAGCGTCGATGCGGAGCGTTTCAATGGGTAGCGGTGGCACGACGATCTGACCGAGGATGTCGTTAACCGTCTTCTCCAACCGCGAGATGGACGGAATCGGTCTCAGGGCATTCGCGCGGTTGTTCTTCGCCTCAACTCCCAGAACCAGCACCCCGCCATAGGTGTTCGCGAAGGCGCTGATCGCTTGCCCCAGCATTGCGCGTTCGTCCCGCGTTAAGCTGCCGTCGGTGCTCCTGACCTCTTTGTAGTCAAGGTACGGATTTTCACTGTCGTCATCGGCGGTTGCGCGTACGACTCTGGCGTAACCGTCAGACATGAACTCGGAGAACAGAGCGCGAGCAGGATCGACAGGCTGCATGAGATTTCAGCGTCCCATAGTGGGCACGGATAGGACGATACACCAGGAGGTGACTCTCCTCTTCGTCACCTCTTGAGCAGCTTGCTGGAGTTGAGCAGGATGGCGATGTCTGGAATTCCTTGGGCGGCGGCGGCCCACATCGGCGGGAGCAATCCCGTTGCCGCGAGGGTGATTCCGACAACGTTGTAGACGGCAGTGAAGACAAGGTTCTGGCGTATCGTACGCACGGAGCGCCGACCTATGCGGATCGCCTCGGGGATCATCTGCCAGTCGTCTCGCATCAGAACCACGTTGGCGGCCTCCATCGCTGCTTCCGTGCCCGCCGCGCCCATCGCCACGCCTACGTTAGCCTGCACGAGAGCAGGTGCGTCGTTGATGCCGTCGCCGACCATCATGACCACGGCACCTTGCGCCTGTAGTCGCTTCACTTCGGCGATCTTGTCCTCGGGCAGAAGCTCGGCAAGGTACTCCACCCCGAACTCGGCGGCGACGCCCGCCGCAACCCGCTCATTGTCCCCTGTGAGGAGCACGATCCTCTCGATGCCGAGCAAGCGAAGCTGCTCCAGAGCCTCCTTGGCCTCGGGCCTCGGAGCGTCTTCCACCGCCACCAAGCCGACGACCCGTTCGCCGCTCGCCGCGAAGAACACGGTTCGGCCCGCTGACTCAAGCTCGTGAGCACGGGCCTCCATCTCAGGCGTGAGCTTGGCGTTTCGCTCCTCCAGCAGGCTCCGATTGCCGATAGCCCATCGCTGATCCGAGACCGTCGCGACCAGGCCGCGCCCCGTGAGCGACTCGAAGGAGTCGGGATCGGTCGGCTGGATTCCGCGCGTCTCTGCCGCGTCCACGACCGCACGTGCGATGGGATGGCTGCTCCTGGACTCGACAGAGGCCACGGCACGAAGCAATTCGGCTTCGGACGTGCCGTCGAATGACATGACTTCGGCGAGTCGGGGCCGCCCCTCAGTGAGGGTGCCTGTCTTGTCGAGCACCAGCGTGTCTACCTTCGCCAGGTTCTCAAGGGTGAGTCCTCCCTTGATGAGGACTCCCCGACGTGCCGCTGAGCCGACGCTCGCGATCACCACCACTGGTGTCGCGATCACGATGGCACACGCGCAAGCCACCACCAAGACGGCAACCGCACTCAGCGGATTTCCTGTCACAAAGTACACCGCGAGGGCGATCATCAGCACGATGGGGAGATAGATCGCCGACACCCGATCTGCCAACCTCTGGACGGGCGCTTTGTGCTGCTCGGCCTCCTCAACGAGTTGCAGGATGCGGGCGAAGGTAGTGTCCGCGCCGATCCGCGTTGCCTTCACCCGCAGGTACCCCGCGTCCACTACCGTCGCCGCGAAAACAAGGTCGCCTTCGCGTTTATCAACTGGGACGCTCTCGCCCGTGATAGGTGCCTGGTTGACGGGGGCCTCGCCCTCAACGATCTCGCCGTCAATGGGAATCCGTTCTCCAGGCCGAACCACGGCAATATCGCCGATGGCAACATCGGCGACGGGAACCTCGACCTCTATCCCTTCACGAAGCACATGCGCGGTCGCGGGTTGGATGGCAGTAAGTTCACGGATCGCTTGGCGGCTCCTCTCTTCAGTGATCCCCTCCAGTCGGTCAGCGAAGCGGATGAAGAAGACGATGAGCGCCGCCGTTGCCCACTCGCCCACGACCACAGACGCGATGACGCCGACGAACATCAGCGTGTGGCTACTGATCTTCAGGCGTCGCAGGTCGTCCAGCACGCCGACGAACGGACGCCATCCGCCGAGCACGATGGCAGCGGCAGGAACCCACCACGGCAGTTGCTCGACCGCTCGGTCAAACCACCCCAGGTACTCGCCGAGGGTGGCCCCGAGCACCACGAGGGCGACCGTAGCCATCGCCCCCCAGCCGATGAGGCCCGCAACGTCCCGCGATCCCTTTGCAGCACGCAGGGGCGACACCTCCTGCACCGCATCCTCCGTGGGGCAGCATGAGGCGGAGCCATGAGTCTTTCGCACCTTCAATGCGATCTCCTTGGCATCGGCGAGTTCAGCGAGAAGGGGTCACAGAAGGGGCATGAGCAGTTCCCCCTCGCATCCGTAGGCGGCGCGTAGCCGAGGACGCCGACCACACAATAGGCGAAGAGCACCCATTTGAGGGTGGTCAGGACGAGGGCAGTCACGACCGCACGGCTAGGGAGACGAATGATACGAGGGGCGAGGGCGGTGGTGGAGGACATAACGCTGTGGGGTCGGGTGCCCCGCTACGAGGCACCCGAAGGGTCAGAAGCCGAACCCGAGGCTCACCCCGAACCGCTCCATCTTCACGAGCATGAGCGTGAGGTTCCACTGCGGGCGCTTGTAGGTCAGGAGCAGGTGGGTGTTCCTGCCGTCGTGCATCGGGAGCAAATCCCACTCGCGGTCGAGCGGGATGTTGGCCCCGAACGGGAAGAGGAGCGTCTCCTCCCATTCCGAGTAGCTGACGCCCACGTACGGTGCGAAGCGGCCCCCTGGGAGGCTCTTCGCGACCGTCGCATAGTACGAGCGGTAGCCCTCGGGCGAGAAGATGCGGTCGCTGCTGGTGCCGAACGTCAGCATGGGTTGCCGCGCGGTCTCCTCCAGAGCGATCCAGTTGGCGATGGGGAGCGCCTCGCGCACCACGGGGTTGAACTCGACGCCGAGCTTCAGGCGCGGGTCGAGACTGACCATCGCCGTCGTCCGCCATCGCGGTCGGTCGGCTTTGGTATCCACGTAGCGAATCGAGAAGTCCCACTTCGTTGTCTTCCCCGAACCGAGGAAGCGGCCTTCGCCAGGTCACCCTGTTCACGTGGGGACGGCGGTCGGCGGTTGCTGCCCGTTGGGGTTTTGGCGGGCCTCCTGGGCCAGCGCCTGCGTCGCGGCGAGCGCGAGCAGGCCGATGGTGAGGGTGTGTCTCATGGTTTCTCCTTGGGGTGCTTGTGTTCGGCGAGGACGGCTTTCACGTCCTCGCGCTTGGCGGTGATTCGGTCGTTCTTGAGGACGCCGAAGCACGATGGCCTTGATCTCTTTCATCAGACTTCCACCTCCGTCGGCTTCTCGCGCTCGAACCATCCGTACAGCGTGGGCAGCACGAACAGCGTGAGCAGGGTCGAGGTCACGAGGCCGCCGATCACCACGCTCGCGAGCGGGCGCTGCACCTCCGCGCCCGCGCCCCGCGAGATCGCCATCGGGAGGAAGCCGATGCCCGCCACGGCGGCGGTCATGAGGACGGGCCTAAGACGTTGGATCGCGCCCTGGACGGTGGCCTGCCGCAGCGCCATGCCGCGCTCCCGCAGGTTGTTCACGAAGGTGATCATCACGACGCCGTTCAGCACCGCGATCCCCGCGAGGGCGATGAAGCCGATGGCGGCGGAGATCGAGAACGGCATCCCCCGAACGATCAGCGCGAGGATGCCGCCCGTGGCGGCGAACGGGATGCCCGTGAACACCAGGAGCGCCTGCTTGACGCTCCCGAAGGTCGCGAACAGCATGAGGAACACCAGCGCGAACGTCAGCGGAACGACCACGGCGAGCCGCGCCCTTCCCGACTGAAGCTGCTCGTAGGTGCCGCCGTACTCGATGTGGTAGCCCACGGGGAGCCTCACCTCCGCGTCGATCCGCCGCTTCACCTCTCCCACGAAGCTCCCGAGGTCTCTTCCGCGCACGTTGGCCTGCACGACCACCCGCCGCTGCCCGTTCTCGCGGCTGATCTGCACGGGGCCTTGGGTGCTCACGATGTCCGCGATCTCCGAGAGGGGCACCTGGCCCCCGCTCGGGGTCGGGATCATCAGGCGGGCGATCTTCTCGGGGGAGTCCCTCAGGTCTTCGGGCAGGCGAACCGCCACGTCGAAGCGGCGGGCCGCGTCCGCGATCTGGGTGATCGGCTTCCCGCCCAGCGCCGCCTCGACGACCTCGTTCACGTCCTCCACGTTGATCCCGTAGCGGGCGATCCTCGCGCGGTCGATCCGCACCTGGAGCTGCGGCAACCCCTGGGTGACTTCGAACGACACGTCCGCCGCCCCAGGCACCGACTGGACGATGCGCTGGAGCCTCGCCGCCTCGCGGTTCAGAACGTCGCCGTCGTCGCCGAACAGCTTCAGCGCCAGGTCGGCGCGGATGCCGACCCCCTCGATGAGTTCGGACATCCTCATCTTGATCGGCTGGCTGAAGCTCGCGCCGACGCCTGGGAGCTTCTCGACGACCTCCGCCATCTTCGTCTGGAGTTCCACCCGATTCTTCGCCTCCTTCCAGCCGCTCTGCGGATGAAGCTCGATCAGCGAGTCCGTCTGCGTGACGAGCATCGGGTCGGTCGCGATCTCGGGCCTGCCGATGCGGGTGACGACCTTCTTCACCTCGCTCGGGAACGCCTCCATGAGGGTGCGCTCCATGAGCATGGTGCGCTCCACGACCGTTTCCAGGCTCATGCTCGGCGGGTAGCCGCTCTGGATGGCGAGCGCCCCTTCGTCGAGTTCGGGGATGAATTCTGACCCGAGCCTTGGCACCAGCGACAGGCACAGCAGGACGAACACCGCCGCGCCGCCCACCGTGATCCATCGCGCCCCCATCGCCCGCTCCAATCCCCGACCGTATCGGGGGGTGAGCCATTCCAAGACGGGGTTGTGCCGCTCGCGCTTCACGCGGAGGAACTGGGCGCACAGCGCGGGGATGAGCGTGAACGACAGGATGAGCGCCCCGACGAGCGCCATGATGACCGTCAGGCCCATCGGGCGGAACATCTTCCCCTCGACGCCGACCAGCGCCAAGATGGGAAGGTAGGCGGCGATGATGATGAGTTCGCCGAATTGCGAGGCTTTCCGCACCTCGACGGTGCCCTCGTAGATCGTCTCGACCCTCTCGTCCTCCGTCAGGTCGCGCCCGAGGTGCTCGCGGGCCTCGGAGAGCCGTCGCATCACGTTCTCCACGATGATCACCGCGCCGTCCACCACGAGGCCGAAGTCGATGGCTCCCAGGCTCATCAGGTTCGCCGAGACGTGGAACTGCTTCATGCCGATGACGGCAAAGAGCATGGCGAGCGGGATGGCGCTGCTGACGATCAGCCCCGCACGGAACTGGAGAAGGAAAAGGAACAGCAGCCCGATCACGAGAAGGCCGCCCTCGACGAGGCTGGTGAGCGCCGTCCTCAGGGTTCGCTCGATGAGGGTGGAGCGGTCGAGGAAGCCGACCAGCCGCGTCCCCTCGGGAAGGGACTTCTGGATGCTCTGGAGGCGATCCTTAACGCGGTTGACGACGACGCGCCCGTTCTCCCCCATGAGGAGCATCGTGATCGCGTAGACTTCCTCGCTCTTGCCGTTCTCCGTGAGCGCCCCTTGTCGCACCATGCCGCCCTCGGTGACGCGACCGACCTGCCCCATGAGCACGGGCACCCCGCCGTGGCTGCCGACCACCACGTTCGCGATGTCCTCGGGGCCACCCAGGACACCGAGGGTGCGGACGATCTGCTGCTCGCCTCCCCGCTGGATGTACGCCCCGCCCGCGTTGGCGTTGTTGGCGGCGAGCGCCCGCACCGCGTCCCGCACCGTGAGGCCGTGGGCGGCGAGCTTCTCGGGGTCGAGCAAGACCTGGAACTGCTTGGCGAGGCCGCCGTAGGTGTTCACCTCGGCAAGCCCCTGGATCGTGCGAAGTTGAGGGCGCACGATCCAGTCCATCATCGTGCGCCGCTCCATGAGCGAGTGCCCATCGCCCTCCAGCTTGATGTAGTAAATCTCGCCCAAGCCCGTGCTTACGGGAGCCATCTCGACCTCTGCGCCTTCAGGCAGGCTCTCCTTCGCCTCCTGAAGCCTCTGGTTCACCTGATTGCGGGCGAAGTAGATGTCCACCCCGTCCTCGAAGACGACGGTGACCTGGCTAAGTCCGAACTGGGATATGGAGCGGGTTTCCTTCAGGTTCGGCAGGCCCGCGAGCGCCTGCTCGATGGGGAACGTCACCTGGCGCTCCATCTCCTCGGGGCCGAGGGCGGGCAACACCGTGTTGACCTGAACCTGGTTGTTCGTGATGTCGGGTACGGCGTCGATGGGAAGCTGGGTGGCGCTGTAAAGACCCACCAGGAATAGGGCCAGGCCCATCAGCATGACGAAGCCGCGCTGCCGAAGCGAGAAGCGGATGATGGCCTCAATCATGGTGCCACCTCGAAGCCTGGGTTAGTGGTCATGGCCCAGTTCCCCCTTCATGGCTTGCGCCTTCACCATCAGCGCGCCCTTGGCGACGAACCGCTGGCCTGGCTCCAACCCAGAGACGATCTCGACCAGCCCCGCCGACTCCTCACCCGTGCCGACGGGCACAGCACGGAACTCCCCCTCCGTGTCGCCTTGGACGAACACCACCTTGCTCCCCTCCATTTCCTGCACGGCCTCGGCAGGCACCGCCAGAGTCGTTCGGGACTGCGTGGCGGCGGGGCCGACGAACGTGCCGCTCACGAACGCGCCTGGCTTCAGCATCGCGCCAGGGTTCTCCACCACGACTCGCACCTTGGCGGTTCGGCTGGTCTCGTCCAGCACGTCTCCGACGTTCGCGACAACTCCCTGAAACGTGCGGCCTTGGAGAGATTGGGAGACGACCCGAACGGGCATTCCCACGCGGACGCGGGCGATCTGGCCCTGGGGAGCGTTCAACTCGACCCAGACGCTCGCCAGATTGACGAGCGAGAAGAGCGCCTTGTCGGTTCCCACCGTCTCCCCGAGCGTCACCGTACGCTCGGTGATCCTGCCTGGGATGGGGGCCGTCACCGCGACCACGTTGCCCCCGCCTGGGGTTCCGCCGAGGAGGCGAACCGCGTCGGCGGCGGCGCGAACGTCAAGCTCCGCCTTCCTGGCGGTGGACTCGGCTTCCGCGACCTCCCTGCTGGTCAGGATGCCGCTCCTGTACACGGCCTCCTCGCGGGCGAGAGCCTGCCGTCCCGTGTCGAGCCTGCGCCTCGCGGCGACGATCTTGCCTTCGTCGAAGCGGAGCCTCGCCTTGGCGGATGCTACGCCTGTCTCCGCCTGGGACGCCAACGCTCGGGCGGCTTCGAGGGCGGCAGCCGCGTTCTGCGCGTCCGCCTCGGCCTGGTCGAGGTCTTGCCGCGAGACGATCTGCTCCTTGAACAGGCTCTCCGCCCGTTCGAGCTTCGATTGGGCGAGCCTCAGTGCACTCTCCGCCTGCTCTCGCGCGGCACGGGCGGTGGCGAGGCCGCTCTCGGCCTCGGCGATCTCGGCCTTCGTCGCGGTCGCTTCGTCTTGGGCGCTCAGCACCTCCGCCTGCAAGCTCGCGAGGTTCCCCCGAGCCTCCTCGACCTTGTGGCGACCGAACTCACCCAGACCCGCAAGGCGACGCTGGCGCTGGAGGTTCGATTGGGCGAGGCTCAGGCTGGCCCGCGCCTGACGGTAGGCGGCCTGGGCCTCGGCGAGTTCGGTGCTCGCGACCGTGGCGAGCGTCTCGCCCGAACGCACCGTGTCTCCCACGTTTGCGGTGACCGACGTGACCTTGCCTGCGACCCTTGGCGTGATCTTTGCAACGCCCGAAAGGTTCGGCGCGACCTGCCCCGTGAGCACGATGCCGCTTGGCATGGGGAGCGCTTGGGCCGTTCGAACTTCGATGTTCGCCAGTTTCAGCCCCTCGGGATCGAACTTCACCACGCCCTCTTCCGCATGGCTCTCCTCACCCTTTGGCTCCCCCTCGTGGGCGTGTTCGTCCTTCACGGCGGGGGAGTGGTCGTCGCCAACGGCGGAAGTGGGAGACCCGATCCTGCCGAAGAAGAAACCGATGCCCCCGATGGCGAGGGCGGCGAGAACGAATGGAATCGTCTTGTTCAGCGGCTTCACTTGGTCGCCTCCTGGATGAGGTCGGCGGCGAGGGTGCCCGACGCCCGTTGAAGGTCAGCGAGCGCGAGCGCGTAGTCGGCCCGCGCCTGGACGTACTCCGTCTGAACCGCGCGGTAGGTGCGCTGGGCTTCCAGGAGCGCCACCAGGCTCGTCTGGCCCGCCTGGAAGCCGATTCGGCTGGCGTCCAGCAGCCGACCCGCTCGTTCGAGGAGGCCGTCTTGGAACGACGCGAGGGCAGCCTGAGCCGCCCTTGCCCGCTCCAGCGCGGTCACCACTTCCATGCGCACCTCGCGACGGGCCGCATCCGCTCGATGGCGCTGCGCGTCTTCCAGACGTCTCAACTCGGCGATTCGGCCCCGCCTGGCTCCGAGGTCGAGGATGGGAAGGGTGATGAGCAGCCCCACTCCCGCCGTCCTCGGCTCCCGCGTGAAGCTCCCCGAGATCGCCTGTACCCCGAGGTCGGGACGTCCTTGGGCCTCGACCTCGCGCCGATCGGCCGCGAGCGCCTGGACGAGCGCCGACTGCTCCGCGACCTCGGAACGCGCCGCGGTGGCGGCTTCGGGGTCGGCTTGGGGCTGAGCAGTCTGGATCGGAGGCGCTTCGGCAACGAGGGCTTCGGCATCGCTTCCGACAAGGGAGGCCAGGACGGCCCGCGCCGCCCGTAGCTCGGCCTCGGCGTCGCGCACGGCGCGGCGCTGGCGGATCGTCTCCACCTCGACGTTCACGAGGTCGATCCCTGGCCTCGTACCGACCTCCACCTGCCTGCGTGCGATCCGCTCAAGTTCTTCCGCGACTTCGAGCAGTTCGCGCTCGGCCTGGAGCCGTTCCTGGAGCCGTGCGAGGGCGATGTGCGCCGTGACGGTGTCGAAGGCGAGGGAGCGGAGTTCCGTAGCTTGGGAAGCCCGCGTGGCGACGAGGCGCGCGGCGGCGGCGCTCGACCGCGCCCGCCTCGTGCCGTTGATCTCGAAGAACTGGCTCGCGACGAACTCGTTGTCGGCTCCGTCGGGGGTGAGCGCGGGGTTCAGCGCGATCTCGGGGTTTCGAGGGGCACGCGCCGACGACAGGCCCGAGCGGGCGGCGAGAGTCTGGCTCCGCGCCGCAAGCGCGCGGGGATGGGTCGAGAGGGCCATCCTGACGGCCTCCTCTCGGCTGAGGGCCTGCGCCCATCCCTGGCATACGAGGGACGCGGCGAAGGCTGAGAATGCGATGGGTCTGAACAAGGGAACCTCCTGGGCTGACGGGGGCGCGAGATGCGCCGATGGTGGGAGCGGCACAGAGGGGCCGCGTCTTCGTCAGGCCAGGAGGCTCGGGGGCGCTCGGAGGGCCGAGGCGCAACAGAACGGATCGGTGCATCCGCACGGCGGCGGGTTGGGACGCACCTGGGGCGCTTCCAGCGTCGCGAAGGGCTGTACCGCCTCCCAGATCGGTGCCATGATCGGCACCTCGGGAAGCTCGATGGCGTTGATGACCTGGGGCGTCGCCGTCCGCGCTTCGGAGCCAGACTTCGCGACGGTAGGCTTGGCCTCGCAGTCGCAGCCGCCCGTGCAGACGCCCTTCGGCGACGCCTCGGTCGCGCCGTTGCACTCGTTGTCCCTGATCTCGTCAGGGGAGACGCAGCAGCACTTGCTCAGGTCTGGGCTGCACACGCGGCCCTCGCACATCCATGCGAAAGAGACGCGCCCGAGCGAACTGGCGACGAGCGCCAGCAGGCAGAGGAGCGTCATCACACGGCGGAGGGCGATCAATCCGTTCATGGTATCGGCAGGTGAGACCTGGAAACAATACGGGTAGGGGGTATCCGACGCTCAATTTGCTCACTATTGTTTGAACGGGTGCCCATCCGCTGGATCGTTCCACCCCCACCTATGGAGAGTCCTCAGCCCGATTTTTGTCCCCGCCCCCCTCAGTCTCCCGCGCAAGGGCGGCGATGAGGTCGGCGAGTCTGAGGGCTTTGGCGAAACTGATCGTCGCGCCCATCTGCCCCCGCTACGCCGTAGCTGAAAGATCACGCATGGCTTGCCGCCGCCGACAGTGCGCTTCACCACGAGCGCGGCGGGGCAAGCCGCAAGTCGGTGAAATCCTGCATTGATGCCGATCTCGTGCGGCACTTCCCAACGACTAATCGCTGAGAATTAGTAGACATTCTTCTGGCTTCTCTACGAGATGGTTCAGAGAACGGCCCAGCTTCTCCTGACGGGTCGTCAGGTTCGCGCAAGAGTCCATCTTCTACGACTTCGCATCAGGATGTGGGCGCTCCCGACCAAGCCCATCGAGTGCTCGGCGTTACAGGCCGAGCTTGCTCCCCGCATTGTCGTCGAAGCGGCAAGCTGCACGGATGTAGGATCGGAGCACTTGGACGCTTCGATGGTTGCTGGTCTTGGCGATGCTGTGCTCCGACGCGCCGTTCGCCGCCGCCGAGGTGATGAAACCCGCGCGGGTTGAGTGCGCCCCGAAGTCCTCAGGATTGCGCCCCGTTCTCTCCACCGCCCGCTTGACGATCCGTCCCACCGAGCCGCCGTCCATCCTTCCATCCGACAGGCGCCCGTGCCGATCCACCGAGCGGAACAGCGGGCCATCTGTCAGCCCCGCCGCCTCGATCCACGACCTAAGGGCGCGGACAGGGCAGGTGCGCTCCGCGTTGCCGAAGGGGATGGCGATGACGTGCCCAGCGCCTTCCTGATCGACCTTGCTCCGTCGCACGGCGATTTCCATTCCGCGCTCCACGCAGCGCACGTCGGTGCAGTCAAGGCCGACAAGTTCGCTGCGCCGCATCGCGGACGCGAACGCCACGAGGATCAGGGCGCGGTCGCGGACGCCGATCAGGCTGTCTGGAAGCTCGTCGAGCATTGCTCTGACGACCTCCGTAGTAGCAGGGGACTTCTGCGACTTCGGGGCCACCCCGAGGGTGCGGCGAATACCCCGCCAGACAGCCCTGAAAGCGGGCGTCTGGGTCGGGCTGCCGACTCCCGCCGCTTGGTGGGCCTGGGAGATCGCCGCCACGGTGACGTTCATGCTCGCCACGCTCTTCGTACGAGACAGGCCCGTTACGTAGAGTGACACCGACTCGGGATCGGCGGGGAGAGCGACCAAGCCGTTCTCTGAGCACCACGCCGTGAACCGTCGCCACTCGCGGTCGTACACGCGGACGGTGAGGACGCCCTTGCTGCGTCGCGCGTACTCCCTTGCCTCGTCCCTCAAGCCGCTGAGGTCGGGGTTGCCGAGGGGTTGCTCGGAAGCCTTAACGATGGCGGGTTCCATGTCGAGACTGTACCAAGTCTGACGCACGGAAATCAACAGTTTTCAGGCGTCAGGCAGGAAGCGACACGTCGGCTCCGAAGGCGATCTTCTTCATGGCCTCGACCTTCGACTCTCGACTCGCCTCCAAGTAGTATTGCATAGTCGTGGCAACAGATGTGTGCCCCGCGATGGACATCAACGTCTTCGGATCGGTCACGCGGCTGATCGCCGTCAGGGCCGTCTTGCGACAGCAGTAGATCGAGTACTCGTCGTACACGGGCCGCTCCTTCTCCGCCATCGCGGCCTTCATCCTGGCGACAATGCGGTCGAAGATGTCCTGCGCCCGCCCAGGCGACAGGCTCCCATCCAGATCGGTCTTCTTCGCGCTCTTCGAACGATAGCCGCCCTGGAGCACCCAGTCGTCACCCTTGGCGTCCTTGGGCCTTACAGCCTCGATGAACTTCGCAAGGTGGGGAGGGATCGGAACATCGCGCACGGTGCGGGTCTTGGTGTTGGTCACGAGGAGCTTGCCATTCTGGTCTCGGTGCTGCTTCTCGACCTGAATGATGCCGCCCCGTATGTTGCGCCACCTGACAGCCACAACCTCTCCAGGGGCGCGGAGGGAGCACAGGCACAAGGCCACGAGTGCGCGTTCCATGTCGTTCTCGCAGGCCAGGAAAAGCTCCCGCACGAGTT
>JBDHZD010000012.1:0-59063 GCA_039811705.1 Fimbriimonadaceae bacterium | reverse complement strand
CATGTTCATGGACGCCCGCCGAGCCTCGACGCGCGACGCCACATAGTCGCTGAAGTAGGGCATCTGCTTCGCGCGGCCGCCGTAGAACATGGGGTTTCGCCTCCATTATGGGTTCGGTCGTTCGAGCGCCCTTCACCGGACCTACTCGGCGGTGTCCAGCACGAAGCCCGATTCGGCGGGGAATAGGAGCCAGGCGTCCGCGATCGGGCTGTCTTCCGCGATATCCTCAAACCTGAGCGGGCGTCCATCGGCGTAGCGGACGATGCCTCCGAGTTCTGTAACAAACAGGGCCACAGCGGCGATGTCGTACAGTTTTTCGCGCATACCCACCAAACCGCGCAAGCGGCCTGAAGCCACAAAGCATCCATCGACACACACCGCCCCTCCGCATCGCAGCTTTCCCGGCCAAGGCTGGCGAGGGTGGCGCTTCATCGGCGCGTCGCTGACGCTGACGGGCGAACTTGGGTCGATGGGCCCCGGTTCCAGCGGAAGCAACGGGTGCTCGTTGAGATCGACCCCGGTGCCCGCGACGCAGGAATAGGTCTCGCGCAAGTCGGGGAGGCATACCGTACCGGCCAAGACCTCGCCAGCGTGGTACAAGGCGATGCTGACCCCCCAGAGCGGCGAGCCTAGCGAGAAGTTGGTGGTGCCATCGACGGGGTCGACGAGCCATAGGCCTCCCGATCCATCTTCGGCGTAGCCGAATTCCTCGCCCCAAACGGCGCTGCCCGGCTGCAGTCGGGCGAGCCGATCACGAAGGAACAGCTCGACCTCGCGGTCCGCATTGGTCACCACCGAGCCGTCGGACTTGATCTCGCGGACTAGAGAGTGGCGCGCCATCTGAGCGAGCGCCCCGGCTTCGCGGGCGAGATCGGCGAGCGCCTGGCGCTCGAACTGCAGGGTCATGGACCGATTATAGGGCCTCTAACCGCCGAAGGAGGGGTTTCAGTGCTGAATTGAGGATGGGTTGGGGCACCGGGCGCTTCTGCGGTGCCCCTTTCTTCGGTCCTTTCGATGAGGCGAACCCGGTCCGACCACGCTGTTGGAACCAGATTCTGTGCCGTTCGCCCGCCTCAGTGTGCGACCGGGTGACGCGAACGCCGCGATGAGAGCGCCGCCCGAGCCGCGTCCCGGACGTCGTCGTCCAATTGGCGTAGGCTTTGGTACAGGCGCTTCATGCGCGTCGCTGCGTCGGGGTCCACGCCATAGTCGGGACGAACGAGCGAAACGCCGAGGGATGCAATCTGACGGGTGACGTGCCGCCTGAGCCGCAAGATGGCCTTGGCCTTTTGGAGCGGCTCCATGCGCGAAGCCTGAATTTCAAGCAAACGGGCGCGAACGTCGTGTTCGGTCAATCAAACCTCCTCCGAACCTCTCGGTTCGGTTCCTGAATCGGCCTACGAAGTTAGCTGTCGGGCTAGGGCCAAGAACCACCCCTCCGGATCGCTTCCGGATAAGCCCCGTGATCGGGTTCCCCGTTGCCGCGGTTGCGGCATTCGGCCTCGGTTGTCGACGGTTCGCCAAAGCGAACCGTCCCGACCATTATAACACGGCAGACCGCGGGCGGTAGGCCGTTTTTGCATGATTGCCGAAGGTCAGGGCTCGAGCAAGAACGGATAGCGATAGTCCGTCGGCGGGACGAACGTTTCCTTGATCGTTCGCGCGCTGAGCCAGCGGTACAGGTTCAGGCGCGATCCGGCCTTGTCGTTCGTGCCGCTGCCGCGCGCGCCTCCGAAGGGTTGCTGGCCAACCACGGCCCCGGTGGGCTTGTCGTTGATGTAGAAGTTGCCGGCCGCGTCGGCCAGTCGGCGCGTGGCTCGTTCCACAGCCTCGCGGTCTTGTGCGATCACGGCACCCGTCAGCGCATACGGCGATGTGCTGTCCACCAGGTCCATCGCTTCGTCGAACTTCGCATCGTCGTAGACGTACAGCGTCAAGACGGGTCCGAAAATCTCCTCACACATGGTGGTCGACATGGGGTTGGTCGTTTCGATGACGGTCGGGCGGATGAAGTAACCGACCGATTTGTCGCATTGACCGCCAATCAAGATGGATGTTTCCGACGACGCCTTCGCCCCTTCGATGTAGCCGTGGATCGAGTCGAAGCTCTTCTCGTCGATGACGGCGTTGACGAAGTTGGAGAAGTCTTCGACCGAGCCCATCTTCATGCTTTCGATCCCGGCGACCAGCCGGTCGCGCACGGATGAAGCCATGCTGGCGGGCACATAGGCGCGGGACGCCGCCGAACACTTCTGGCCCTGGTATTCGAATGCGCCGCGCAACAGGGCCGTGGCCACGACGTCGGGGTCGGCACTGGCATGGGCCAGAACGAAGTCCTTGCCGCCGGTCTCGCCCACGATGCGCGGATAGGATCGGTAGCGCGCGATGTTTTCGCCGATGGTCTTCCACATGGTCTGGAACACGCCCGTCGAGCCCGTGAAGTGGACGCCGGCAAAGTCACGGTGTCGGAAGCACACGTCGCCGACCGTCGGACCGCCGGCATACACGAGGTTGATGACGCCGTCTGGCAAGCCGGCCTCGCGCAGGACGTGCATGATGGCTTGAGCGCTATAGATTTGCGTATTGGCAGGCTTCCAAACCACCACATTGCCGCACATCGCTGCCGACGTGGGCAGGTTGCCCGCGATGGCCGTGAAGTTGAACGGGGTCACGGCCAACACGAAGCCCTCCAGCGGGCGGTACTCCATGCGGTTGTGCATCTGTGGGCCGCTGATGGGTTGCTCGCGGTAGATGTCGGCCAAAAAGTGCACGTTGAATCGTAGAAAATCAACGATTTCGCATGCGGAGTCGATCTCGGCCTGGAACGCGTTCTTGCTCTGGCCGAGCATGGTGGTCGCGTTCATCAAGGGCCGGTACTTGCTTGCGATCAGGTCTGCCGCACGCAGGAAGATGTTGGCCCGGTTCTCAAAGCTCAAGTTGGCCCAATCCGACCGGGCGTGCAGAGCGGCGTTGATCGCCTGTTCGACATGCTCGGCGCCGCCCATGTGGTAGCGACCGAGCAGGTGGCCGTGCTCGTGAGGCGGGCGCAGGTCGCCCATCCGTCCCGTCTCGACGTTTTTTCCTCCAATCACCATCGGAACGTCGGCGACTTCGCCCTTGAGCCGGGCGATTTCAGCCTTGAGTCGGGCGCGTTCCGTTGTGCCTGGAGCGTAAGATAGAACGGGTTCGTTGACCGGGTGCGGATAGCCAAATGTTCCGTGGTGCATGACGTTGCCTCTCGGCAAGAGAGTATGGCAGGAGGTCGAAAAGATGCGGGCGATTGGGACTTTGGGTGTCGTTTTGCGTCCCTTGTCAGTAGAATGACCTTCACCCCGGACGGCGATGCCGCCCGGTACACGCGAGGACGCCTTGGGCGATTGGTATTACGTCGGACACTATGGACAGCTCGGGCCGCTGACCTTCGAACAGGTCGATGAACTGATCGAAGCCGGTGTGATCATGCGCGAGACCTATGTTTGGCGTTCGGGCATGGCCAATTGGTTGCCTGCTCAGACCGTCGTCGAACTGCAACCCGTTTTCGCCAAGCACGCTTCCGTGGCCCCGCCCGATCCGCCGCCGATCCCCCAGCAACACCAGTCCACGGGTCCGGTGGTTGTGATCGCCCCGCCTCCGGCTCCGGCGGCGATGGTGCCCGCCAACCCCACGTACACACCCGCGCCGTCCCATACGGGTTGGATGGCGCATCAGGAGGTGGTGAGCGATCGAAGCCGCTTGGCCGCCGGGATTCTTCAGCTGTTCCTGCCCGGCGTGGGGCGGATGATGCTTGGCTATGGAGCCTTGGGCGTGATGCAACTCGTGCTCGCCATTTGCTCGGGCGGCGTCCTATGCATCTGGTCGTTCATCGACGGGTTGCTCATCCTTACGGGCAACGTCAAGTACGACGGTTACGGACGAAGGCTTCGGGACTGATCCTGTGCCATCGCGTTGCGGTGCACGTCTAAGAACTTGTTCGTGGCCCGTCTGCTGTCGTTCCTGATCTTGTTCTGTTTCGGCGCTTTAGCACCCAGCCAGCCCGTGCGTCCGCCCAAGGGGCAAACCTGGCTCGCCATCGAGATCGAGCACCGCGGCACCATTGCCATCCAGCTCCACATCAAAGAAGCGCCCAAGACCACCGCACACATCCTCGGACTGGCGGAGCGCCGCTTTTACGACGACCAGCGCATCCATCGCGTCGAGAAATCGCCGCGACCTTACATCGTCCAATTGGGCGACCCGCTTTCGAAATCGTCCCTCGAGGACGCCCGAGTGGGTTCGGGTGGCAGCGGAGCCCGTATCCCATACGAAGACTCGGGCTTTCCCAATGTGGCGGGTGCGGTCGGTCTGGCCGCGCTCCCCGAGCAAAAGGACACAGGCGACAGCCAGTTCTACATCCTGCTTGCCGACGCCCGGCTGTTGGATGGCAAGTACACCGTGTTCGGCCAAGTGGTGCGCGGGATGGACGTGCTCCAGAAAGTGGAGCGGGGCGACCGTGTCCTTTCGGTTCGCGCCGTTGTCGGGCAGTGACCGTGGTATGGTGCGCTTCATGCGCGCGTATGGTGTGGCCGTGGCTCTGTTGCTCGTCGGTGCGGCTTCGGCCGATCGGTTGATCTTCATCCCCACGGGCAAGAAGACGCCACTGGGAACCCTGCGTGGCGAGTGGGTCGCCAAGGCGCATGATCCGTCTCGTCTGTCCTATTCCCTAGGTTATGGCCTGACCAAGGCCTTGGAGGTCGAAGCAGTGCGAGATGCGCTGGCCTCGGACCGGTCTCGCGACACCTTGAACCTTTCGTACAGCTTCCTTGATCCTGTTGTGGGGTTCTTGCCGGGGTTGACCGTCGGCGTGCTCGATGCCGCCGACCGCACACCCCAGCGCAGGTCGTTCTTCGTGGCGACGACGATGCGGCTCGGCTTGGATGGCGACTACAACAGCGACACGCCCGCCGAGCTCACGTTGGGGGGCGGCACCGAACGGTTTCGCGGGCTGTTCGTCGGGTTGTCCCTGCCGCTGACCAATCGCTTCCGCATCCTGGCCGAGCACGACAGCCGGTCGGTGCGGGCAGGCGTCGAGTGGTGGGTGACGCGCCAGGTGGCGGTTCGCAACATCCAGGAGGACGGCGCATCCTACTGGAGCGCCACCTACACCCGCAAACTGTAGGCCCGGGCCTAGCCCACGCTGCCTTCCAAGCTGACAGCCAACAGCTTCTGCGCCTCGACGGCGAACTCCATCGGCAGTTCGCGGAACACTTCCTTGCAGAAGCCGCTCACGATCATGTTCACGGCGTCTTCCGTCGGGATGCCCCGCTGGTTGCAGTAGAAAATCTGGTCCTCGCCGATCTTGGACGTGGACGCTTCGTGCTCCACGGTGGCGGTGGGGTTCTTCACCTCGATGTACGGGAACGTGTGCGCGCCGCACCGGTCGCCCATGAGCATCGAATCGCACTGCGAATAGTTGCGCGCGCCTTCGGCGCCGGGGTTCACGCGCACCAAGCCTCGGTAGGTGTTCTGCCCGTTCATGGCCGAGATCCCCTTGGCCACGATGGTCGAGCGCGTCCGCTTGCCGATGTGGATCATCTTGGTGCCCGTGTCGGCCTGTTGCTTGCCGGAGGTGAGCGCCACCGAGTAGAACTCGCCGATCGAGTCGTCGCCCTGAAGGATGACGCTGGGGTACTTCCACGTGATGCTCGAGCCCGTCTCGACCTGCGTCCACGTGATCTTGGCTCGGCGCATGGCCTTGCCGCGCTTGGTGACGAAGTTGTAGATGCCGCCCTTGCCGTCCTTGTCGCCGGGGTACCAGTTCTGCACGGTGGAGTACTTGATCGTGGCGTCGTCGAGGGCGACGAGTTCCACCACGGCGGCGTGCAGTTGGTTCTCGTCGCGCTTCGGGGCGGTGCAGCCTTCGAGATAGCTGACGTAGGCGCCCTCTTCGGCGACGATCAAGGTCCGCTCGAACTGGCCTGTGTTCTGGGCGTTGATGCGGAAGTAGGTGCTGAGCTCCATCGGGCAGCGCACGCCCTTGGGCACGTACACGAACGAGCCGTCGCTGAACACGGCGCAGTTGAGCGTGGCGAAGAAGTTGTCGCTATACGGCACGACCGAGCCGAGATACTTCTGCACGAGTTCGGGGTGCTCGCGGATGGCTTCGCTCATCGAGCAGAAGATGACGCCCGCCTCACGGAGCTTCTCTTTGAACGTCGTCGCGACCGAGACGCTGTCGAACACGGCGTCCACGGCCACGCCGGAGAGCAACTTCTGCTCCTCGAGGGGAATGCCGAGCTTCTCGTAGGTGCGCAGCAACTCGGGATCGACCTGATCAAGGCTTTCGAGTTGTGGTTTCTGCTTGGGTGCGGCGTAGTAGGAAATCGCCTGAAAGTCCACCGGGGTGTACTCGACGTTGTGCCACTTGGGCTCCTTCATGGTGAGCCAGTGGCGGTACGCCTTGAGGCGCCATTCGAGCATCCATTCGGGCTCGCCCTTGATAGCGCTCAGGCGGCGGATGACGTCTTCGTTCAGGCCGGGTTCGAACGTCTCTTGTTCGATCGGGGTGACGAATCCCCATTGGTACTCGCGTTCGGCGACGCTTTCGAGCAGCTGCGTGTCTTGGTCGGATGCGACCGGTGTCGTGGTGGTTTCCATAGGTTCGTTCGGCTCAAGCCCTCCCGGCGAGTCGCCGGCTACGCCTGTCCGTCCTTGTTCTACGCCGCGAGGATACCGCGAATCTGCACAGGGAGGTCAGGATTGATCGTCCCTGGTCGCCGTGCCATCTGCCTCGGGCATGGCTCCCGAGGCTGCCGTCCAAGCCTCGTCGATTCGGTTGGAAACAGCAAGCTTCAACGACGGCCTCGTGCGCTCGGATACAAGATTTGCCTGCTTCTTGAACCAAAGAAACTCCTTATCTGGTCAAGTTTCCACAGCTGGTATAAATGCGCCACCATGACCCTGATCCGACGACAACCCGGTGACGACGACAAAGTCGAATACGGCCTCCATTTTCACACGCTGCAAGGCGCTACCCAACAACCCGACCCGGCATCGAACGATGACCCTCAGCCTGTCGCGCAACAACCCGATGGGGCAGAAGAGCAAGAACCCATCAGGCCGAGGATGAGGGACTTCGAGGACACGGAAGAGTACTGGAAGGCGATGCTGGATTACTTGCGCGACTCCGAAGAAGACGTCGACGATCTGTGGCCCACCAATGAAGATGTCGAAGAGGCCTTCCGGCGGACCGAGTCGGATGGAGTCCCCTACATCTTGGCCTATGACTTGGGGATCGAGTTCCAGAAGGACTACAGGACGCTCGACGCTCAAGAGTATCTGGACGCGGTCCTTGAGCCCTACACCATCCACGCCATGAGCGTCAGCTACGACATGTCGTGGGCGCCAGGGTATGGCGACGGGAGCTACGACGTTCATCGCGTGTACGAATTGCCTTCGGGCGACGTGTACGTGCTGTACTACAACAGCGATGACACCGACTTCTGGCGCATGCCCGCGGGGTGGACGATCGACGACCTGACGGCGCGGCTGGTGTCCAACCTGAGGATGTTCTGTGGCGATGTGTGGGAGGGAACGACCGCTGTCTTGGACGTCCATACGACTTGGCGGGAGAACCGGGACTGTGGGGGATACGGCGAGGAGTTTTGCGAGGGCAAAGCGTATCCGGTCGAGTATCCCGACTATCGCAGACTTCTGTTGGGATTCCCGCGTGAGCCTGGTGCAGACCAGTCGTGGCGAGAGAAGTACGACCTGGACTCCTACTGAGATGACGAATCCGACGACTCCAACGCATAGCGAGAGTGCGCATTTGGGATCGGTTTTCTCCCTTCCTCGTACCGCAACAGGGGGGCGTCAGCCCCCCTCGCAGACGCGCAGCCATGCGGTCCAGCCTATCACTCCCTTGTCTTGCGGCGTGATGTAGACTGCCGGAGTGAGTTCGGTCGTTCTGATCGCGGCCCCTCGCCGATTGGGTCAGATCCACGACAACAGTGGCGCCAGTACCATAATCACCGAAGAATGGCGGAGTCCAAGATAAAGCAGGCTTGGTTCGGGCCCCCGGATCCGCAGCACATTCTGCGCATCCACCAGCAGGCTGTCGAGTTCGAGTTGGAGGACATCCGCGAGGGGCGGCCCTTGCCGTTCCCCTACGGCCGATAGATCGAGCCACGCGAGCCAGGGTTTGTGCCGGTCACCGTCGAAAGCGTCACCCACTGTCTCAAGATGGCTGCCGAGGACGCATGCCGCGAGGCCGAGGAATGGGAGGCCGACCGCGAACGCCGCGAAGCGGCCGTTCAGGCACTGCGAGACGAGTACGAGCGATCATTGCGGGAGCAAACCGGAGCCTGATTGCTTCGGAGACTCAACACTGTGTCATTTGATGCATCGGCTCACCCACGATGATGCTATATTGACTTTGAAAAGATGCGCATTACCCTTGAGATCGATGAAGATACGCTCGCTGAAGTCCTGCGATTGACGGGCGAGTCGAAGAAATCTCCGGCCCTTGCAGCTGCAATCGGGGAGTATGTCGACATGCATCGTCGGCGCCGGCTCGTTGAGCGTGCTTTGCGGGGCGAAACGGGGTACTCGGCCACGAATGAGGTGGTGGAGGGCCTTTCCCCCTTGGAGGACTCGTGACTCTGGTCGATACGTCTGCTTGGATCGAGTTCTTCAGGAGTGATGGCGACGCCGCCACCAAGCAGACTGTCGGTGCTCTTCTCTTGACCGGAAATGCCGCGATGACATGTCCCGTGCGATTCGAGTTGCTTCAAGGAGCTCGCGACTCCGAATTGGCCGACCTGAACGAGGCCATTGAGCTTTGCGAGCGCTGGCCCTCGACCCCGGATCATTGGGATGCTGCGGCAGACGTCGCGCGAGATTTGCGGAAGCTGGGACGCAACCTCCCTGCCAGCGACATCCTGATAGCGGTGTGTGCAATCGGCAACAGGGCGCCGTTGCTCGTCCGCGACAGGCACTTCCAACTGATCCAGGAAGTCTTGACCGAACTAGAACTGGCAAGTCTCTAAGCGTCTGGCTGGTCTCTACGAGGCGGCGGCCAGCAAGAAGGCTTTCGGGTGCATCATTCTCGAACGCCCTACCAGCTCCCGCCGCCGCCGCCGCCGAATCCGCCGCCGCTGAATCCGCCGCCCGAACTGAATCCCGACGATCCGCCCGATGACCCGGACGAGCGGGGTGGCGTCGTCGCCGCCGAACCCACCGAACGACCAATGTCGTTCATGTCGCTGGCGAAGTCGTGCAGGTAGAAGTGGGCGTGCGGCCCGGAAGTGTAATACCAAGACGGTGGTTCCTTGACGATATCGTCGAACGCGCGAGACCACTCGGACACCAACCCGAACGCCACGGCATGGGGCAGGTACTCCTCGAACATCAGGGCGTCCGGCTGCTTCTTCTGCATCCAGTCGAGCTCGTTCAGGCGGGCGCGGCGGATGAACTCCTCGAAACCCTTCACATTGCGGTGGGCGACAGTCCCCGCCTTGGTGCGTTTGGGCATCTGCATGGCGAACGGGATCGCGACGATCACACCCAAGATGCCGCCGATGATCGAGGGCAGCAGTTCGCCCGTGACCACCATGGCTATGAATCCCAGCAGGCCAACGACCGCGATCGACCCCGCGATCCACCAGCCGCGAACGGAGTTGGGGTTCTTCTTATAGTAACCGTGCCCGACCAGCGCGTTATAGAGCGCACCCTTCAAGGTATGAATCGAGGGCGCGACGTGCGTGCTCAGGTCTGTGGACGTCACCAGATCGCCGCACTTCTTCAATAGGGAGAGCAGCGTGCGCTGGAACTCGTTCAGCGAGGCGTCGGCCTCTTTGCCTGTCAAGCGCATGTCGGCCGTCCGCTTCTTGAACACAAGTCCCTCTTCGCGAGGATGGAACGTCAAGTAGCCCTTGACGGCCAGCTCGACGAGGCCAGCGACGATGTCGCGCGTGTCCACCTTCTCGTCGAGGATGGTGCCGCACTCGGGACCGGTGAGGCCATCGGGTGGCTCGAATTGGACGGCGACGGGACCGCTCTGGGCGTCGCGGCCGTGCCTGAGCCACATCAGCAGCATCCCAAGGAACACGATGATCGGGATGCCGAACCCGATGTTCGCCTGAATGGTCCGCAGGATCACCGTGGTCCAACTCGGCCGCTGCACCGCGCCCTCGGGGAGCTGAAGCACCACGGTCAGGCCGTTGTAGGGGGGCAGAGGCGCGGCCCTTTGGCCGCTGAATTCCGAGTCGGTCAAGCGCAATTCGGTTTGCTCGTCTTCGCTGGCGGCCTGTGGGTTTTCGCGGTCCACGTCGATCGAGTCGCGCGATCCGTAGGCCCCGGCAAACACCCGCCCGCGCAAAATGCCTTCCTTGAGTTCTTCGGGATAGACGACTCGAAAGCTGGCCGCCTGAATCATCGTGTCCCATTCGGGCCCGACGATGTTCCAGTAGAGCTCGACCGCTCCGCCTTGGCCCGCCCAGCCGTCCGGTCGATCGAACCAATTCAGGGCGCCGACCGCCTTGTACTGGATGACGTAGGTCTTGCGAGTGCCCGGCTGGAGGAAAACGTCGGCGTCGCCCATGCGGATGCGGAGATTCTCGCCCTCCCGAGTGACCTTGGTCGTAATGGGCTGGTCGTCCTCGTCGGTCACCGAAATGCCGGTGATCGCGACTCGGCGACGGCCGCGCCACGAATCGGTCGGATAATCGACAGGGATCACTCGGAAGATGCCGCGCCGCTGTTCGTTGAACAACACGTCGATGCGTTCCTCGACCGTCACGGTGTCGGTCTTCTGCATCGTGATCGTGACGTCGTAGGACTCGATCAAATAGGGCAGCCCCGAGGCCTCATCCGTTTGAGCCCAGGAACTCGCCGAGTGGCCGACAATCGCCGCGACCGCCACGGTGAGTCGGAGAAAAAAGGCGACGGACGCAGAGGCGCGGGTCATAGCTGCACGTTACCGCAGAACCGGACCGTCCGTGAATGGTCTAGTACAATGCCTCTTGGCCGCCTCCGTAGCTCAGCGGATAGAGCAACTGCCTTCTAAGCAGTGGGTCGTGGGTTCGAGTCCCGCCGGGGGCGCCACTTCAGGTGGTTTCGGCCAAAGCCGCGAACTCGGGGATCCAGGGTTCGAAGCGACGCCACCGTTCCACCGAGGTCGCGTAGATGGGTTGGCGCACCTGCCACAGGCTCGGCGTCCGAACGGCACGCGGGTTGGCCTCGTGGCGCAGACAGGCGTTGTTCCATTCCAGACCGCAGAAGGCTACGATCCGTCTCAACCAGCCTTCGCGATCAGCCACCAAGTCCTCGTAGTTCACTTCGAGAAGTCGATCGGAGGGGATGGTCTGGCGCCAGTGGTCCATCAGGCGCTGATATTCGCGGAACGCGAACACGATGTTCTCGCGGTGGTGCGCGAACACCGGAGGGCGCTGGTAGGCCGTGGTGTACACCGAAAGGCAGTTGTCCGCCGGGTTCCGGCGCACATGCACGATGCGTGCGTTGGGCAACGCCGAGTGGATCGCGCCGAGCATCGCGTAGTTGTGAGGCAGTTTGTCGGTCACCCGCGTGGCGCCGGGCGAAAACCGCTCCAACTCCAGAAGGTATTCGCTGGCGAGTTCTCGCAAGGCACCTTCGTCCTCGATGCGGGACTCGTTCTTGTGCCAGAACGGCAATTCACCGGCGCCGGCGACCTCCGGATGGCTCGAAAGCATCTGCTCGAGGAGAGACGTTCCGGAGCGGATCATGCCGACGATCAGCACAGGCGTTTCCGATGGGTTCGCCCCACGAGAGAGCGACTGCATGCGGTCGCGTGTGAAAGCCACTCTTGTCTTCTCGAATCCGGCGGCGTAGGCGTCGCGGTCCCATGGTTTGCGGCTGAGCCAGACGTCGTAGGCGCATCGGTTGCCTTCGTTGTAGCTTTGGATCGCGCTTT
Organism: Fimbriimonadaceae bacterium; assembly: GCA_039811705.1. Taxonomy (GTDB): domain Bacteria; phylum Armatimonadota; class Fimbriimonadia; order Fimbriimonadales; family Fimbriimonadaceae; genus UBA2387. The sequence goes on along the minus strand of JBDHZD010000012.1, from coordinate 47,137 downwards.
GAAACTCGCCCACGTCCTCGGCGGCTTTGCCCAGAGCGTAGTGCATATAGCCGCGATCGCGCAACGGGATGGTCGGGTCGGCGGCGAGCTCGCGCAGGCGCTCCAGCATCGGGGCGTCGCCGTCGTCGGCCTTCTTGGACCGGAACAGGTTGTAGTAGGCGAACCCGTGGCGCGGATTGAGTTCGATGCTTCTGAGCAGCGCCTTGCGCGCCTCTGGAAAGCGGCCCTGCTCCTGAAACCAAAAGCCCAGCGACGCATGGGCCACTGCATTCTCGGGATCGTAACGGACCGCTCGCACCAGATGCCGTTCGGCCTCGTTCCCCCGACCGTCCTCCGAGAGCGCGAGCGCCTTGAGCAGGTGGGCGTTCGAGTTGTAGGATTCCAAGCCCAGCGCGCGTTCGGCGGCTTCGATGGCGCCGTCGAATTCGCCATGGGCCAGACGCAGCCGTCCGAGGTTGATCCACGCGTCGAGCGATCGCGGGGCCATCTGGACGACTCTCTCCCAAACCATTGCGGAGTCGAACTCGCGGCCCGAATCGCGCAAGGCGGCCGCCAAGTTTTGATGACCCGGAACCGAGGTCGGTTCAAGCGCGACGACCCGCTCGAAGCATGCGACAGCCTCTTGATAGCGGCCCGTCTCGGCAATTAGCAGCCCGAAGTGCATCCAGAGATCGGGGTCAGCGGGACTTCGTTCGACCAACGAAGCCGCCATCTCGAGTCCGGATTCGGCACGTCCCGTGGAGAAGAGCACCCGCGTGAGCGCGATCGTCGCTTCAAGGTGACCGGGAGCGAGTTCGAGTGCTCGTCTCAGTGCCTCCTCAGCCGATGAAACGTCGCCGTAGGCCCCAAGCGCAATCCCGCGCACCACGTGGGCCGTGGGATCTTCGGGTGCGATTGCGACCGCTTCTTGGCTGAGGCGCAAGGCATCCTCCGGCCGGCCTGCGGCAAGCGCCGCTTGAGCCGCCCGCAACAGGCCAGGGAGATTGACGTTCATGCGGGTGTCCTCTGGCGGTTTACCCGCCAGAGGACGATGATGCTAGCGTTGGCCACCGCCCGGGACCGCTGCGTCGCTGCGCATCTTGGCGATTCTTTCGCGCTCCTCGGGAGTCATTCGGCTGTTGCGTTCCTCGTTGATCTCAGATCCGCTCACGACCGGGTCGTTCGGGCCTGGATCGGTGCTGCAGCCCGCGGCAATCGCGAGGGTCGCTATGGCGAATGCGAGCGCGACTAGTCTCCGGACCATGGCTTGCCCCAGAACGTCCAAAGGTTGCGCGCATCCATCTGGGCGCAGAACTCGGCGAACGTGTTCGCTTCGGTCTGGCCCGGGGTGTCGACGTAGTACTTCACGAACTTGTCGTTGCCGAACTTGGCGGCGTGGCCGTCCGCGTAGGCCCCGAGGAACCGAGTTCCGTACTGCTTGCGCGCATCGAACACGAGTTGGTACCACGAGAACGTGTTGGCGTAGCGGTCGGCGGTCGGCCAAGCCGCGTCGAGCGCGAGGAACCGCATCCACGACCAGTTCGAGATCGAACCGTACCGTGTCGGCGTGATGGCGAGTCGCTTGGTGGGGTCCTCGAAGGCGGTCATGCTGCGCGAGGAAGAGCCCGCGCCGCCGCCGGTGCCTGTGCACGCGTTGGTCGCCGTGGTGGTTCGGGAGTAGCCGTCTGTGTTCATTGAGAACGTGGTGATCCACGCCCACGTGTACGTGTAGTAGGGGTCCGGATAGTACGGATCCTGATACAGCGTGTTGAAGTTCGAGATCTCGCCGATCGTCTTGTCGAAGTAGATCGGCTGGCTCTTGACGTAGGGGAAGATCTTGCCCACCCACGTGTTGGTGTAGTGGTACTGGTTAGGGTCGACGCCAGGGTTCTCGGCCCATCCGTACTCGGGCGCGATCATGTCGTCGTAATCGGACGCATAGATGTGCAAGCCGAGGGCCATTTGCTTCAGCCCGGAGAGCGAGGTGCTCACCTTGGCGGCGGATTTGGCCTGTGCATAGACGGGGAAAAGCATGGCGGCGAGGATCGCGATGATCGCGATCACGACGAGCAGCTCAATGAGCGTGAAAGCGCGTCGGCGGTTTTGCATCAGCTACCAGTATAAGGGCACATTGTTAAGGTTGGGCACCCAAAATGCGCAACTTCACGGCGTCCGCCAACGTTCTGGCTGCCGCTTGCGGTTCCGTCGCCGAGGTGTCGAGCCGAACATCCGGGCTCAACGGAGGCTCATAGGGGGCCGACACCCCGGTGAACTCGGGAATCTCGCCGCGCCTCGCCCGGGCGTATAGACCTTTCGGATCGCGGGACTCGGCCACTTCGAAGGGACAGTCGACGAAGACCTCGAGCCAAGCGTCGCCAACGATGGATCGTGCCAGCGCACGCTGAGATCGCATCGGGCTGATCAGCGAGCAAATCACGACCACGCCTTGAGCGGCGAGGAGCCGGGCCATCTCTGCGGTCCGGCGGATGTTCTCGGTCCGATCCCTTTCGGAGAACCCCAAGTCTCGATTCAAGCCGGCGCGCAACGTGTCTCCGTCCAGTTGGACCACGAACACGCCCGACGCGCGCAGCCGAGCCGCGGTCAGGTCCGACAGAGTGGATTTGCCCGAACCGCTCAAGCCGGTCATCCACACGCACAGACCTCGCTCCTGGCCTGCTTCGGCTTCAAGCGCGGGAGCCCGCAAGACGATCCCCGCGGCCGCGACCGCACCCGATTCCACCGAGAGCAGTTCGAACGAGCCGGTGGTGCGATCGGAGCGGTACACGTCAAGGCAAAGGGGATCGGCGAACCGCAAGCGCACCTTGCCCACGTCGTTGAGTTCCAGCGTCTCGACCGATTCGCGATGCAGGGTTTCGGGCGCTACACGATAGGCGATCTCCTCGATGGTGCCCAGTGTCGAAGCCGTTCCGCTCAGCACGCGATAGGGTGAGTGCAGGAGAGAAGCGTCCTCAGACATCCACACCACCATCGCCTCGGCGGAGTGGGCGACCGTCGCGGGGTTCTTGGGCCGCACGAGCATCGCCCCGCGTCCGACGTCCAGATCGTCGGCCAAGACCACAATGGCCGGATCGCCTACGGCGCACGATTCCACGGGCCCATCGGGCGAGAGAATCTCCACCACGGTCGTCGCCTCGCCGCTCGGCAGCACCTGTACCGGCTCGCCGACGCGGATGCCACCCGAACACGCCTCTCCCATCAGCCCTCGAAGACCGGACCCGGGCCGAACGACACCCTGAACCGGGAAACGGAAGAAGTAAGGCTTGGCGGCCGGCTCCAAGTCGTCTAGCGTCTGGAGCACGCTCGTGCCGTGGAACCAAGGCATCGCCCCACGGTAGGACACGATCCCCTCGCCTTCCACCGCCGACACCGGCAAGAAACGCAGGTCGGCAAACTCCATACCGTGGACGCCTGCACGAAACTCCTCGGCACGGGATTCGAACATTTCGTGTGCGTAGCCGACCAAGTCCATCTTGTTGACGGCGACCAGAACGTGCGGTACGGCAAGCAGCGAGGCGATGAACGCGTGCAAGTAGGTCTGTCGCGTCGGCCCCCGTTCCGCATCCAAGAGCAGAATGACGGCCTCGGCGGTCGAGGCGCCCGTGAACATGTTGCGCGTGTAACGCGCATGGCCCGGGGTGTCTGCCAGCAAGTAGCGACGCCTAGCCGTGGCGAACGTGCGGTAGGCCACGTCGATCGTGATCTTCTGTTCGCGTTCGGCGCGAAGTCCATCGGTGAGCAGAGCGAGATTCACTCCCGACTCGCCCGTTGCGCGGCTGGCCCGTTCGATGGCCTCGTAGTGATCCTCGAAGATCGCGTTCGATTCGGCCAGCAGTCTGCCGATGAACGTGCTCTTGCCGTCGTCCACACTGCCCGCGGTCGCGACTCGGAACAGGGGTCGCGGGTCCATCAGAAATACCCCTGCCGCTTGCGGTCTTCCATGGCGGCCTCGGAACGCTGATCGTCGAGCCGCGTGCTGCGTTCGGATCGCGAGAAACTTCTGACCTCGGCGAGGATGTCTTGCACCGTAACCGCTTCGCTCAGGATCGCGCCGGTGCAAGTGGCGTCGCCGACCGTGCGAAAGCGGACGCGCCGAACGACTCTCGTCTCGTCCTCGCCGACTTGGACGAACGGTGTGATCGCCACGAGGTTGCTGCCCCGTTCGACGACGGGCCGTTCGTGGGCGAAGTAGAGCCCCGGCACGTCCAAGCCGCGCCATTGGATGTACTCCCAAACGTCCGCCTCGGTCCAATTGTTGAGGGGGAATACGCGGAAATGCTCGCCATGCCGTTTGTGACCGTTGAGCATCCTCCAAACCTCCGGTCGCTGGCCGCGGGGTTCCCATCTTCCGTGGGCGTCTCGGTGGGAGAAGAAACGCTCCTTGGCCCGTGCGCGCTCTTCGTCGCGCCTCGCCCCTCCGATGACGGCATCCAACCGGAGTTCGTGGATCGCGTCCATCAGCGTGACGGACTGAATGGCGTTTCGGCTGGGGAAGGGTCCGGGCTCCTCGTGCGCTCGACCGGCCGCGATGCTGTCCTCGACTCGCCGAACGACGAGTTCGTATCCGGTCTTCGCGGCGAAGGCGTCGCGGAAGTCGAGTGTCTCTGGGAAGTTGTGGCCCGTGTCCACGTGCATCAGGAAGAACGGGGGCCGAGCGGGAGCGAATGCCCGGAGGGCGAGGTGCGCGGCGACGATGGAGTCCTTGCCGCCCGAAAAGAGGATGGCCACACGGTCGAACTGTGCGGCGGCCTCGCGCAACACGTAGATCGCCTCGGATTCCAGATCGAGCAATGCCGGGCGCGACGCCATGCTCTGATGATACGGCCTGAATGCTATGGAGGGTTTGTCTCGGTGAGGTGCCTTGGGTCGATGATCCGACCGCTACTCGCGGCGCGTTGCGGAAAGCGCCGAGCGCTTGGCCCGCGAGCAGATGACGCCCAACGAGCGCGCCGCTATCGTCTTGGATCTGGTGAGGCGCACCTATGACCCTTCCGACCGACTTGAGAGAGTGCTTCGAATCGTTGATCTCAAACGAGGTTGAGCCGATGCGGCCCGGACCGGGGTGAGGGATCCAAAGGTCTGGTGCGCGGGAAGAGACTCGAACTCTTACGCTTTGTGGGCACTACCACCTCAAGGTAGCGTGTCTACCAATTCCACCACCCGCGCGTAGCACAAGAGAATACCACAGTCGGCGGTCGACCGCCGAGCGGTTTAGGACGGTCCCTTAGGACCGTTGCGCGGGTGCGCGAGCGGTGCTAAGATCAGTCCATGCCTGTACCCGATTCACCGACCTTCGCCAAGATGCTCGACGCGTGCCTGAGCGGCCACTACGCGCTGGCCTCGATCAACGTGGCTTCGGTCTCGCAGGCCAATGCGGCTTTGGCGGCGTTCGCCGAGGCCAAGGCCGACGGCATCATTCAGCTCAGCACGGGCGGCGCCGAGTTCGTCAGCGGCCCGGCCAAGGACATGGCCCTCGGCGCGCAGATCATCGCCGAACACGTCCACCACGTCGCCGCGCGGTTACCCGTCTATGTGGCGCTCACCACCGACCACTGCGTGCCCAAGAAGCTCGACCAATTCGTCCGACCTCTGATCGCCGAGACCCGCCGCCGCCGCCAGGCCGGCCTTCCGAACCTCTACAACGGCCACATGTTCGACGGCTCGGAACTGCCGATCAAGGAGAACATGGCGATCGCCAAGGAACTGCTTCGCGAATGCGCGGAATTGGACCTGTTCCTCGAAGTCGAGATCGGCGTCGTCGGCGGCGAAGAGGACGGCATCGACAACACCGGCGCGGCCAAGGAGAAGCTCTACACGTCGCCCGAAGACATGGTGTACGTCCACGAGCAGCTGGGCGAAGTCGGTCCCTATATGTGTGCCGCCACGTTTGGCAACGTCCATGGTGTGTACAAGCCGGGCAACGTCAAGCTCTCGCCCAAGATCCTGCGCGACGGTCAAGACGCCGTGGTCGCCAAGTTCGGCGAGTCGGCTCGGATGCGCCTGGTCTTCCACGGCGGCAGTGGCAGCGAACTCGCCGATATCCACGAAACGCTTGACTACGGCGTGGTCAAGATGAACGTGGACACCGACTGCCAGTACGCGTTCACGCGGGCTATCGCAGACCACGTGTTCAAGAACTACGACGGCGTGTTGCGCGTGGATGGCGAGATGGGCGACAAGAAGGTGTACGACCCCCGCAGCTACTTCAAGAAGGCCGAGGCCAACATGAAGACACGCGTGCTGCAAGCGGTCGAGGAATTGAAGAGCACCGGCAAGTCCCTTTACGCGGGGTGATTTGGCCTATGAACAACTATCTCACCGAACTGGTTGGCCGCGAAGTGATGCTCTGGAGCCTGACGGGCCAGGGCGAACACCGCGACGATGGCGTGCTCGAAGGATGCGACGGCGTGTTCGTCAAGCTGAGGAAGGGCGAGGTGGTCCTCTACTTTCCGATCTACGTCGTCCGCCTGATCCGACCCAAGGCCGAGTAATCGGGGGCGTCGGTGGGCGGCCCAAGGGCGACCCGTGGGTTCGCGTAGACTCTTGCGAGTTCGATGAACAACGGTGTTCCTCCTTTCGAAGGCGTCTCTGCGTGGTTTGCGGGTCCCAAGGCTGAAAACGGAGACGCCTTCGCCCATCTCGTCTCGCGGATCGTCCACGACCACTATGCGTGGCGCCGCAACTACTTCCCCGAGGATGGGTTCGTCGTGGACTCGCACCTCCGTCGGGCCAACGAGCCGTTCGCCGACCAGTTCGACGACCGTCTGTGGGAGTTGCTCGCCCGGCTGAAGGCCGATCCGCCCTTCCAGAGCCCCCGCTATGCGGCGCACATGGTTTCGGAGCAGACGTTGCCCAGCATCGCCGGCTACTTCGCGGCCATGCTGTACAACCCCAACAACGTGACCGCTGAGTCCGCGCCCGTCACGGTTCGGTTGGAACTCGAAGCGGCAGCGATGATCGCCCAGATGATGGGCTACGACGAGACGGCTTGGGCGCACCTGACGTCTGGCGGGACCGTGGCGAACCTCGAAGCCCTGTGGGTGGCGAGGTCGGTCAAGTACCTGCCGTTCGCGTTGCGACAAGCGCGGAGTCGGCTCGGCCTGCCCGCCCATGCGGCGCTTGCTCAGGGCGACGACTTGTTCGGGCTCTCGCCCGGCGCCGTTCTTGCTGCACTAGCCGACACATGGGCCGACGCCGAGGAGCGTTGGGGCGCGCAAAAGGGCTACAGGCGCGTGGCCAAGGCCCTTTGGAGCAGTCGGTTCAATCCGGCCTCTCAAGGCACGGCGCATGTGATCCGCGCGTTGGGTTCCAAGCCGCGCCTCTTGGTGCCAGAGACGTACCACTACTGCTTCACCAAATGCATGGATGTGCTTGGACTCGGCACGCGTTCGCTGCATGCCGTACCGGTGGACCGCCACTTCCGCATGGATGTCGGCGCGTTGGCCGAGGCGTTGGATGCCGCTCGCGCCGCAGGCGACCATGTGCTGGCCGTCGTGGCCGTCGCAGGAACCACCGAGGAAGGCGCGATCGACCCCGTGGACGGCATCGTGGCCCTGCGCAACGAGCGGGAAGCGGCGGGGCTGGGGTCGTTCTGGTTGCACGTGGACGCCGCGTATGGGGGCTACCTCAGGACCATGATCCTCCCCGAACGCATTGGTCTCGGCGAGCCGACCACACAGTCGCGCATCGCGGGGCGCAGCGTTTCCTTGCCCTTGTACCTGCCCGACCAAGGGGCCTGCGACGCCCTCGGTGCCACCGGGCAAGCCGACTCCGTGACCGTGGACCCGCACAAACTCGGATTCATCCCCTATCCGGCGGGTGCGATCTGCTTCAAGTCGCCGTGGGTGAAGGCCGTTGCGCGACAGGACGCCCCGTACTTGGAAGACGACCCCGACAAGCCGCGTGCAGGCGAACAGAGCATCGGAGTCTATGTTCTGGAGGGCAGCAAACCGGGCGCGGCGGCGGCCGGAGTCTGGCTCAGCCATTCGCTCATTGCTCTGGACGCCAGCCAGCACGGGCGAATGTTGCGCGACCAGGTGCGTGCGGCGTGCGAGCTCCATGCGTTGTTGGAGGCCTACCCGCGCGAAGTGGAGACCAGAGTCCGGGCCCATGTGCTTTGCCCTCCCGGATCGAACATCGTGTGCTACCTGTTCGCCCCTGCCGGGCGCGAAATGCCCCTGAAAGCCATCAATCGGTTCAATCGGCGCATCCATCAGGCGTTCGATGCTGGCCCTGCATCTGAACAGCGTGTGTTCGATCGGCGGTTCTTTGTCAGTCGGACGACGCTTTCGGCGGAACGATGCGGTCCCTCCGCGGTCGGCGGATTGCTGGAGCGGCTGGCGGCTACGCCGCAGGACTATTCCGACCACGGCGTGTTCCTCATGCGCTCTGTGATGATGAGCCCATGGTACGAGCTGGCCAAGCAGAAGGGACGCTTCTTTGTCGCCGAACTCGTGGAGGCTCTGTTCGCCGAGGCCGAACGGGCGCTCGACCTTTCCTAAGACCGTGAACGGTACGAGGGCAAGAGGTTCTGCGCCAGCAATCGAGTGATGGTTGCGCTATCGGCCCAATCGTCTTCGCCATCTTCGATGCTCCAGGCTGTGGAGACCATCGACAGGACGAAACACCACCCTTCGGCGCGGCCGCGATCAAGGCCAAGCAGGTCGCAGAACGCCTGAATCCGGCGGCGCATCGTGGCGGCTGGATCGATGCGCTTGTGGTGATCCTGCCAGAGGTTGCGCACGAACACGGCAATCTCCACAGCGGGCTCGCCCACGACGCCCATGGGGTCGATCGCCAGCCATCCCCGATCCTTGGCGAGCAGAATGTTCTGGTGATGGAGGTCGGCGTGGAGCAGGTAGACCTCCGGCGAGGACTCGAGCAGTTCGCGCGCCACCGCCCGGGCATCGGCGATCATGTCGGCCACCGCCGCGTAAGGCTCGCGGGTCGCGATGCGGTCGAACACCTCCAACCATTCGCCGACCGGCTCGATCCACGGGACGGTATCGGGCGGCATGCGCAACTGGTCCATCAGGTCGGCCGCCGCTTCAACCGCTCGCAGGTCGTCGTCCTCGGACGCCAACTCGACCAACGTCGTTCCGGGCTCGATACGCTCCAGCAGGGCGATGCCCCTCTCGGTGTCGCTCGCTAGCAACCGAACCGCGGGACGTCCCGCGTAAGCTCTCAGGAGGTCGATCTCGGCCCGGATGCCCCGGCCAGGAACGCCACACTTCAAGACGCACCGCACCCCGTTCGGCAACCTCGCAGGCGCCAAGAAGTTGTACCAGTGACGGGGGAACGGCTCCTCCCACTCGAGCCGGTACGTATCGGCGCAACGGTCGAGAATAGAGGGCAACTCCTGGAGCCACGCGTCGCCCGCTTCGCCGTGCACGCCATGAATCGTGCGTCGAAACGCGTCCGTGATGCTGGCGGCGGGGTTCACGGGGCCACGTAGGGGCGGACCTTGCCCTGCGCCAATTGGTCGAGCCAGTAGTCCAGGCCGAACTCGCCGTCGATGCACTGGATGCGCGGGATGCGCATGGGGTTGAACTTGGCCGACTTGGGCGAAGGCGCAGGGTTGGCGCCGACCAGCAGCGCTCCGGCGAACCCGTATCGCTTGCCTTCGCGCTCGAAGCCTTCGAGCAGCGAAGCGTTCTTCGGTGAGATGCCATAGGGGAGAGCGATGGTCTTGCACTCGAATCCGTGTTTGGCGACGAAGTCGATGGAGTCTGCCACTTCGCGGCGAACACCTTCGTCGTCCAGTTTGGCGAGGCTGGTATGGGTCACCGAGTGGCTGCCGACCTCGCAACCCCACTCCTTGAGCATGGCGAACTTCTTGTCCACCGAGTCTTTTTGGCCCCAGGGCGTGGGCGGGAGAATGTAGAACGACGCTTTGACAGGGAAATCGGGGTGTTTCTTGGCGAAATCCATCCAAATGCCGACCGCACAGTCCGGATCGACCGTGCCATCTTCGAGGAACCGGAATTGGCTGATGTGCGAATCGTCGAACGTGAACACGATCGGGCTGGCACCAGGAGCGAGTTCCATCCGGTCTTCGACATACTCGGTCAGGGTGACGGGGCGAAATCCCAAGTCATACAGCTTCTGAAGATCTTTCTTGTACCGATCGATGGATCGATCCCACCGCGCCTCGTCTCTGGCGATCTTGTGGTACTCGATGACGAACACCTGCCCTTCGGTGTCGGCGGGACGGTCGGTCACGCGCTTTGCCGGCTGGGCAACGGGGGCGAACGGGACCTCCGACACCGCCGGCTTTTCATGGCGAGAAGTTGACCCGCAACCGCCCAACGCGCATACGGCAACGGCTAGAATGAGGAGGTGGGTCGGCTTCGCTGTCTTGGTCATTGCGTGGGTTTCTTTGCGTTCGCCTGCATCATATCTTGCTCCGGCCCTTCCAAGTCGGCGGTTGTCGCGCCGCCGTCCGACAAGGTCGAGGAGCCGCCTCCTCCCAAGGTCCGATTCCCGAAGCCCGACCACGTCCGGGGGATCTATCTCACCGCATGGTCTGCCGGCTTGAGCAGTCGAATGGACAACGTTGTGAAGATGTTGAATGACACAGAGTTGAACTCATTGGTCATCGACATCCGCGACGCTGGCATCATTTACTTCAAGACCGACATCGCCGACGCGGCTGCGGCGGGTGCGACCCAAGTCGCCGTGACCAAGCCCGACGCCCTGATGACCCGCCTTGAAGAGGCCAAGGTCTATCCGATTGCACGGATCGCATGCTTCCGAGACAAGTTCGTGCCCATCAAGTTCCCGCACCGGGCCGTGCAGACGGCGGACGGCAAGCCTTGGAAGGACCGAGCCGGATACGCCTGGCTCGACCCCTACAACAAAGAGAATTGGGAGTATCTGGCCGCCGTGGTCGACTTCGCTCTGGAACTGGGATTCCCCGAAATCCAGTTGGACTATGTGCGCTTCCCCAGCGAAGGGAAGATGAGCTCCATGGTCTTTCCCGGCAAAGCCAAGTATCCCAAGCCCGACGCCAAGCCCGCCGAAGTGATCGCCGAGTTCGCGAACTTCATCGGCAAGCGGGTGCGAGACAAGGGCGCCGTCTACAGCGCCGACTTGTTCGGCATCATCAGTTCCGGAAACGCCGACCAAGGCATCGGTCAGGAACTGCAGACGAGCAGTGCGCCCTTCGACCTGATCTGCCCCATGGTCTACCCCTCGCACTACGCGAAAGGCGAATACGGCGTGGCCAACCCGAACGCCAGCCCGTATCTGATCGTCAGCAAAAGTCTGAAAGACTTTCGCGACAAGTTGCCCGACAAGCCGCTTCGACCGTGGCTTCAAGACTTTTCTCTCGGCATTCCCTATGGGGCCGCTGAGGTCCGCGCCCAGATCAAGGCGGCGCGCGAACTCGGCTACAAGGAGTATTTGCTCTGGAACGCCCAGAACAAGTACACCGCCGCCGCCGTGGTGGACACATCCGAGTTCGACCAGCCAGCGCGCCCCGCTTCGGGCACCGCGCCACAACCTTCGGGCGGTTGACGCCCACCCCTGAATCAAAGCCATATGACACTCCTTCGCGAGCCTCACCATGCCTCTCCGTCTGCTTCCCGCTTCGTTGGGAACCACTATGCCGCGGTATTCATCGACTTCGAAAACGTATACTACTATCTAAAGAACTACTACATATCGCTCAACGAGCCGACCGATCTGATTCTTGACATGATCCGAAACCTGCGCAGCATGGTGTTGCGTAGCCGGGAGGAAAGGGTCATCGTCCAGAAGGCTTACGCCGACTTCGAGCGGCTTGGAACGACACCCCAGGGCTCCTTGTACTTGCTAGGTGTCGAGACGCACAACGTGTTGGGTACGGAGCACAAGAACGCCGCCGACATGCGGCTGTGCATCGACGCGATGGAGATCCTCTACACCCGGCCCGAAATCAATACGTTCATCTTTCTGGCTGGCGACCGCGACTACATCCCTGTCATCCAGCACCTCACCCAACAAGCGCGAACAGTCCTCGCCGTGGCGTTCAAGGAGAAGTTCCTCTCGGGCGACCTGCTGCAGAACGTGGGCGAAGAAAACTTCATCGACGCGGAAAAGCTGCTCAGCGAAGAGATGTTGGAGCGGTTCCTGGCCGCCAAGGTCGCCAAGATGCAGGCCGATCAGCCCAGGACTTCGAGCGCCGAAGCACCCAAGCGACCCGCGCCGCGACCCAACGGCACGCGCATCGGCCAGCCGAGCACGTTCGCGCGCTCCCAGCCGATCACCAACGAAGACGAGTTGGAGGCGCTCGATCTGCTACTGCGCGATTTCGGCCACCACTCCGAGGTCTTTCTAAGCCCCTACTTGTTCAAGCTGCGCAACCACATGGACCAGTTGGCGGACTATCAGCGGAAGGCGCTGATCGCGAACCTCGAAGACTGCGGCGCGATCCGCGTGGAAAAGCGGCAGGGCGAGCCCCACGACTACTCGGTGATCCTCATCAACTGGAACCACGAGACCGTCCAGTCGCTCAACCCCGGCGCGTAGAGCCCGGTACCGTTGCCAGCCTGTTGCTTGGGACCCCCTAAACGCGACTTGGATCGGGTGGTCCCAAGGGCCGATCATCAGGGTGCTATGCAGTGTGCCCAACTCATTTGTCGAACCCTGAGGGCTGCCAGCGCGCTCCTCGTCGGCGGGCTCGGCCTTGGCCTGTCCGCTCCCCCGGTTCAAGCCCAGGTCCTCGAGCCGACCAACCGGGTGGCGTTCGTCTACGACAACACGTCGCTCAACAATGCCTGGCCGGTCCGCAACGCGTGGGACTACGCCATGCAAGAGATGGGCGTCAACGTCAAGTGGACGTCGTCGCAGGAATTGAGCTGGATGTCCGTGAGCGGCATGCTGCAACAGTACAAGGCGATCGTCTTCCCCGACAGCGTCGCCCAGCAACTGACCACCGGCATCCGCACCAAGATGCAGTCCTATGTGCAGCAGGGCGGCAACACTCTCGTCGTGTTCGACGCGGGCATCCGCGACCGGCGACAGTTCTTCTTGGCCGAGCCCGAACTGCGCTCGGTCGTGGGGCTCGACTACTTCCGGTACGACGAACTGGGAGTCGCGGCGTTCCTGTTCGGACGAGTCACCTTCGCGAGTGCTCAAGCCGGCGCCTCGTGGTACATCCAACCTGGACGACTGGACTCCACCAACTCGATCGTGGGCTACTACTATGGCCAGTTGCGGTATCCGATGACCAACGCGGTCGCCGACCCCGTCTCGGGCCTTGAGATTTTGGCCCGCGAAGAGAACACACCCGCCATCGCGCGTCGCCGGCTGGGCACCGGCAACGCGGTGTATGTGGGTATGCCGTTGGGCTATCTCCGGGCGCGAGGCGACAGCATGCTGCTGTTTGCGACGATGCAGGCGTTTCTGTTCGACATCGCCAAGCTGCCGAGGCTCATTCCGACCCCCGAAGGCAAGGGCGGACTGGTCATGAACTGGCACGTGGATTCGGCGGTCGAGCACGACGCGCTGCCCAAGGTGCATTCGGCGGGCTTGTTCCGGCCCACGCTGCGCCAGGACTTCAACGTCACCGCGGGTCCCGACTTCATCTCGGTCGGCGACAACCTGGGATTCAAGGCGACGACCGTGGGTCGACCCTATCTTGAGAGCCTGATCCCCTACGGCGTCATCGGCTCGCACGGAGGTTGGGCTCACGACTGGTTCGCGTTCGGCATCCTCAACGGCGTGCTGAAGGACGAGGACATCCGCCAGTACATTGCGCTCAACAGCGCCGCCGTCCAAGATGTCACGGGCGAGCCCGTGCGCAGTTACTCCGCGCCGCAGGGCGTTCACCCGCAGCCCATTGCGACCCAGATTTTGGCCGAGCAGGGCATCGAAGGTTACTATTACGTCGGCGACACGGGCAGCCCGCCCACCCGCACGTTCTGGGACAACAAGCTGGTCTCCGAAGACGTCTGGGCCTTCCCGCTCTCGACCTATCAGACCTTCGCGAGCCTCTACGAGATCCGACGGGCACGCGTGCGCGACGCCGACACCCTGGCATGGTTGAACGGATTGGCCGACTTCGCTGCCAACGCCAAGACGGTGCGCCTGATGTACAGCCACCCGAACGACCTGATCAACCAGCGTTACGAAGGCACGTTCAACCTGTTCCTCGACCACCTCCAGAACCTGCAGAACGCCGGGAAGCTCCGGGTGGACACCATGCCCGAGTTCGCCCGATTCATGCGGCGGTACGTGAAGACGACGTTCGAGACGTATGTCAACACGGCTCGAACCCAGATGACCGTGACGATGATGAACCCCGAGTCGCTGAAGGACATGGCGTTCGAGGTGCCGGCTTCGATGGTCGCGACGGGCTACACGCCCGCGTCGGGCATCTCGATGCGGAACGACGGGAACGGCAAAGCGGTGTTCGTGATCACGTCGGACGTGAAGAGCCTGAACCTCCGTATCCCGCTTCGCTGAACCGGACGAAACCGTGAGTCTCCCCCGCTTGCGGGGGAGATGTTGCGCCAGCGACAAAGGGGGCGCCGCCAAAAAGCCCCACCAAGCGACGACTACCGCCCACCCAAGCCGCTCAGCGTTACTCCCTCGATAAAGTAGCGCTGCGCGAAGAAGAACAGCGCCAAAACGGGAAGCATGGACATCGTCGCCATCGCCATCATCAAGCCGGGTTCAGTGCCTCGGTCGCCTTGGAACAGTTGGAGCGCATAGGCGATCGGCATGTTCTCGGGCGAGTTGACGTAGATCAGGGGGCCCATGAAGTTGTTCCACGCGCCCATGAACGTCCAAATCGCGATAACGGCCAAAGCCGGTTTGACCTGAGGCAACATCACCTGCCAAAACGTCCGCAGGTACGAGCAACCGTCGATCTTCGCCGCATCCTCAAGCTCCATCGGGATGGTCATGAAGAATTGGCGAAGCAGAAAGACGTTGAATGCCGAAGCGAAGAAGGCGGGTATCCAGATGGGATACAGCGTGTCGATCATGCCGAACGCCCGAAAGATGAGGAACGTGGGCAACAGCGTGACCGCGCCAGGGAGCATCATCGTGCTCAGCAGCACCATGAACAGCACGTTCTTGCCCGGAAACCGCAATCGCGAAAACGCATAGGCCACGATGGCCGAACTGCCCAACGTGCCCAGCACGCTCAGCACGACGATGAGCAGCGTGTTTTTGAGATACACCAAGCCCATCTGGGTTTCGGGCGGGAGGAACTCGAGCGCATCGGAATAGTTCCGCGTGCGCAGGCCGATCTTGCGGACGGGCTCGAGATCGCCCGGGTTGCTTTCGAACACCTCGCCTTTGCGGCTGGCGGGCTCCAGGATTTCGACGCGCCGGCGTCCGTCGTCGAGTTCCTTGATCACCTTGCCCACGACCGTCTCGCCGCCCTGCACTTGCGAGACGAGCGGGATCATCTTGGGGATCTCGGTCACTTCGTCGGTACGCCGCTCCAGTGTGACGCCCCGGAGCGCGGCGGGCTTCACGATATCCAGGACCAGCATGCCATCCGATCGGCGCTCGATGATCGAGGTCTCGACGCGGCGGCCTTCGTGTTGGGTGACCAGCAACGGGTCGTCGGGGTCGTTGTAGGGCACCTCGATCTGGACGCGCGGCACCCACACGATGCCGTTCGCCGAGGCCATGTCCCGGTCTTCCTTGAAGCTGGTGATGACGAGCCACGCGAACGGCAACCCGAAGACGAAGGACCCGACGACCAGCGCCGAGTGGGTCGCGATGGCCTTCGAGACGCCGCGTCCAGCCGTGAACCTGGCTGCCGACACCATGGCCGCCATCGCCGCCACGGCCAGAAACACGATCCCTGCCAGCCATGAGACGGAAACAGGCACGATGCCTCGGAACAGCGTGGGCTGCACGTTCGTCGCCTGCGCCCCGAACGCCGAGGCGATGCCGAAGACCGTCCACGCTCCCGCTGCCTTCAGCCTCTCGACTCGCTCGATCTGCGAGAGGGCGAGGAACGCCTGGATCATGCGCAACGCGATCATCACGACCGACGCCGCCACCGCCCAGCCGAAGAACGGCATGTAGATCCAGACCAGTGGGACACGAATCCCCTCGCCCACCTCGCGCCCGGGATCGAACGGCGTACTTCCCGCGACGATGAAGCCAATCGCAGCCGTCAGAGAGGAAGCGATCAACGCGCCGCGTAGCCTGACGCCGTCGGTCCCCGGCGTCCGGAACACGAGTTGGAGGACCACGTAAACCGCCCGCAAACCGGCAAACGCCGCGATCCAAGCGGCGAGCGTTCCTATGGCGAAGAGGATTTCGGGAGACATGGTCTAAGTGTTCAGGGTTCAGGATTCAGTTTTCACGGTCGGAGGTGCTGGCAAAAGGCGACCTGGCACGCGAGGTCACGGTTCGCGACAAACTGGAGAGCATCCGCGAAATCTCCTTCAACTCGGCGACCAGAGTCTCTGCATCTTCGGGTTTCAGAGTGCCGACATCTCGCGCAATGTAGCACTGGGTTCGCAGTTCAGCAGCGGAGCCGAGGGCAATCTTCAGATAGCGCGCAAAGTCCAAGCCCCCACGCTCAGCACCCTCGGCGATGTTCGACGGAATCGAAACCGCTGATCGCTGCATCTGTTCGCGGAGGCCGAAATCGCGGCAGTCTCGGAGGCACGCGTAGATCAGCACCGCTGCGCCCATCGACCGCTTCCAAACCTCTAGCTCCTCAAACGACTGGTACGCCACCTATCCCTCCGCACACGATCTGAACACTGAACACTGAACACTGAACACTGAACACTGAATACTGAACACTGAACACTGAACACTGAACACTGAACACTGAACACTGAACACTGAACACTGAACACTCTCCTTCACTTCTCCGCCTCGTAGTGGACCCAGCGTGGGGCGAGTTTGAACTGGAAGGCCGTCAAGAGCAGGATGACCCCGAAGATGACCCAGGCCAGGGCGCTGGCGTAGCCCATCTTGAAGTAGTTGAACCCGTTCACGAACAGGTGATAGACCGGCACGAGCAACGAATCCGCCGGGCCCGCTGAGCCTTCGGCGGGCTTCATGACGTACACGCGGTCGAACTCCTGCAGGGCGCCGATGAAGCCCATCACCAGATTGAAGAACACGATCGGGCTGAGTTGCGGCAGCGTGACGGCCCAGAACTGTTGTCGCGGGGTGGCCCCGTCGATCGAGGCGGCTTCGTACAACTGGCCTGGGACGCCCTTGAGGCCGGCCAGCCACAGGATCATGCCGCTGCCCGCGCCCCACATACCCATCAGGATGAGCGACGGCTTGGCCCACGCCTCGGCGTTGAGCCATCCCGGCGGCGCCGTGCCGAACCACTGGGAGAACGTTGCGTTCCAGGCCGCGTTGATCAACCCCTTGTTGGGGTCGCTGGTGAGCAACCAGATCCACAGGACGGCGCTGGCCACGGTCGGCACGATGGCGGGCATGTAGAAGAGGGTCCGGTAGTAGCGCATCCCGCGCACCGCCGAATTGAGAAGCAGGGCCACGGCCAAGCCTGTCGCCACACCGAGCGGCACGCCGATCCCGGCCAGGTACACGGTGTTGTACAGGGCCTTCGACATGTTCACCCAGTCGCCCGCGAACAGGTCGGTGTAGTTCTTGACCCCGACCCAACGCGCGGGCGAGAGCACGTTGTATTGGGTGAAGCTGAAGAACAGCGAGGCCACCATGGGGCCCAGCGTGAACACCAAGAAGCCGACGAGCCACGGCGCGATGAACAGGTACGCCCACTTGGCCTCGGTTCGCGCGAGGGGGCCAAGACGCTGACGCTTGAGCCAGATCATCCAGCCGATCACCGCCGCCAAGGTCAGGCCGATGCCGATGCCTTGGGGCAAGCGCATGTCCAGAGTCGGGTACGCGGATGCGCCCAAGACCGCGTCAAGTTCGCGCTGGACCACAGCCTGTCCGTCTTTCAGGGCTTGTTCGGGCGTCTTGCGGTGCATGGCCGCAGCTTCCAGCGCGCGCACATGTTCATCCCACAGCGGCTGGCCCACGAACGTCACGGGGCGCATGCGCGAGACGGGCATCAAGTCGATGTGCGTTCTCACCGCGGCCGCAAACTTTGGGTCGCCGGGCTTGAATTGGACGAACATCTTCTCGTTCGTCTCTTTGTTCGCCTGGATGCGCGGCACGAACGTGCGGCCGCGCCGTCGCTCCCAATCGCGCTGGGCGGCCATGTCGATCAGTCGGGCCTCGGTGCTGGTCGCCCACTTGATCCACTGCCACCCTCCGTCCACATTGCGCGCCCCGTTGGGAATAGCGTAACTGAACCCGCCCACCCAGGAAACGAAGGTTTCGGTCTCGTTGGCGAACGCGCCCCGCTTGTGGTAGCGGTCGTCGGGCACCGGCGGAGGCGCGGTGGCGAAGTCGAGGTTCGGACCGTAGCGGGCAAGACTGCCGATGATCCAGTCGCCGTCGATCTTCATGGCGACTTTGCCGATGATGAACGGGTCGTTCTCGCCACCTTGAAAGCCCGTTTCGAACGCCTTGGCGTTCTCGTAGCCGCCCACCTGGTCGTAACCTTTGACGATGAACTCGAGGGCCTTCTCGGCTTCGGGGGTGTACAGCGTGCACGTCCGACCATCGGGAGACATGAAGCTCGCGTTCATTTGGAACGCGTACATGTACAGCCATGAGTTGCCGAAGTTGGGCAGAAACCCTGCCCGCTTGAGCGTCTTGCCATCGGGGTTGTATTCGGTGAGGACCTTGCCGTAGGCGAGCAGTTCGCTCCACGTGCGCGGCGGACGCTCGGGGTCCAGGCCTGCGGCGCGCAGTTCCTTGGCCTTCTCGCGGAAGATTTTGCGGTTCCAGTAGAGGGCGCGGTTGTCCGCCGCCATGGGGATGGCGTACACCTGCCCGTTGTAGCTGGCTTCCTGCCAGGTGGCTTCGTAGTACTGGTCGGGCCGGGGGGTGTAGGGGTCCTTGCCGGCGTCTCGGGCCATCAGGTCGTCGAGCGGGCGGAACGCGCCTCGGCTGGCCCAGTCGCCGATGGTGAACCGGTCTTGGTGGATGGCGTCGGGCGGGACGTTGCCGACGATGCTCGTCATGAGTTTTTGGGGGTTCATTCGCCCCGCGCCCATGCTGAGGATGCGGATCTTGTACTGGGGCCAGCGCTTCTCGAACTCGCGGATCGTGGCTTCGAGCCCCTTGGAGTCGGGGCCGAGGCCGAGGCCCCATACGACGACGGTCTGCCGCTCGTCCTTGGCTGAGACGGAGGGCGCGGCGCACCACGCCATCGCCATTGCGCCAGCCGCGAGGATCCATCTTCGGGTCATCGTTGCTTCATTGTACGGCCAGCCGGGGCCGGATGGCGCGCGGGGCATATTCTGGTTGGCGTTTGGCCGCGTCCTGTGCTACATTGAGGCATGCGCGACCTAAAGCCGAAGTTGCCTGCGGCGGCCGCTCAGGAGATAGCCGAGTTCCTGCGGACCGAGTTGGCCCCGAGCGGGTTCGTTGGCGCAGACGTGTCCGTCGAGCGTGACCATGATGGGGATTGGTCTGTCCTGGTGAACGTGCGATACGCCTCTGGCACAGATCAGGTTCCGTTTGATCCGACTCGGCTCCTCGCGTTGGTGGATGGCGTCCGATCCATTTTGGAACGGCACGATCTGGGAGATCTCTACCCCTACATGCGGCATCTCCTCTATGAGGGTCAGCTGGTACGGGAGGCATCCTGAAGTCTCTTGTCAGGGCAGCGTACACGCTTTGTCGCGCTGACCGCCGTCGCCCCACGCACGCACACTTGGCACGGGCCGTTAGCACTGCCTACTACGCCCTCTTCCAGTCTTTGGCACGCGAGGCTGCGGACCTGTTTGTCGGGCGCACCCATGCGATGCGCGGCGCCGACGCCTGGCGCAGTGTTGTGAGAGCCTTGGGTCATGGCCCTGCGAAGCAGGCGTGCGAACGAATTGCGAAAAACGCCTCTTGGAGTCCTCGTGTCCGGAACATCGCGAACACTTTCGTCCAACTTCAAGCTGAGCGGCACACCGCTGACTATGACCCACATTCCCGGTACACGAGGGCTCAGGCGATCGCGATCGTTCGGCAAGCTGAGACAGCGGTGGCCGAACTCGCCGGAGTGACAGCCGAGGAACGCCGGGCATTCGTAGTCGCCTTGCTACTGCCTAGTCGGTCGATCTGAGCCAACCCAGCCCGGCACTCCCTGCGGCCTCAGCCCCGCTCGTACCGCTGGTACAGCACAAACGAATACGCCGCCGGGCCGAGGGTCGAGCCGAAGATCAGCACCAACGCGATCCACATCGGCGCGCCGGCCAGGATCGCGACCGTGCCCAAGACCCCCGCGCCGACCATCCACCGCGCCGCGATTCGATGCGTCTCGTTCCAGACGCGCTGGCTCTGCAGCGTCCAAGGCGTCCGGATGCCCGCCCAGTAATTCTGCCGGGTCTGGCCCATCACGTTGCCGATAAGCGCGATCAGCATCAGCACGGCCACCACGATGAGCCGCCCCGCCTCGAACGCCGGATTCAACGCGGCCACCACCGTCAAGACCCCGATGGCCGCGCAGAACGCCGTCACCGTGACCATGATGAAGTTCCACACGCTCAGGAACCGGGCCGGCTCGTAGCCCTTCGGCGAGAGCCACTGGCCCGCAGCGGTGAGCGCCGCCATCAGAGCCGTCAGCACCAGGTTGAACGTGATGGCCGCCACAGGCGACATCCAGCCGTCCACCTTGCCGTTGATGTCCCAATGCGTCGGCACGCGATCGGGCAACCGACCGAAGACGACGGCAAAGAACACGGCCTCGGCGAGCCAGAGGACCAGACAGATCAGGAGCGCACGGCGGGTGGTCATCGCGTTTCCTCTTTCTTCTCGTGCGAGATCAGGTCCATCAGGCTGCGGATCACATCCTGGTACACGGTCGTGTTGAGCGTGTACACGATCTGCTGCCCTTCGCGTCTGCCGTCGATGAGCCCGGCGTCCTTCAACACGTTGAAGTGGTGGGACATCGAAGGCGCGGTGATCTGGAACCGGTCCGCCAACTCTCCCGCCGTCGCTTCGCCTTTGGCGAGCAACCGGAGAATCTCGCGGCGGGTGGGATCCGCCAGTGCCTTGAAGACGCGATCTCGCATAAGTCGTCGGACGGCTATTTAGCCATCCGTCTAAATGATGTCAGGTTTGACTTGGCCCAAGAGGTCTGTGGACCCAAAGGACGGGCTCGCCAGCACTCCGAACGTCTTGGTGGATACTGCGGACGATGGACAACGAGGTTCGCAGCCTGATCGAGACGTGGCACTGGATGTACTTCGAGACCGACTTGGTCCTCGGTGGGATCGCCGAGGAGCACCTGCATCAACGTCCGGGGCCGAATCTGCTGGCGATCAGCGAACACCTCGCCCACGTGGCCCGATCGGAAGGGTCCATCATCTGTCGCTTCCTCCTCGGGCAACCTCCCGAGGCGTGGCAGACTTCGGTGCTGACCCGGGATGTCTTTGGTTGGCCCCCCACAATGCTCGAAAGACCCGTTGATCCGGACCTTGCCTCGCTGCCATTGGCTGAGCTCACCGCCGAGTACCTGAACCTGCACGAGCGGTGCTATCGGGCGGCCCTAGCCCTTGAACTCCCGGGTGACCATGCGTTCGACGATGCGTGGGACCGGGTCATCACGGTCCGCGACCGATTGCGGATCGCCGCCTACCATGTGGCGTACCATTGCGGGCAGATCTATTCCGTCCGGCACATGCTCGGCGAAGACACCCCCGAGAACTGATGGCGCTAAGACCTCTGGATGGGCCGGACGATAGACACCTTCTTTCGCAGGTGCGCCTCGAACGCCTTGCGTGCCTCCTGGTTGGCAAATGCTTCCGCGGGCAGAACGAAGTATGTGTAGCGACCCAGGTGCATCAGGTACGCCTGGCGCGTGCAATCCACGTCCCGCACTCCCGAGAACGGCACTTTGAACCCCTTCGACTGGCCACCCTCCGTCTCGAGGGCGATGAAGTCTTCGTAGACATAAGGCGTATGGCGCTCGCCGAACCGCCGCCGCATCGCCGCCGAGCGCATCAGCGACCGCAGGGGCACCGAGAACGGCCACAGCAACGCGACGATCGCGACGCCCCGAACATAGGGGTCTTGCGAGAACGCCAGACCCAAGGCGCCGAATAGCGGGTATGCGACCATCACGAACCACCAGCGCCGCCAGTACTGCAGCGACGCCAGCCATGCGGCCTGCCAACGCGTCAGCACGAACGGGCGCATTTCGATGGGAAGGGGAGACGGGCTCACGGTCCCCCAGTGTAACGGGTATCCTGCGCCCTATGCTGAACCTTGAACAGCATGAAGCGCTGTCTAAGTCGCGTGGGCGGCTGGACGCTATTGGAGGTCATCTTTGACCTGCCTAAACTACGCTCCCAAATCGCCGACCTTGAACGGCTAGCGGAATCGCCCGACCTTTGGTCGAATCCATCCGAGGCGCAAGCCAAACTCAAACAGCTGAGCCGCTTGAAGGCGCGCATCGCTCCATTGCAGCAACTGCAACGGACCTGCGAGGACGTCCACGAGTTCTACGAACTGCTGGCTTTGGAACCCAACGACGAGCTCGAAGCCGAGACCGACCGCATGGCCATCGAGTTCCTGAAAGCGCTCGACGCCTACGAGATCGAGACCCTGCTGAGCGGCGAACACGATGGGCGCAACGCTCTGGTCGAGATCAATGCCGGCGCGGGCGGCTCCGAGGCCTGCGACTGGGCGTCGATGCTGTTTCGACTGTACACGCGCTGGGCCGAACGCCACGGGTTCAAAGTCGAACTGCTCAGCGAGAACCCGGGGGATGTGGCGGGATATCGTTCGGTCAACTTTCAGGTCACCGGAGATAACGCCTACGGTTATCTGAAGGCCGAACATGGTGTCCACCGACTTGTCCGCATTTCGCCCTTCGACGCCAGTGCGCGACGCCACACGTCGTTCGCCAAAGTCGAGGTGTTGCCCGAAATCGAAGAGACGGAAGTCACTTTGGATCCCTCAGAGCTCAAGGTTGAAACACTACGCGCGGGCGGCGCTGGCGGCCAGCACGTGAACAAGACCGAAAGCGCCGTGCGCATCACCCACCTGCCGACGGGCATCGTCGTTCAGTGTCAGAACGAGCGCAGCCAACACAAGAACCGCGCAGCGGCCATGAGCGTTCTACTGGCCCGCCTCGCCAGCCTCGAGCGCGAACAAGCCGAAGGCAAAGCCAACGCCATGCGCGGCGAGGGTGGTCCGGCCGAGTGGGGCCGGCAGATCCGCAGTTATGTGATGCAACCCTATACGATGGTCAAGGACCACCGGACCGGTTTCGAGACCGGAAATGTGCTCGGCGTCATGGATGGAGAAATCGACGGGTTCATCGAGGCCTACCTCAAACGCCCGCCAGCCGAGGACGCATTCATCGAGTAGGAGCCCGCTAGCGGAGTGCTCCGGAGGCCAACAAGCCCCCGACCACGGCGAGAACGATCACCGGCGCCGCCGGATATTGACAACTCGGTCACCCTGGGTTGGTGCGTTGCATCAAAGCGACCCAACCGACGCCGGCCGCGCCGCCGATCACCACACCGAGCAGCGTCTTGAGAGGAACGATCATATGCTCATTCTAGCGGTTCGAAGAGTTGATCGTCTCATGGCCAGCCGCATTGAGCGCCGCTATCGCCTTTGTCAGGTCGGCTCTTTTGACCAACACCACGTCGGACGCGTAGGTCGATACCGCGAAGATGGGTACATCCGCCTGAGCCAGCGGCGCGAGCAATCGGAGCAAAACACCCACTTGATCGAACGGGATCGGCCCCTCGATCTCCAATGCCGTCCAGCCTGATTCAGTTCGAGCGTCGGCGGGCTCTTCGCCCTCGGCTACGATCACCGTCGTTTCAACCGGCGTGCGGATGGTGGCATGGAACGGGCCGTCGAGCCTCCCGCTCCAATCCGGAGGCAGGCTGCACACGCTCAGGTGCCAATCGTGGACCAACACCCTCATCGCTCGAACAGCCTCTCGTCTTTGTCGAAGCATCCGACGGCGCGGACGACTGCTTTCGGGTTCTCGAGGGTCAGCGGCGACTCGGACGTGTAGTTCCTCATGCGGCACCCGAACAGCGAGATCGTCAATGGATCGGCACCCCGGACCAGCATGAAGTCGCGGCTCTTGTCCAGCGTGGTCAAAGCCCCGTTCGGACCAGAAAACGCCTCGACGTTCGATACGGCTAGATGACCCTTTCCCTCGACGATGAACGGATGCACTTCGTCCACCAATCGTCCGGTGTTGGCGATGATCGAGCCTTGGGCCACCTGCCAATTGCGGTTGAACGTGTTGTCGCCCGACTTATGGATGCCTACCGTGACACAGTCGAAGTTGAAGCCTGTCAGTTGACCGTACGTCGCCGGTCCGAGCCAAGCGCCACCGAACGTGCCGAACGTGAACACGTCCATCAGCATGGCGTTGTCGGTGGCGTCGATCGCGTATGCGAACGTTCCCCTCGCTACGACCGAATCCACGACCGACTTGGAAAAGCCGCCCATGAAGTTCCTCATGTTGGCCGGGTTGACGTGGGTGTGGAGGATACGCGGGATGTCGTAACACTTGGCGATCGCCACGAACGTGCCGCCCAGCGGGTACCCGTAGCAGTGTTCCACGAGGATCTGCTCGCACGGCGGCCCTCCGGCGCGGAAATCCATCGCGAAGAACTCGCCGTAGAACGTCAGGCAGGACAGTGTCACGCCTTGCGCCGGCACCGTTTGCGAGACTTTGATGGTGGGCGGATAGGCGATCACCTTGGCGGGGTCGTCGAGGGTTTGCTCGGGGTACCAGAACTGTAGCCCGCGGATCTGGGTCGCGGATTCGACCGTCAGGAACGGTCGTTCGCGGTCGCGGATGGCGAACACCGAGCCGATCGGGTGCTTGCCCTCCGCGTTGACCGTCCCTCGCCCAACCGGACCATGGGGTCCGAGCAGCGAGACGTTGGCCTTGAGGACGATGCCGCCATCCACTTCATAAGGTTTGTCCGAGGGTTCGAGGTACAGGGCTTGTCCGCGCGATGAAGCCCACTCGATGGCGGCTTGAAGCTTGACGGTGTTCTCGGAAGCCGAGTTGGAGGAGGAGACTCCGAAGTCGGAAAGGTTGCGCGGAAGGGGAGCCATGACGGCTGCGCAAAGGAGAGAGAGCATATCGCCAGCTTATCTGGCGCAAGGTCCGAAGAGTTCAGAGAAAAAAGATTGGGATGGACTCTCTCAAATCCATCCCTAAACTCTTCTCAGACATGTATGGAGTAGGTGTTCAGGAAGTGAACAGGACGACTAAGCTGTGTTGCGGCGGCGGCGGGCCAGAAGGCCGAGCGCACCGGCGCCGAGGGCGATCATGGTGCCCGGTTCGGGGACCGCAGAACCTTCGACGACGAACGGCGACTCGTACTTGAGGAACGAGCCTGTGGCCGTGCCGTTGTTCGTGATCGACGACTGGAACGCGCTGAACGCGCCGAAGTTGGTCGAGGTCAGCGAGTTGGCGATGCTCTGGTTCGAAGGAGTCACGGGCGGCATCCAAGGGCCGGTCAGGGCCGTGCTTCCCGTGAACGCCCAGCCGATCCAGTAGGTGCCGGCGGTGAGCACGAGCGGCGTGCCGAGCGTGGCGTTGACCTGCATGATCGGTCGGTTGTTCGTGAATGCGGCACCAGCGGCGACGCGGTAAATCCCCGTGAACGACGTGCTGGTCATGCGGTTCGTCGTGAAGTCGCCGAACATGGCCGCATCATCGGGATCGCCGGGCTGGGAGTTCCAAATCTTGAAGTAGACGCCGTTGAGCGTGGACGTCGTGCCGCTGCTGGTCTGGTAGCCGAAGAACCGGAAGTTCGTGATGGTCCAGATCATGCCAACGGGCACGGTGAAATCGTCTGCCTGATGCTGGGGGTTCGAGCCGGAAACGACTTCGTTTCGAGCGGCGTTGCCCAGAAGGCTGTTGGTGGCTCCGCCAGCGGCGGTACCGATCGATTCTGCAACGCTGACATTGTTGCCAGAAAGCGTTCCAGTCTGCAGAGGACCGTTGTCCCAAAGGGTTTGGGCGGCCGAGGGGAGAGTTGCGCCGAGAGCGCACACCAAC
Source organism: Fimbriimonadaceae bacterium (assembly GCA_039811705.1). Lineage (GTDB taxonomy): Bacteria > Armatimonadota > Fimbriimonadia > Fimbriimonadales > Fimbriimonadaceae > UBA2387. Next base: position 21,078 of record JBDHZD010000012.1, on the reverse strand, counting down.
AGTGCAAGTCGCTTCATTCCTGTCTTCCTTCCTGAGCGTCTACTCGGTCACCTTTCGGTGCCGCGCCTCTTACGGGCGGAGACGTCTCGTGAAAACTATAGCAGACCTTTCGGCCTTTGACAAGGGGGTTGGGGACTTTTTTCGAAAATTGTCAGGCAACGCCGGCGAGCGACCTGAGCCGTTCCTTCCTTTCGGGCTCGTGATCGAGTTCGCCGGACGCGCCGAGCAAGGTCCAAGCCGCCTGAAAGTGCGTTGCGGCCTCGTCACCCTTGGATTGAGCCAACAGACACTCGCCAAGTTCTTCGTGGACGTAGCCATCGCCTTGCCCCATCTCGTTTGCGACCAACGACCGGAGGATCGCCAGCGCCTCGTCGAGACGGTTCAGTGCGCGCAGCGTGCGCGCGACGCACCACTTGGCGATGTGCAGGGACTTGGGCGAGCCGTGCTGCTCGCGGACCAGTTGCGCCCGTGCGAACTGGGCCAGAGCCGCCTCGTACTCTCCTCGGTCAAAGTAGGTCCAGCCAAGGTTGTTGTGCAACGGTCCCAGCATGGCCTTGGCCCGGGGCATGCCGCTCTGTTCTGCCAAGCGAATACCCCGCAAGCCCCATTGGATGGCCTCCGCCTGGGGCGAGACGATCGCCATCATGTGGGCGGCGTCTGTGGCGATATCGTCGTCGCCGGAAGCGGCGGCGAGGTTGAATGACTCGGTGAACCCTTCGAGCCCCTTCGACGCTTCGCCAGACGATCGGGCGATGCGGCCCGATTCGAGCAGCGCCGCCGCGCGCACGCGCACATCGGGGGCGGACTGCAACACGTCCTCCACCACTTGGCGGGCTTCGTCGAAGCGCCGAGCCAGTCCCAGGGCGCGCGCCAGTTGCGTCCGAGCTTCCTGGCGTTCGGCGCTGTTCGCGGCCGATGCGGCTCGCGCGGCGAAGCGCTCGGCGCTGGCGATCGGGTCGTCGTAATCCCAAAGACTGTACAGGTCGTCCATCAAGGCCTCACCCATCATACGCTCAACCATACCCGCCGATTCACCGGGCACCCCTCACATTGCGCAACAGCACCGCACCCAACAGGAAGGACACCCCCGCGAAGGCGAAAAGGGACGCGTAGCCGTTCCAGGAATACGCCTCGATGTTCGAGCCCTCGGGAGTTTTCAACACCGTGTAACCGAACGCCGTCAGAATCAGGCCGGCTACCGGAGCGCCAACGGTTTGTGGCGCTGTCATGGAGATGTGCCAGATCGCCATGTCTTTGGCCGCGTCGCGCTTGTTCGGCAAGACGTCGGTGCCGAGCGCCCAGTCGACGCTGATGTACGCTCCGTAGGCCAGACCGAACACAACGCCCACCAAAAGCACATGCTCCAGCGAACGGCAGAAGGGGAACGCGAACGCCATCGCGGCAATCAGGCCGTTCGCCACATAGATGACGGGCTTTCGCCCGACCCGCTCCGAGACCGCTCCGCCCCACACGCCCGTCAGCGAACTGAATAGAAGGATCACGGCCATGACCTTGGGAACCTCTGCGGCGGGGTCTGCCACTCTGACCACGTCCCTCAAGTAGTTCTGGAGAAACGGCAAGGGCGCATAGAAGCCCAGCATCACCAGCGCGCGAGTAATCCACACCCATGCAAAGTCGGGGTGTTTGCGCGGGTCGATCCACAGACTCCGGATGTAGGAGCGGACGTCCCACCGGGGCACGGGTCCCTCCAGAGGCGCCTCCTTCAGGCCCAATGCAGTCGCCAAAGCCGTGAGGGCCAAAGCCACGCCGATCACCGCGTACCCGACGATGAACTGGCGTGCATCGAACAACAGACCCGAAGCAACGCCGCCGCACAACGTGCCGAACTGAGACATGACGCCCATCCAGCCGCTGGCCACGCCTCTCTGGTCGTCCGGAACCAAGTCCGGAATGATGCCGCTGTAGGGGCCTGTCGCGACGTTGTTGCCCAATTGGACCACGAGATAGGACAGGGCAAAGGTGGCGAGGTGCTGGGCATGAGACCCCCAGGCCATCAACGCCAACCCGACCAGATTGACGAAGACGCCGCCGACGATGTAGGGTCGCCGTCTGCCCCATCTGGATGTGCATCGGTCGCTGAGCGGTCCAGCAATCAACGGCACGATCATCGGAACGATCGCGCCTGCGCCGACCAACAGGCCGGTGATCATGGCGTGTCCGCCAGGCGCCAGACGCGGAACTTCCGCGGGGATCACCACAACCAGCAAGGCGCCCCACAGGAAGTTCGTGCCGAACCAAAAGGAACTCAGAGCGAAGTGGATCCACACGGAGAGACGCGATCCGGCGTAAGGACTGGGCGGTGGAACGATCATGGTTGGCCTTGGACAAGCCGCTCGGCGTAGCGGAAGTCGTCCAAATAGTCGAGGTCGAACGCCAGTTCCGCCGCCGCATCGCGCACGGCTTTGGCCGTGCAACCCAGAATCTGACTGGCCTTCCGTTCGACGTCCTCGACAGTCAGGGTCTTGGTGAGCAGCTTCCAGACGAATGCCGGGCCGAGCAACCGTGCCATCGCCAATTTGCTCTTCCGCCGCTCAAAGATGGCCTCCATATGCGGTCGCGCGCGCTCGAGCGCTTGGGCATCGACCAGATACGCGCATCCGGTGGTGACCAGTCCTTCGCGAACCGGGACGAACGTCGCAGGAGCTCCAGGGTAAGCGCGCTCGAACGTGTCGTTGCGGATGAGCGGGACGGAGAATGCCGCGTCCGGATCGCATCTTGAGACCAGCCGTTGCAAGGAATCGGGCGTGAGGAACGGCAAGTCGCTGGTCACGACCAACACTTTGCCTAGCGGGCCGTCGGTGGTGCGGCGAAGCCAGTCGAGACCAAGGAGGATGTTGGCTGGACCTGAGTCGGCTTCAGGCAAGGCCATCGAAACCTGCTCGGCGATGTGGTGCCGTACGCTTTCCGGCCCGACCACGACGATGCGGCCCCCAGGGTATGCGGTCTTGATGGCCTCGACAGTCCGCTCAAGGACTGTCTTGCCGTCGAACCGGATGAGTGGTTTGTGCTTGACGCCGACGGCGGAGGCGAATGCCTCGTCCAATGAGCCCCCCGCAGGCACGATCGCATCGAGGACATCCACGGCCCAGTATGGTCAATTCACCGACTTCGGCGGCAAGATCTCGCTCGCGTCGCGCGAACGCTTGACCGTCAGCGATAGTCGCGTCACGCGCCTTTGGGCCATGTTCTCGACCCGAAGGGTGCCGATATCGAGGTCCACAGAGTCGCCGAGCGCAGGTACGTTCTCCAGTCGTTCGCCAAGGATTTCCGCCATGGTTTCGGTGCTGAAAGGACCTGCCTCGGGCTCCAATTGCAGAAACTCGAGCACTTCGTCGTAGCGCACGTCGGCGCGGAACGAGATGCGGAAGGGGCCGACTTTCTCGATCCGCGCACGTTCGCTTTCGAGCAGGTCTTCGAACTCGCCGAAGACTTCTTCGACGATGTCCTCCAGAGTGATCAGGCCCGCTGTCCCGCCGTACTCGTCGCTGATCAGCAGCATTTGGGTCTTGCGTTCGCGCATGAGCCTCGTGGCCTGGTCGAGCGTGATCGTTTCGGGGACGACCTCCATGGGCCTCGAGAGCGCCTCGAGGCTGAAGTCGTCTTGATCCCAGTGGGAGACGATGTCGTTGAGCAGGATGAGGCCCACCACGTCGTCGATATCGCCCCTGCACACGGGGATGCGCGTGTGGCGAATCTCGGCCAGTCGATAGGGGAGTTCTTCGCGGGTTGTCTGGACATCCAACCATTGGATATCCATGCGATGGATCATGATGTCCTGAACCCTGAGAGTGTCCAGACGCATGGCTTTGGACACCATCTTGGCGTGGGTCTGGTCGAGCACGCCCTCGCTCTGGGCCGCGCGCAACGCCAAGAGCAGTTCGTCCCGCGAAAGGCTTTCATCCTGCCCTTTGGCGAGGGTCACCCCCATCAGTCGCAAAATGAGTCGGCCACTCGTCTGGACGAGCCACACGAAGGGAGCCAACAAGCGGATGAGAAACCGCAACGGGCGTGCCTGAATCAGCGCCACTTCTTCAGAGAACTGAAGCGTGAGGTACTTGGGCACCAGCTCCCCGATCACGACCAGAGCGAACGTGACGAAGATCAGAGAGAGAACCCCCGCGGCGGGTCCCACCCAATGGCCGATCGCGTTCCCGATGTACTTTTCGACGAGAGGCTCGGTGACCTTGCCCATCCCGATGCCGAACATCGAGATGGCGACTTGGATGCCGGCCACGTAGAGCGCCAACTTGCCGAGCGAGTCGAGAACCACCTTCGCAGAACCGCGGCCCTTGCGGGCGGCGGCCTCGATGCGGCTTCGACGCGCACCGATCAGGCTGTACTCGGCGGCCACGAAGAACGCGTTGCCGAGCAGGAACGCAACGCTCCATGCCCATGCTTGTGCCTCGTTCATCTCACCATAGGTTATCAGGATTGGGCGCGACGAGGAAGGAGATCGGCTCTTGGCGGCGAACTCGGGGCGCACCATGAAGTCTCCTGTTTCGCGATGGCGCTTGGCAGCGGCGGCGCTGGTTCTGTGCGTCTCGGTCACCGGTTCGGCGCAGAAAAAGCCCCTCGACCATAGCGTCTACGACGGATGGAAATCCATTGGCGCGACGGCGCTCTCAAACGACGGGCGCTGGTTGCTGTACACCGTTGCACCGCAGGAAGGCGACGGAACGTTGTGGGTCGTCTCGGCCCGTGGCACCGAGCGGCACGAGATCGAGCGAGGCACCTCGGCCCGCTTCACGGACGACGGCAAGTTCGTCGTCGCTACCGTGGTTCCCGCCAAAGCGGACGTGGACAAGGCCCGAAAGGAGAAGAAGAAGCCAGAGGAAATGCCCAAGAACAGCTTGGTTATCCTTAATCTTTCGGATGGTTCGAAGCGAACGACCGAGAACGTTCAGACGTGGTCGAACCCGACCGACTTTGCGGGATGGATCACGTTGCGCCTGCATCCCGAATCCAAGAAGCCCGAGCCCGCCAAACCCGCCGAGGAAGCCAAGCCAGCCGAGGGTCAACCCGCCAAGAAGAAGGAGCATCGCCCCGGGACCGAACTGCTCGTGATGAATGTGGCGACCGCCGAAATGGCCAAGGTCGAGTTCGTCGACCAGTTCCTTTTCAGTCGCGATGGCAAGACTCTTGTCTATTCCGTTTCTTCCCCCGATGGGGCACGGGACGGCATCTATGCCCGCGATTTGGCCACGGGTGCCGACCGAACGCTCGTTCAGGGCATCGCGAACTACCGACAGTTGACCCTGCACGACGACGGCAGACGGCTGGCCTACTACTCCGACATCGACGATTATCAAGCCAAGAAGCCTGCATTCTCGCTCTACGCGCTGACTCTGGGTGAGAAGCCGGTCCTGCTGGTCAAGCCGGGCTCTTCGGGCTTGATGGAGGGCATGGTGCCCGTCGAGCGGGTCCGGCCGCGGTTCTCGGAAGACGGGCGCCGCGTGTTCTTCGCGACGGCACCTCCCGCCGAAGAGGCTCCGCCGACCACGGAAGATGCCGAAGAGAAGCCGGTCTTCGACCTCTGGCACTGGAAGGACCCCCTCATTCAGCCCATGCAACTGAGGCAAGTCGCCGGCGAGCGCAACCGCACGTTCGAGGCCATGGTCGATCTAGGCTCTCGGCGCATCACATCCCTGGCATCTCCCGAACTGCGCAGCGTCACCGTGGCCGACAGGGGCAACGGCAATCTGGCCGTCGGGACTGACGAACGTCCTTACCAACTGGAGAGTTCGTGGAATCTCGGAGCCAACGACGTCTACCTTGTGGATGTGCGCACGGGCAACCGCACCAAGGTTCTCGAGCGTGTCCGCGGCGGATTCGCGCTGTCTCCCACGGGCAAGTACGCCACGTGGTGGGATGGCGAGAAGCGGAAGTGGTACGCCATGGAGACCGCCAGCCGAAAGGTCGCCGATATTGGCGCGAAGGTGCCCCACCCGCTCCACAACGAACTGCATGACACCCCCAACGATCCAGGCTCTTACGGTCAAGGCGGATGGACCAACGGCGAGGAGTGGTTCATCGTTTACGACCGCTTCGATGCGTGGGCGTTGGACCCAACTGGGCGCAAGGATCCGATCAACGTCACCAACGGCGTCGGTCGCGCGATTTCGACCCAGTTCCGCATCCGGCGATTCGACCCGGATGAGAGAACCATCCCGACGGACAAACCGCTCTTCCTCACCGCGACGAATCTCGAAACCTATGCCACGGGATTCTGGACCGACACCTTCGATGGCACGCCTCAGCGCCTCACCATGGAGGACTGCGACTTCGGCAACCCGACGAAGGCCAAGAATGCGGACGTCTACGTGCTCACGCGACAGACGTTCGAGCAGTTCCCCGACCTTTACACCACCACGGACTTCAAGTCCTTTGCGCGCAAGAGCGACGCCAACCCTCAGCAATCCGACTACCTGTGGGGCAAAGCCGAACTCGTCTCGTACACGTCTATGAACGGCATCCCGCTCAAAGGCGTGGTCATCAAGCCCGGAGGCTACGATCCGGTCAAGACTTACCCGATGATCGTCTACTTCTACGAGCGGCTTTCGGATACATTGCACCAATATCGTGCCCCATCGCCGGGAAGCTCGTCCATCAACCCATCGTTCTATGCGAGCCGAGGTTACGTGGTGTTCCTGCCCGATATCCCTTATCGCGAGGGCTATCCCGGCGAGAGCTGCTATTCCGCGTTGATCCCCGGTGTTCAAGCCGTGGTCAACCAAGGCTACGTGGACCCGAAACGCATCGGCATCCAAGGCCATTCGTGGGGCGGGTATCAGGCTCTCTATCTGGTCACCAAGACCAACATGTTTGCTTGTGCCGAGGGTGGCGCGCCAGTCTCGAACATGATCAGCGCCTATGGTGGCATTCGCTACGGCACGGGCATGAGCCGGATGTTCCAGTACGAAAACACCCAAAGCCGCATCGGCGGCAGTCTGTGGGAATACCCCATCCGATTCATCGAGAACTCGCCGATCTTCTTCGCAGACAAGGTGCAGACCCCCTTGCTGATGTTGCACAACGACCAGGACGGTGCGGTTCCGTGGACCGAAGGCATCCAAATGTTCGTCGCTCTGCGTCGCCTGGGCAAGCCGGCTTGGCTGATCAACTACAACGGCGAAGACCACGGCATCGGGAAGCGCGTCAACCGTAAGGATTGGACAGTGCGTCTGGCCCAGTTCTTCGACCACTACCTGAAGGGCGAACCCATGCCCGTATGGATGTCGGAAGGCATTCCGGCGGTGCAGAAGGGCAAGACTCTGGGTCTGGATACCGCCAAAGGAGGCACGCCGTAGCGGGCGATACCTGCCGGACGTACCGCCCTGATGGCCCCCGTGCGTGGGCGATCAGGTTGTGGAGCGAGCGCAAGCGACCACGTCTCGAATCCAGGGCGCTGGATCGCCGGGGGCGGTGAGACACCAAATGCCCGGGATTTCAGAGGGTTCCGGGCTGACAAACACGGCGACAGCCCGGATTCCCGTGGATCTGGCGTATGTCTCCAACGCGATGCGTAGCGCGTCGGCACCCCGGGGTTTGCCTGCAAACACGAACGCGTCGCACTCCATGCCGCAACGTTCGGCGTGATCGACGACGTCAGCCTCGAGCGAGGGCTCTCCAGTCTGCGCCGAGACGATGCGTTGGGCGTCCAGCAAGCTCAAGAGAGGCGTGATGGGAAGGTCGCGCACTGATCCGCAAGAGGTCACCGGATGGGCTGCGCCCTCGCGGGCCATCTCGATCAGGGCCGGAGCCAACAGGTCGCCGCACCGACAGTCGAGGCTCCAAACCGTGCGCAAACCCGTGCCGGGCAAGGCGCGCGCCGCCGCCGACCACGCGCGGTCAAGCCATCCGACCACCTGTGGCAAGGCGACATCGGACGCCCGCGCATAGGCCGTCAGTGCGTTGGCGGCCTCGATCGGCGAGTAGGCTGCCGTGTCGGACAAGGCTTGCGCGAGACGGTCGATGGCGGCCGATCCTTCGACGAGCAGCCCGCAACGGCCCATTTGGGCCAGGTGCGGCAGCACGTCCGTAACCGGACGCGACACGAGTACCGCCGCCCAGACGTCCGCGGACTCGCGCCATTGCGGTGCCACGCATGACATCGGGATGCGGTGGTCGCGCATCAACGATGCGACCTCCAAGGGATTGCGGCTTCTTGCGATGCGCTTGAGAGCGGCGGCGACCGATGGCTCTTCGACTTCAGCGCCTGTGGCGATCCACCGGAACAGCCCGGCTTGAGAGGGCGTTTGCGGTCGCACGTGGGCGAGCCGGAGAACGTCTCGGTGGGTCCAACCCGAAGTCGGGTTTGTCAGGGCGGCTTCGCGCGCGAGTTCGTGCAAGGGCCTGCCGGAGTACCACGTTTGCACAGCCCTTCGGAGACTTCGACCCCACCCACGCCCGGCATCCACGATCGACAGGAATCGGAACAACTCGGCACTGGTGCGGCACACCGTCGGCATGAGCTCAAGGGCACGCGTCCGCACAACCGTCGAACTCAAGCACGCGGCCACGGCCAACGTTTCAACCGCAAAGCGCGCCTGGGATCCGGCGATCCGCTCCAGAATCGGCATACCCGCCGGGGTGGCAAGCGCGGCCACCAGCCCGTCTGGCGCTGGTTGCGGGTTCCCTGAAACGACCCACCCCGTGGAGCCCAGTCGCAGGGTGCGGTCCAGGTCCATGGAGTGGAGATTCGCCCACGCTGGGGCGTTTCCTTGTCGTTCGGGCGATCGCAGTGTCATCGGTGTTGATCCTCCTGATGGGATGGTGGATGGCGACGCCGCATCGTTGGGGCTGGCCAAGTTTCTCTCGACTCCGTCGGACAAGGGATGTTCGGCCCAAGCGGAGGTCGGTTCAAGGAGCGACGAAGGACGGGGACGGGCAACAGGCCCGGCGTCGGAGATCGCCGCAGAATCGGGTCGTAGGGGGAGATCGTTTCTCGTCCCGGGCGGATCGTTCGCCCGAGACTTGGCAGTCGCGGGCTACAGGGGTTGGGAAGGCGTGCCGTTCACCGACCGATATCCGGTCGGATGGGCGACGGGCTGTAGCGCGATGAGGACCATGGTGGTGGTTTTGGGCTGGTGATTGGACCAGCGCTCCGGGATTGTATCAGGCTGCGACGCGCCATTGTGGGCGAGTGTTCGGCAATCGGGCCAAAGACCCGCCGATCACGGCCGGTTGTGCGTGGGAGTATGGGCGCACAAGATGGGTAGGACTCCCGAGGACGCCGCTTCGCCGACGTGTTCGCCGTACGCCTGGCCGTCTCGCACGCCCTCGACCAGAACATGCGCTCGCGTTCTGGCCAGCGACGGAGAACCGGCGAACGAGACGTCGAAGCCGAAAGGCGTCATCCCGCGCATCGTCTCTCCGGGGCCGCGCTTGACTTCGACGAGTGCCTCGACCGTGCGGCCCACGAAGCGCTGCAGATAGGCGTCGGCCCCAGGGCGTACCGCGTCGCCGAGCACCTGGCTGCGTCGCCGTTTCTCTTCCGGCGAAACGGGGTCGCCGAACCCATCGGCGGGCGTGCCGAACCGAGGACTGAACGGAAACACGTGGGCCTTGAGGAAGCCGACCTCGCGGCAGACGTGGACGCTCGAAGCAAACCGCTCCTCGCTTTCGGTGGGGAAGCCCACCAGGATATCGGTCGTGATGGCCAGATCGGGAACGCGACGGCGTGCTTCGAAGCACAGGTCGAGATAGTCCCGTTGCGAGTAGGGGCGGTTCATGTCGCGCAACACGCCGTCGTCGCCACTTTGGAGGGGGATGTGAAGGTGCGGCACGACGACGCCCGAGGCCAGCAGGTCGAGCAATCGCGGCGTCACCTGCCGCATCTCGATGCTGCTGATCCGCAACCGGGCTTCCGGACAAGCTGCCGCGACGCGCTCGACGAGGCTCTCGAAGTCGGGGCCGCCGCTGCCCGTTGCAGGGCCGTACGCACCGATCAGCACCCCGGTGAGCACGAGTTCCAGGTGCCCGCGATCCACCAGCCTGCGCGCCTCCTCGACCACCTCGTTTGTGGGGCGCGACTTGAGACCTGGACGTGTGAAAGGGATCGAACAGTAAGAACAGAACACGTCGCACCCGTCCTGAACCTTGAGCGTCGCCCGAGTCCGTCCAACAGGCGGTGGAAGTTGCGGGCGACGTTCGCGGGCGAGACGCGATTCGAAGTCGGGAAACCGCCGAAACAGGTGGCTCAGCGCATCCAACTTCTCGGGGTTGGGCACCAACACGTCGGCACCGTCGAACGCCTCGCCCTTGTTCAGGCTCATCTGGGCCGCGCAACCTGTGACCACGAGCTTGGCGGACGGGTTGTCGCGCAGCGCCTTGCGCACGGTGTAGCGACTCTTGGCCTCGGCGACAGACGTCACGCTGCACGTGTTGACCACCACGACGTCGGCGGCTTGACCGAAGGGCACCACGGCAAACCCGGCGGCTTCGAACGATTCGAGGATCGCCTGAGTCTCGTACTGGTTGACCTTGCATCCCAGCGTGGTGAAGGCAGCGGTCGGCACGGGTGGATTATGGGCGCGCCATGGCGGCGGCGAGACGCGAGGCGGCTTCGACGTTCAACCGGTGACCGGAACGTTGGCCGACGATGCTCAGGGCACGCAAGGGGACGCCCGCCAGATACAGGTCGCCCATCAGGTCCAGCAGTTTGTGTCTCGGCAGCTCGTCTGCGAAGCGCGCTTGATTCATGGGACCCGCAGGTCCAAGGACGAGCACGCTGGTTTCATCGAGACCCCGTCCAAGACCGGCTTGTCTTGCCAGTTCGACCTCGTGATGGAAGGCCGTCGTGCGTGCGGGAGCGATCTGAGAGCCGTAGTCGCGAAGCATGTCCTCGGTCTCGAAGGATTGCTCGTAAGGCCAGTCGCGGTCGGACTGAAACTCGTAGCGCCCCCGCCCGTTGCCGAGCGCGATGCCGATGCTCGCACCGCCTTCCTGAGCGAACACACGGGTGAACAAGTCGGGCTTTTCGATCTCCCCCAACTCAGCCTTCGGGGCGGCGTTCATCGCGGCCCAGAAGGGCAACGCGCTGCCGTCCATCGCGGGGAGTTCCGGGGCCGTCAGTTCGACCTCGGCCTCCGTGATCTCGCATGCCGCCAGAGCGCTCATGAGGTGCTCGATGGTCGAGATACCGCCGAGCCGCGTGCAGCGGCGCGTGTCCGAAACGTTGGCTGGGATGGCTTCGACCCGCTCGGATCCGCAACGGAACCAAATGCCGGCTCCGCCCGGATGGACGGTGGCGACGACGGGCACGCCCGAGTGCAGTCCGAGCCCTTCGAAGACGATGGCCTCGGCGAGGGTCTTGCGGTGGACGATCATGAATTCGCGTCTCGCTTCTCGATCGCTCTTTCAAGCGCCTCGATGCGTTGCTTCAGCTCCGGCAGTTTGGGGACAAGCGAAAACGCGCGGACGGCTTCCTTGAACGGTCGTGCCGGCGTTCCGAAGTAGGCTCCGGGTTCCAAGATGTCGCGCTCGACACCCGAACGGCCGCCGAGCTGAACGCGGTCCCCGATCGTCACGCCATGAGTCACACCGACTTGGCCGCCAAGGACCACGTGCTCGCCGACCGTGACGCTGCCCGACAGACCGACCTGTCCGACGACGATGGAATGGGCTCCGATCGAGCAGTTGTGTGCGATCTGGACCAGATTGTCCACCTTCGCATCGTCGCCTAGGCGCGTTTCGCCCGCCGTGGCTCGGTCGATCGTGGTGAGGGCGCCGATCTCGACGTCCTCGCCGATGGCCACGCCGCCGACCTGGGGCACCTTCACATGCTTCCCGCCGTTCCAGGCGTACCCAAAGCCATCGGCACCAAGGACGGTTCCGCTGTGCACGATGCTCCGGTCGCCGATTGTCACGTCGCGGTACAGCACGGCATGCGGGTAAACGACCACGTCTTGGCCCAGCACGCAGTCCTCACCGATGTAGGCGTGAGCATAGATGCGCGACCCCGCACCGATCTTCGCGCCCGATTCGACGACGGCGTAGGGCCCGATCTTCGCCGATTCGTGAACTTCGGCCGTATCGGCGACCACGGCGGTGGGGTGGATGCCGCCCGCGATGGGCAACGACTTCTGCGAGAGGTGCAGCAGGAGTGCAAACGCCTCGCGGGGCTTCGCAACCCGAACGCTGGGCAACGACGTTGCGCGCAGCCCTGCGCCGATCAGGATTGCGCCGACCCCATTGGTTTCGGCCTTGGCCAAGAACGCTTCTTTCTCGGCGAACGCGATGCCGTGAGGGTCGTTGGAGGCAGCCGTAACAGGGCGATTCAGAACCAGATCGGCAGGGCCATCCAGCACCCCGCCCACCCATTCGGCGATCTGGCCCAAGGTCCAAGGGGCGGGGTGCGGGGTCATTGGATTAGGAAACGATGCCCTCAGGGAACCAAAGTGCGAGTTCGTTCGCGGCGGCCTCGGGGTCGCTGGACGAGTGGGTCAGGTTGTCATCGATGCTGAGCGCGAAATCGCCTCGGACCGAACCGGGGGTGGCTTCGATCGGGTTCGTGGCTCCCATCATCGTGCGGATGGCCTTGACCGCGTTCGGCCCTTGGATGGCCATCGCGACCACCGGGCCGCTGCAAAGGTAGTTGACGACGTCCTCGAAGAAGCCTTTGCCCTGGTGCTCGGCGTAGTGGGCTTCGACCAGTTCGCGCGGGGCGCGCATCAGTTTGAGGCCGACGACGATCAGCCCGCGCTGCTCGATGCGGCGCGTGATCTCGCCGATCAGGTTGCGCTTCACGCCGCCGGGCTTGATGAGGACAAGGGTGGTTTCACTCATGGTTCGAGGTCCGAGGATACCAGCCGAGGACCTGTCCATCCGGGACGCGCATACACTCGGTTCGCAAGCCCAGCGTCCCGCTTGCGCGATCGCTGGCGGCGACTAAGGCAAACTCCCCTCTTATGATCCCTGTGGTAACGTTCTTCACATGATCCTGGCAAGCAGCCCGGACCGAGAGGATGCCGCCACCGTCTATGTGGAGCGTAACGCCTGCACGCGACCCACTACTGCGGTCGTTCTGGGCGTCTTGGTTGGGCTGTTTACATACGATGGATTTGCAGCGCTATCGCCGTTCCTTCGTCTACCCATTGCCGTTGGCGCTGGGCTCGCCGTGTTCGCCTGGTACCTTCGGATGGTGTCCAAGGCTTGGGTGTACCGTGAACGCATCGTGCTCAAGATCGGCAGAAAGACCATGGAGTTCAGGCGCGGCGACCCTTCGGTGTGTATTGAGCCGATTCCGTTCCAAGGAAGCTATGGATCTGAGAGCTGGAGACTGGTCTCGAGTAACGGTAAGTTCAACGTATGGCCCGTTTTTCGGCATCAATCGAGCCTGGAAAGAGCCATAAGGGAGATGTTTCCGGAGGCATGGCGGGACTATGAGCGGACACTCTAGACGTCGAGCGAAGTCGGTTGCGTGGGCTCGGTGGTTGGCAGTGCCTGGCGCAACGCTAGGGTTTGCGGTCTCTACGATGGTCCTTGCGGTGAACTGGTATGGTAAGGAGCCGTTGAGCATCCGTACGCTGGTAATGCTATGGTTGCTCTTCGCCTGGGGATGCGCACGAAGCATCATGCGCTGGCGTCACCTCGAAATGTTTTCCCCGAGGGAGCTTTTGCTGATGGCCACGATTCCGGGGTGCCTGATTGGTGTGGTTATTGCCATTTGGCAATACTCGCCCCCGCTCGATGAAGTCTACCGTCTGCTTTCGGTGATCGCCCTTGGCCCTGTCGCAGGAGTGGGGTTCTACTGCTGGGTCAGTCGGGATGAGCGTCGTGCTCGACGCTAACGCAACCGGCTTCGCTCACACCCCGGACTGGCCGAACGCGGCGCGAAGCACCAAGAAATCGGAGACGCCCACCGAACCGTTGCCGTCCAAGTCGGCGTTCGAGTTCCAGTTGCCGCTGGACGAAGTGCTTCCAAAGGCGGCCCGCAAGGCAAGGAAGTCGCTCACGTTCACCGTGTTGTCGCCGTTCACGTCCCCATTCCGAAGCGTCAGCGCCAGACCCGAGACGCCCGAGGTCCCGATAACCACGTTGCTCAACCGTTCGCGCAGCCAGTGCGAGGCCTTGCACGCCACGTCGTAAGTGCCGGAGAGCGTCGAGGGGAACGAGAACGCACCCGCCGTTCCAAGCGTCGCGTTGAACGTGGCGACCACCGTCGAGGTGCCCGGGGTCCGCAACTGGAACACCACCGGCGTCCCGCTCACCGTGCCCGAGAACGAGCCCAACGTGATGTTGCCGGAAACCGGGAACGTCGCGGGAAGGAGTTGACCCAGGCGGGCCGTGGCGTTGAACGAGGTCCAAGTGCCCGCGTCCTCCGGTCCCAGGTCGGAAAGTCGAAGCGTCCAAGTTCCGGCCACCGATTCTCCCCAGAACGCATGAGTCGTAAACGTCCAATCGAGGTTGACGCCGTCGTCGTTGCCCGATCGCACGAACAATCGCGACGTGGTGCCGGAAGGCGACGTGATCGTGGCCTGCAGGTCGCCGCGATACGGGTGGGTGGCGACCATTCGAACGGTCATCTCCTCCAGCTTGCCCGTCCCGGTGAGCGAAAACGTGCGCGTCAGTCCAGTCGCATTGTTGTCGGGGATTGCAGCGTTCACGTTCACCGTACCGCTGGTGGCCGTGGCCAAGGTGGTCACGCCGCCCCAGATCGCAGCCTCCGCCACCAGAGCCGAGGCGTCCACGAGACCAAATCCGTAGTTTTGGTTGAAGGCGATGCCCGCACCGTTGGTCTTCCATCCCCCGTCACTGGACTCTGTGGCGTCGGTCGGGTCGATGCGCCGCGCCGTTCGGGCCAACAGGTGTTTGGCGAAGCGCACGTCGGCGGCGGGCTTGACCTGCTTGAGCAACGCCATGACGCCGCTGGCCAATGCCGCTGAAGCCGAGGTTCCCGTGAACGTGGACGTGTAGTCGGGGTCCGGAAACGCGTCTCCTGTGGACCCGTTGTAGCCGTTCGCCGAGCCCGTCCGGTCGGTGGTGACCACGACCTTCTGGTTCAGCGAGAACGATGGCGCGGCACAGACCACGTTCGCCCCGAACGAGCTGTACTCGGCGAACCGGCCGTCCGAGCCCGTCGCTGCCACGACCAGCGCCCAGGGGTTGGCCGTGGTCATGGACTTGTTGGCGTCCTGCAGCGCGCTGCCGCGCGCGTTGCCCGCCGACCACACGTGGATGGTGCCGGCCTGGGCCGAGGTGGTCAGCGCGTTCGATTCGACTGTCGCCGAAGCGAAGGGCGTCGAAGGGCCGTACGAGTGGTTCTTCACCGCGATGGTGCGCGTCGCGCCACTGGAGCGGTAGAGCGTGGCGTCCGAGAACATCGCCGCCGTGCCAGGGAAGCCGACGCGCAGCCCCGCGAGGCCCGCTCGCGGCGCGGCACCCGTGATGCCTAGGTTGTTGCCGCCGCGCGCGGCGATGAGTCCAGCCACCGCCGTGCCGTGGTTCTCGTTCGCTCCGCCGGGGTTGGGATCGTTGTCGGCTTGGACGAAATCGCGGTGCTCGCCGCCGACCATGTTGGCCGAGAGGTCCGGGTGGGCCGTCTGAAGCCCATCGTCCACCACGCCGACCACGACGCCGGTGCCCGTACGGTTGGCGAGCCAGGCCGCATCCACACGCAGGTCCCAACTCGCCACTCCGCCGTTCGTCAAGTACCACTGACCGGGCCAGGGGGCGGCGGGCGTGTTGGGCGGATAGTAGGTGTCGGCGGGCGCGAATTGATGCTGGACGCGCGCGTGTTCGGGCGAGACCTGCACCCATTCCACAGCCCAGTGGCTTTGCAGTTGCGAGGCTGCACCGAAGGCCCAACGTTCGTTCGCCGCGCGCCAGTCGTTCCAGGCGATCTCGACCACCGACGGGTCGGAGGCGAATCGGTAGGTGACCACGCCGCCGATGCGCGCGGCCATCTCCTCGGCCCACTCGGGTCGCGCCACGCGGACGATCAGGCTGTGTGCAACCCTCTTGACGAGCCTGCTCCCACGCTTCGCGCCCCAATCCGCAGCAGCGAGGTCCAGCGATTGCGCCCCCGAGATTGGGGCCGCAATGACAAAGCAAGCAAGGGCGAAGAGGCGGTGACGCATGGCGAAGGCGCAGATCGTCACAGCCCCTCGGTCGGCCGAGCCATCGCGGCTTCGTAGCGCGGGATGAGTTCCTCCGGAGCGCCCTCGTCCACGATCCGGCCACGCTCGAGCCACAGGCACCGGTCGGCCACGCGGCGAACGTCCTGCATCTCATGTGAGACGAAGAGGATCGTGCCGCCGTTCCGCTTGAACTCCTCGATCTTGGCGTAACACTTCTGCTCGAACGCGTAGTCGCCCACGGCCAACACCTCGTCGATCAGCAGCACGTCGGCGTCCACGTGGACGGCGATGGCGAAGCCGAGTCGCGCCAGCATGCCGCTCGAATACGTCCGGACGGGGGCGTCGATGTGGCGGCGCACTTCGGCGAAGTCCACAATCCGGTCCAGCCGCTCCGCCACCTCCTTGCGTGTCAGACCGAGGATAACGCCGTTGAAGAACACGTTCTCGACGCCCGTGAGGTCGGGGTGGAAGCCCGCCCCGAGTTCCAGCAGGGGAGCGATGCGGCCTCGAACGGCGATTTCGCCCGAGGTCGGCTTGATGACCCTAGCGAGCAGCCCGAGCAATGTCGATTTGCCGGCTCCGTTGCGCCCCAAGACGGCCACGCACTCGCCCGGAGAGACGTCGAACGTCACGCCGCGCAACACCTCGTCGCGCTCCAGGGTCCGCCGTTTCCACCACAGCAGGAGCGTCTTGATGGACGCCGCACCGGAATGGCTGAGCATGAACTCCTTGCGGACGTCGGCCAGGTGGATGGCGGGCTCGTTCACGGTCGCTCCACGAACCTCCACTTCAGGCGGTTGAACGTCCAGTAGCCGAACACCAGCGTGGCGACGGAGATGGCGGCCGTCACGCCCAGCAGCCCCCAATCCAGCGGGATGGGTGCGATGGTCTCGGCCCCCTGCTTGATCGGACCCGGCGCGACGAGCACCTTCCGGTAGGCCGTGCAGAGCATGGCGATTGGGTTGAGGTGGTAGATCGTGTACAGCAATTCGCGCTGTCCCTCTGGCACCATCTTCGAGTACAACACGTCCTCGCTGAAGTACATGATGGGACACAAGAAGAACGTCACGTACAAGATGACGCTCAAGAAGTACTTCACATCCTCATAGAACGTGTTGAGCGCGGCGCACAACAGGCCGATCCCGGCGGCAAGACAGAAGTTGATCGCCAGCAGGACGGGCAGCCACAGCATCTCGGCTCGAAATGGCGAGATGCCGGGATGGCGGATCCAAACGGCCAGCAGGTACAGGAAGAACACACCCAAAGCCAGCACGAAATGGATGAAGTTGCCGATGATCAGCGATAACGGCAGGATTTCACGCGGAAAATAGATCTTTTTGACCAACTGAATCGCGCCCAACACCGACTGCGCCGAGTCGAGCAGGGCGAACTGGAAGAACATGTAGGGGAGGTAGGCGGCCAGAACATAGGCGCTGAAGTTCTCGGTCCCGTTGCGCAGGAAGAACTTGAACACGAGCGTCATCACGACGACTGTGACGAGCGGCACGATGAGCGACCACAGAAAGCCGAACGCGCTGTTCTTGTAGCGGATTTTGAGCTCCCGCTGCACCATGCTCACCAGCAGTTCGCGGAAGCGCCAAAGCTCCTGGATTTCGGACCGCATGGGGCCGGGAGTCTACCATGGCCCCACTGGGCCGAACTCTTCGACCCGCAACGCGGCCAGAGCGCGCGTCGGCAATGGTCCCTCCAGCGGTTTGTGACTTGGGCCATAATCAGCGTACGAGGGCCGTTCTGCGGATCGGTCCACCCCATTTTATGACTCACACCGACGAACGGCAGAGCTTTCGCTCGCTGCCGCTTTCGCCGAAGCTCATCGAAACGCTCGATCGGCTCGGCTTTATCACCCCCACTCCCATCCAGCAAGCCGCCATCGGTCCCGCCGTCGAAGGACGCGACCTCATCGGAATCGCTCAGACGGGAACCGGCAAGACGCTGGCCTTCGGACTGCCCATCGCGGAGCGGCTCAAAGCAGGTCAGTCCGCGTTGGTCTTGGCACCCACCCGCGAATTGGCCATCCAGATTCAGGAGGTCTTCGACGCCCTTGGCCTGCATACGGCGCTGCTCATCGGCGGCGCCAACATGGCCAAGCAGATCGCGCAACTGCGAAAGAACCCCTCCATCGTGGTGGCGACGCCGGGCCGCCTGATCGACCACATCGGTCAGCGCACGGTTCGCCTCGAATCGACAGCGATTTGCGTCCTCGACGAGGCCGATCGGATGCTCGACATGGGCTTCGCCCCCTCTGTCCGACGCATTTTGGACAAGTTGCCGCAGAATCGGCAGACCATGCTGTTTTCGGCGACGATGCCTTCCGAAATCGCCGAACTGGCCGACCGCTACTTGAATCATCCGGTCGAGGTCGAGGTCGAGCGGCCCGGCACTGCTGCCACGAACGTGGTCCAAGAACTGTTGCTCGTCCACCAGGAGAACAAGGCCAACATGTTGGAGCAGCTCTTGCTGGAGCATCCCGGCAGCGTGTTGGCGTTCACTCGCACGCGGCACGGCGCCCGCAAACTGGCCAAGGCGGTCCACCGCTTGGGTCATTCGGCGACGGAGATCCATGCCGACAAAACTCTGGTGCAGCGTCGCGCTGCTTTGGATGGGTTCAAGTCAGGCCGGTACCGCATCCTCATCGCCACCGACATCGCCGCCCGCGGTATTGACGTCAAGGACATTTCGCTCGTCATCAATTACGACATCCCCGAGAAGCCTGAAGACTATGTGCACCGTATCGGCCGCACGGGTCGCGCCGGGGCTTCGGGTCGTGCCATCACGCTCGCCACTCCCGCGCAACACAAAGAAGTCCGCAACATCGAGCGGTTGCTCCGCAAGGAGTTGGCCCTGTCGCGCCACTCGCTCAAGCCGGGGCAGAAGGGCGTCGTTGTGTTGAACACGCCCAAGTGGCACACCAACACGGAACGGCCCCACGAGACCCACCCCAAGCGTTTGTTTGCGCGATAAGGCCCACGTCTGGCGCTGGGACCGTCCCACGGCCGTCTCTTGCGCGTCGGGTTTCATACTCGTTCGGCCAGCGTGTTCGCGGTCGAAGGAGGTGAGAACGTATGGATCCGAACGCGGTGTTTCAGACCGCCGTCGCCCAGGAATTGGCACGCGAGTTCGCTCGTCGTCGTCCTGTCAGCGTAGGTCCTCGACGCACACGTCGGTTCGCGTTGGCGGGCGCCCTGCTGTTGGCAATGGTGTTTCTCGCAGCCGATTCGCTGGTGCGGCAGCAAGCCGCTGAAGCGACAAAGGCGCGCATCCAGCAAGCCGATCAAGCCCTGGTCGCCGAACGCGAGGGATCGGAAGCCCCTGACGCTTCCCGGACTCTAGCCCGCCGCTAGACGCGACCGAGCGCGAAACCTCGCAGACGAGATTCTCCCGCCACAGCCGGCGCTGGAGGATGATCCGAATCGGTTTGAGCAGCGCCGCTCGACCCCGCTCCCCCTTCCTCTTGCCGACCTGTCGGTGTGCCCCTCGGTACACTTGAACCTTCCATGGATTACCGAAGGACGTACCTCCGCGACCTGCTCGCCAGCGAACCTGGCGCCGAAGTCAGCGCCTACGGTTGGGTCAAGACCCGCCGCGACAGCAAGGGCATCCACTTCGTGCAGATCAACGACGGCTCGTGTTTCGCCGACTTGCAGGTGGTCGTGACGGAGGGCATGATCCCCGAGGCCGCCATGCGTCAGGTCACGACGGGCGCTTGTGTGCGGTTCGACGGCAAACTGGTCGCGTCGCCCGCCGCCGGGCAAGCTGTGGAACTGGCCGCCGACGGGTTGGAGGTGTTTGGCTCGGCCGACCCGGCGACCTATCCCATGCAGAAGAAGGGAGCGAGCTTCGAGTTCCTGCGCGAGATCGCCCACTTCCGAGCGCGCGGCAACACGTTCGGAGCCGTGTTCCGAGTGCGCAACGCGGCCAGCGATGCCGTCCATCGTTTCTTCCAAGAGCGCGGGTTTCTCTACATCCATACGCCGATCATCACGGCCAGCGACGCCGAAGGCGCAGGAGCGATGTTCGCGGTGACGCCCAACCTGACGGTCGAGGACGGCAAGTACGCGCTCAAGGTCTCGGATCCCGCCGACGACTTTTTCGGCAAGCCCGCGTTCCTGACCGTCAGCGGGCAACTCGAGGCAGAAACTCTGGCGTTGGCGATGACCAACGTGTACACGTTCGGGCCCACGTTCCGGGCCGAGAACAGCAACTCGACGCGCCACCTGGCCGAGTTCTGGATGATCGAGCCCGAGATGGCGTTCTGCGACATCGTCGGCAACATGAACCTCGCCGAGGAGTTCTTGAAGGACGTCATCGGGACGCTGCTCGACCGCTGCGCCGCCGACCTCGAGTTCTTCAATAAGCGTATCGAACCCGACTTGCTTGCGACGCTCGGCCACGTGGTCGAGAGCCCCTTCGAACGCATGACTTACACCGAAGCGATCCGGCTGCTCGAAGCGTCGGGCGAATCGTTCGAGTTCCCCGTGTTCTGGGGTGCCGACCTGCAGAGCGAGCACGAGCGCTGGCTGACCGAGAAAAAGGTCGGCCGCCCCGTGATCCTCACCGACTACCCCAAACAAATCAAGGCGTTCTACATGAGGCAGAACGAAGACGGCAAGACGGTTCGGGCCATGGACGTGCTCGCGCCCCGCATCGGCGAGATCATCGGAGGCTCGCAACGCGAAGAGCGGCTCGACGTGCTAAGCGCGCGCATCCGCGAGATGGGCATGGACCCCGACCACTACGGCTGGTATCTGGACCTCCGTCGGTTCGGTTCCGCCCCCCACGCGGGCTTCGGACTCGGGTTCGAGCGGCTGTTGCTGTACGTGACGGGCATGAAGAACATCCGCGACGTGATCCCCTACCACCGGGCTCCGGGCCAAGCGGACTTCTAGGCCAAGGGGTACCCTTCGCGTGCCCATGACCGCTCGCGACCTTCGCGCCCTGTACCTGCGCTTCTTCGAAT
>JBDHZD010000011.1:0-60269 GCA_039811705.1 Fimbriimonadaceae bacterium | reverse complement strand
GTCCGAATGGCTCAGGGAGGAGATCTCCGCGTCGTAAGCAAACACCATGCGGCACGGGCAGGCCGTGGTCGGCGAGGACGCGCTTGGTTTGAGCCTTGTCCATTGCGATGGCGCTCGCTAGAACGCCCGAACCCGTGTGGGGAATGCCGAGGACTTCGAAGAAACCCTGCAGACAACCATCCTCGGCCTGAGACCCGTGACACGCCAAGAAGGCGACATCTGGTCGCCGCGTGCCCGTCAGACTGCTCAGATCGGCCCCGGAATGAACGAGCTCAGAGACGTCCAGCATTCTGGTTCGATAGCCGCACCGCACCAGGGCAGCATGGACCTCGCGCCCCGAATGGAGAGAAACCTCCCGCTCGGCGGAAACACCGCCATAGACGACGACGACTTCGGGCGAGCGGTGAAGGCGCTCCAGTTCTTCATGGAAGACTGCCGCCGCCTGTGCGACGCCTGGATGCCCGACGAACAGCACCTGGTCTCCCGGCAGAGTCTCGGCGGCAACGATGCGTGGCAACAAGGCGGCACAGGGCACATGTCGCACATCCCCGCTGAGGCGCTCGACGAGCAACGCGACGCCCACCCCGGGCAAAGGTCCCTGGTCGTCGTGAGCCAGGTCGGCGATCACGGTCGAGTCGGCCGTCTCCGCGATCGCTTGCCAGGTCTCCAATCGCTCCAGAAACCCGGCGTGCCCGAGAGGCTGCATCGCGAGCAAGCGGCGACCCGCAGGGGCCTCCAGTCCGCCGATCCAGCCCAGGATGGCGGCAGGTTCATGGTCCGTACAGACCAATGGCTGAACCAGCGTCTCTGCCGCGTGGACCGATTCGGACGTCATCCCCGTGATTGTTGCATGAACGCTTCCAGCAACTCTAACGGTTACCATGGCAGGTTCGCTGGCGCAATCCCACGGGGTTGTCGACGATCCACGAATCTTGCGGGCACAGCCTGTCCCCAGAATGTGCGACAAAGGCCATATGGAGCGTGTTCCAGCAGGCCCACAATCTCGCCTCGTGCGAGGCAGCACCCTGTTGCAGAGTCTCGTGTTCTCTGTGGTGAGCGGCACTCTCCTTGCTGGAGCGGGCAGCTTGGTGGTGTCGCACCGCATCCGCGCCGAGGCGGAGCGCGGATTCTCCAAGGCCGTGTATGTCGCCGAGTCGGGGTTGCAGTCTGAATTGAAACAGATCAACACCGGACCACCGACTGCGCAAGCAGCCCACCAAGCGTTTCTCGGTCAGAGTCTGGACGTATCGACGGAAGATGAACGTTACGTCGTCTCGGTGAAGGACGCCGAAGAGATCGATAAAGCTTGGGCGCCCCCGAACGACCTCCTGATCGAGAGTCTGGGCATCGCGCACGGCGTGAGTCGGATGATCCAAGCCCGGGTCAGGGGGCGAAGCGTGTTTGCCGATTACGCACTCTTCGGCATCGACTCGTTGACCTTCAACGGATCTGGATCGGGGACCAACGGCGACATCGGGACCAACGGCACGATCTCGGCATCTTCGACCGGGAGTTCGGTCACCACGGGCAAGGTCGTGTTCCACGGATCCAACCCAACGTTGAGCGGACCAAATGTGTATCGTGAGCCGGATCCTTACTGGTGGCCATCGGTCCAGGCCATCGCGGCGTCACAATTCGCGTCCGGTCTGGCCACGCTAAAGGTGTCCAACAGCAATGCGAACATCCTCAGGTTCAACGACAATCGCTACCTCGACCCGAACTTCGAGTTGACCTGGGCCGAGAACGCAGGCATCACGTGGAGCGACGTGGCCCTGACCAACCAGTCGTTCACCATGCCGGTGACCAATGGCAATGGACGCGACAAGCCAAAGGTTCAGGGTGGCAAGAGATACTCGTCGACGACCGACGGCGTGTTCGAGAAGAACGTCCTGATCTTTCCCCCCGGCGACTACTATTTCGAGTCGTTGGACGTGACGTCCGGACAGACGGCGATACTCGTCGACAACCGTCACGGGAGCGTCCGCATCTGGGTGGGTGGAACGGGCATGGGCACCGACCGACTCCAGACCACCATCATCTTCACCAACAACGCCAGAACGGACCGCTTCAGGCTCTACTATGCGAAGCGGGCGGAACTGCGCATCGCGGGCAACACCGACTTTCCTGGACTGGAAGTTCCGGGATTGATCTACGCAGTGAACTCGACGGGCGACGCCGCTGTCGACATCTCGGGAAACTCGTACATCACGGGCTCGATCATCGCCAACACGTTGCGCATCTCGGGCAACTCATATGTTCAGTTCCCCGAGGGCGGTCCCGTCGCGGGCGGAGATCCGGTGCGCCGGTACGACAAGATCGTGTGGTGGCGCGAAGTCACACCCGGTGTGAAGTGAGGCTATTGGTCGTCGGGCCGGTCCAAAAGGGCCCGTGCGGGCGTCCAATGAATAAGTACACTCGCCCGACACCCCTTGGAACTGCTCTTTCAGCGAACACCCGGCACGTCATGGGTCAGAGATGTCGTTGACATCCTGATCGTGGCCTTCCTGTTGTTTCGGCTGCTCAAGCTGATCCGGGGAACTCGGGCGTGGCGGATTTTGGGCGGCGTTGTCGCCTTCGTGGTGGTCTGGGCGGGAGCCGAGTTCTTTGGCTTGCAGACTCTGGCTTGGCTGATGAAGCAGTTGGTTCCCGTCGCTCCATTCGCCATCGCCTTGCTGCTTCTCCCCGAGTTGCGGGCCATGCTTGAAGGTTTCGGGCGCATCGGACTGATTCCCCAATTGCTCGTCCGACCTTCGGGCGTCATCAGCGATGCGACGATCGAGAGCGTTGTGTCTGTGAGCATGGACCTCGCATCGAAGCACGTCGGAGCCCTGCTGGTCATCGAACGGGGCGCGTCGCTTCAGGAGATCGTTGCGAGCGGAGTGCCCCTGGGAGCGCCCGTGACTCGAGAATTGCTGGGCTCGATCTTTTACGGTTCGAATCCGCTGCACGATGGCGCTGCAGTCATCCGAGGCGACCTCTTGGTGGCGGCAGCGTGCCGTCTCCCGCTCAGCGACAATCCGCGGATCGACCCGCGCCTCCATCTGCGACACCGCGCAGGCATCGGAGTCACCGAAGCGCTCGACTGTGTGTCGGTGATCGTCAGCGAGGAGCGAGGCATCGTCACGATCGCGTCGAATGGGGAATACCACCGTGCGAACACCGCCGCCGAGATGAGACGTCTCCTTGAAGAGCGTCTTCGCAACCAGCCGAAGGACGACGAAAAGGAACCCCGCTGGAAGCGCAAAGACCGCAAGAACGGACAGGGAGGCGAAGCGGCTTGACCACGGCGTACCTCAAGAACAATCTCGCCTTGATGGCGATTTCGATGATGCTCAGCGTCCTGTTGTGGTTCACCGTGCGGTACATCAACGCCGAGCCCGAATTCCTCAAGCAGGAGACGATCGACGTCGCCCTTTTCTATCGCGAGCCGACGGGTTCGCTGGTGAGGACCGCTGGACCCAACTCGGTGCGCGTGATCATCGAAGGCACCGATGAGCAGCTCAAGGCGCTCGATCGGAACCGCATCACCGCGACCGTCGACCTCACCGAGGGCGAACCCGGGCAACGCAACTATCCCGTGACGCTGAATGCGCCCGCCTCCGCTCGCAAAATCGAACTGGTCAACAACTATGTTCAAGTGACCTTGGAACCTGTGGTCCAAATCAGCAAGAACGTGGAGATCGCCACGCGTGGACGCCTCAGCCTCCAAAAGGGCATGTTCCTGACGTCGTACACCACGCAACCCGAGACCGTGCAGCTGTGGGCGCCAACGCGGTTTCTGTCCCGCGTGACGCGGGTGCAAGCCGTGTTCAATCTCAACGAGGTCGAAGAAGGCAAGGTCATTCGGGCCGATCTGGAAGCTCTCGATGCGGACGGCAAAGCGGTGCCCTTTGTTCGGATCGATCCGCCCGAGGTCGTGATCGCCCCGACCATCATGCCCGACATCCCCGAAAAACAGTTGCTGGTCGTTCCCGAGTTTCGAGGGGCGCCAGCCTTTGGGTACGAAGTTCAGGATTACGAGGTCACCCCGAACCAGGCGACCGTTCGTGGCGAGTTCGCCGACCTAGCGTCGGCGTACACAATCCGTACCGAGCCGATCGATCTCTCGGGCTTGGCGGCAAACAAGTCGCAACAAGTGAAACTCGTCGTGCCCGGAGGGCTCCAGATCAAGGGCAGCGACCGCGTCAGGGTGATGGTGCGTTTGCGACGAACCGCCTCGACCGAATCGGCAACCGATGGGAGGGCTGTTGGGTCTGGCGGTTCGGAAAGTCCGTAAGGACGAGGAAGACGCATACCTGGCGTTGCTCTGCAGGGCCTTCGGGCTGAATTTGGGCCAATCGGCGCTCGCATTCTATTCCGACCCCTTGTTCTCGCGACGAGAGCGTTGGGCGTTGTTTGATGGCCGCGAACTCATCGGCTCGGTCTCCACACTCGAGATGACGTTTGGGCGGGGCGGCGTGACGGGAATCAGCAACGTCGCGATCCAACCGGAGAGGCGCGGGCAAGGGCTTGCGCAGCGCATGCTCGAACACGTCCTTGACCAGGTCGGACCTGCTTGCCTGTTTGCGAACCAGCCCGATCTCTACCAACGCCTCGGATTCAAAGTGGTCGACGAGGTGATTCGGGGAACGCTCCCGACGCGAGACCATGGCGGTGTTCTTGAGAAGGTCAATGCCAGTGCGGCGAGGGACGTCTATCGGCGCTGGTCGTCGGAAGACAACCGACGTCTGGTCCGCGACGACGCCCGCTGGACGTATTGGACGTGGGCCAAGGGAGTCGCCTTCGCTTTGGGCAATGGCTATGTGAAACTCGACTCTGGCTCGACAAGAGAGATCATCGCGTCGAAGGATGGGTTTCCCCTTGATCTCAGCGGCACCGTGGATTGGATCGGCCTTCGCGAGGTGACGCGAGACATGGACATCCCTGTCGAGAATGGTCAGTTCGAGCTGCTTTTCATGACCTGGGGAATCGACTGGGTCCCCAGGATGTTCTTGACCGATCAATTCTGAACAGGTTGGCCGCCCGCTCATCTTCGGATGGTGGCGTCCAAACCCCTCCAGTCGTCCGTGACAAGAGCCGATAACCCTGATGAGCCCTCTTGCGCCGGGCAGAGAACACAGGCAGAGCATGAAGATCCTCGACTCCTTCTTCGGTCCGCACAGCCAGAATCTGGCCAAAGCGCTGGATCGCACGACGATGCGCCACGGCCTGCTGACCAACAACTTGGCCAACATCAATACGCCTGGCTACAAGCGGCGCGACGTCGACTTCGGCATCGCGCTGGAGCAGGAGATCAACGCAGGATCGGAGGTCTCCCCCTCGCGCGACGGCGAGGTCCAAGTGACCCGGGGCAGCATGCGGCTCGACGGCAACAGCGCCGTGCTTGAGCAAGAGATGATGGGCATCGCGGAGACGGAACTGCGCTATCAGGCACTGACCGAGATGACCTCTCGGTACTTCCGAGGCCTGCGCGACGCCATCAAGGAAGGACGAGGATGACACTGAACCGAGCGATGCGGGCAAGCTCGACGGGATTGGCGGCCGAGCGATTCCGCATGGATATCATTTCGAGCAATATCGCCAACGCGAACTCGATGCGCATCAACGGCGTCGATCCCTATCGCGCCCGAAAGGTCGTTCTGGAAGGCAATCAGGACGGCGTGCGCATCGCAAGGGTCGAGGAAGACGCCGCACCGTTCCGCCGGGAGATGGACCCCGGCAATCCGTTCGCCGACGAAGAGGGGTTCGTGACCTATAGCAACGTCGAGCCCATCGTCGAAATGGTGAACATGATGGGTGCCAGCCGAGCCTACGAGGCCAACATCGTTGCTTTCAACTCTGCGCGAGGCATGGTCCAAAGCGCACTGAGCATCGGACGAGTGTAACGCCATGAGACTCGACGTTGTTTCGCTACCCAATGTGCAAGGTGTCTCGAAGCCCGAGATCGCCAAACCACGCCTCGACGAACAGAACCGAGACTTCTCCAACATGTTGATGGACGTCCTGAAGGAGGTCTCCACGATGCAAGGCGACGCCAAGCAGATGGGAGAAGACTTCATGACGGGTCGACGCCCGGTGGAATATCACGACTTGATGATCACCATGGAGAGGGCCTCTGTCGCCATGCAACTCACGATGCAAATCCGGAACAAGGTTTTGGACGCGTACTCAGAAATCAGTCGCATGCAGGTCTAGTCCGTGAATCCTCGAGTCATAGCCGCTCCACCTTCGGATCAACGCTATGACGCCCTTTGTTGAACGTCTGAAAACCTGGTGGCGCGATGCCGACAAGACACAAAAGACCGTGTCGATCGTCGGGTCGGCTTTCCTCCTCATGCTGTTGGGAGGCGTGTTCTTCTTCTCCTCGCGCCCGCAGCTGGCGATCCTGTTCGCCGACCTTGCGCCGGGGCAGTTGGCCGCTGTGCAGAGCGAACTCGACAAGCAAGGCGTGAAATACGAGGTCGATGCCAGTCGGACCGTCTACGTGCCGCGATCCGAGGTCACCAAGCTCCAGGCCAAGCTCACCGCTGCCGGCGTGGCCCCCGACATTCAGAAGTTTGGCTATCGCGACCTGTCCGACATTGGCATGATGAATTCGCCCGCAGTCGAGGGCACCAAGATCAACGCCATCCACGAAGGCGTCTTGGCGGATATGATCGCCACCCTTGACTCGGTCGATGAAGCCATCGTCCGCATCTCGCCCATGGACGACTCCCCGTTCGCCGTGGAACGCCGGCCGGCGACCGCCAGCATCCTCATCCGAGAAAGCCGTGCGAACGGCGCGACGGGAGATCTTGGTGGTTTGGTCGCCGGAATGGTCGCCAACTCGGTTCAAGGTTTGTCGAAGGAGAACATCACGGTCTCGACCACCGAGGGACGTCTGCTCTACGACGGTCAGTCGTCCAGCGGTTCGAACGGCATGGTGACCGAGAAGATCGCCGCCCAGAGAGAAGAAGCGGACCGCAAGCGGCGAGAGCTTCAGGCTCAACTGGATACGGCATTCGGACGAGGGGCGACCGTAGTCCAAGTCATGGTCGAAATGGACTTCGACAAATCGAACACCACAGAGGAGCGTCGGACTCCATCCGAGATGCCGGTGTCGATGCGGAGCATCACCGAAGACCTGACAGGCGAGCGACCCAACTCAGCGGGCGTCACTGGCATGGAAAGCAACACGCCGGGCGCGCCTGGTACGAGCAACAACGGGACCGATTACCGCAGCAAGCAGGAAAGCCGCGAGTACCTTCACGACTACACCCGCACCGTTCGCGAGGCGGTGCCTGGCAAGATCGTCGCCATGGGCGTAAGCGTCCTTGCCGACTCGAGCCGCATTTCGGATCCTGCAGCACAGACCACCCTTCAGAACACGGTCCAGAGCTTCCTGGGGCCCTTGAACGATCCCGCCAAGTTCACTGCCAACGTCAACTTCGTCGCGTTCGACCAAACGGCCAATGCCGAGGCAGCGAAGGTGAGCGAGGAGCGCGCTGCACGCGACCAGATGCAGCAAATGTTCTCGCTTCTGCCCATCGCTGCACTGTTGCTGGTGGCCTTCATGGTCGTACGCTCGGTCAAGCGGGTTGCCGTCACCCCAGTCGCCGGCGATTCTTCAGCGGCTATTGGCGAAGCATTGCCAGGCATCGACCCGGCCGCGGCGATCGCCCCTTCGATCCTCGAACAACTTGAGCAGGGGCAAGCCGAAGGCCAGGCTCTGGCCAACAGCGAGTTCGCAAGCCTCGAGGGACGGGATCCTGACGAATACGACGAAGCAAGCGAAATCGAACCGCTCGAGCTGGGATCGAAGAAAGTCAACAAGCCTCTTCAGCAGATCTATCACCTTGCCGAACACAAGCCTGAGGAGGTCGCAAACCTCGTCAAGGCGTGGATGAAGGAGGAAGTACGATGAGACGCGCCGCATCCGAACTCACCTATCGTCAAAAGGCAGCCCTGTTGCTGATGTTGCTGGGTCCGTCGCGGGCGGCTCTGGTGATGCAACAC
This sequence comes from Fimbriimonadaceae bacterium, assembly GCA_039811705.1. Classification (GTDB taxonomy): domain Bacteria; phylum Armatimonadota; class Fimbriimonadia; order Fimbriimonadales; family Fimbriimonadaceae; genus UBA2387. Next base: position 52,274 of record JBDHZD010000011.1, on the reverse strand, counting down.
CTGCCCGAGGAATACATCGAAGCCCTCTCGCTCGAGATGGCTCGCCTGGGCAAAGTCCACCCAGACCAGAAGATGCAGGTCATCACGGACTTCCACGAGCTGGCCATGGCTCAGGACATCCTCTCCGAAGGTGGATTGGATGCCGCACGGCAAGTGCTCGAACAGGCGTTTGGCAACGATAAAGCCAAAGACATCATTGGGCGCATTGTCGAAGCCATGAAAGTCGTCCCGTTCGACTTCCTCAAGAATGCCGACCCTTCGCAAGTGCTTTCAATCATTCAGGACGAACACCCTCAAACGATCGCATTGATCCTGGCCTATTTGCCGCTCCAGAGCGCTTCGATGATCCTGACCAAGCTGCCCACGGAACTCCGTGCCGAAGTGGCCGGGCGCGTCGCGATGATGGATCAAACGCCACCAGAGGTCATCAACCGCATCGAGAAGGTGCTAGAGAAGAAGGTCGCCAGCCTGGTGACCAGCGAAATGACGCAAGCCGGCGGGCCGAAGGCGCTGGTCGAGATGCTGCATTCGGTCGACCGCTCCACCGAGCGGGTGATCCTTGATGGGCTTGCCGAGTCTCATCCCGAACTCGCCGAAGCCGTCAAGAACATGATGTTCGTCTTCGAGGACATCGTCCAACTCGACGACCGAGCGATTCAAGCGATCCTCAAGGAAGTGGACATGAAGGATCTGGCCACCTCGCTCAAGGGCGTATCCAAAGAAGTTCAGGAAAAGGTCTTCCGCAACATGTCGGAGCGCGCGGTCGGCATGCTCAAGGAAGAGATGGAGTACATGGGTCCGACCCGGCTCAAGGTTGTCGAAGACTCGCAGCAACGGATCGTGAACATCATCCGCAAACTGGAAGAAGCGGGCGAAATCACAGTGGCGCGCGGCAGCGAGGAGGATGTTCTCGTCTAGGCGAGGACGGGAGTCATGAAGTCCAGCGTCCTTGCCGCCGGCGATGCACGCGTTGCGCCTCTGGTCGATGGCTTGCAGTCGATCAAGGAAGTGACCAAAGGCTTGGCGACCCGGGAGAGCCGCCTTCTCGACGAACTTCGCCAGGAGGCCAAGCTGACCGGATTCCAAGAGGGATACGAACAGGGCCTCGCCAAGGGCCATCAAGAGGGATTCGACCATGGATACGCACAAGGACGAGCCCAAGCTTTGGCCGAGATCGACGCCAACGAGCGGGCCGCCGAGGCACGCTACGTCGAGAGTCTGAACGCCGAGAGCGCGCTTCTCCAGCGTTGTGCGGCCGACTGGTTCGCCCAAGCCGAGATCAGCCTGGGCCGCCTCGCCGTGGAGATCGCGTCGCGCATCCTGAGGGCGGAAATCGAACAGAGGCCCGAAACGGTTCTGGCCATCGCGAAGGCCGCGCTGGCCGAGGCAACGAACGCGACTCGGGTCCGCTTGCGCGCCAATCCGTTTCACATCCCCATCCTGCGCGAGCGAAAGGAAGCTCTCCTCGCTTTGTCTCCCATGTTGCGCGACATCGAGTTGGTCGAGGACGAGGGCATCGTCGGTGGTTGCGTCATCGACTCGGATGGTGGCGTGATCGACGCTCGTATCGAACTGCAGCTGGCCAACTTGGCTCGCGCTGCCTTGGAGGGACGATGAATTTGACCATCGAGGCCCCGACCTTCTCGCCCATGAGGCGGACCCTCGAATCGACGCGACTGTGGAACGTGTATGGACGGGTGACGCAAGTCGTCGGACTGGTCATCGAGTCCAATGGACCGAATGCCCGTGTTGGCGACGTCTGCCTCATCGCCACGCACGGCGGACAGCGCATCGAAGCCGAGGTTGTGGGCTTTCGGGGCGAGAAGGTCCTGCTCATGCCGCTGGGCGAACTGTCGGGCGTTCGGGCCGGCTGCCTTGTGGAAGCCACGGGCGACTGTATGCGCGTTCCCGTGGGTCCGTCGTTGTTGGGCCGCGTTCTCGATGGTCTTGGTCAGCCGATGGACGGTCTGGGAGACCTCGGCCACCACGAGACCTATCCCGTTCTCAACACGCCGCCCAACGCGCTCTCGCGCAAGATGATCGAGGCGCCCTTCGCAACAGGCGTTCGAGCCATCGACGGTCTGTTGACTCTCGGCGAGGGCCAACGCGTCGGCATCTTCGCGGGCTCGGGTGTCGGCAAGAGCACCCTGCTGGGCATGATCGCCCGTTACGGCAAGGCCGATGTGAACGTCATCGCGCTCGTCGGCGAGCGGGGAAGGGAACTGCGCGAGTTCATCGAGAACGACCTTGGGCACGAGGGGCTGGAACGGAGCATCGTTGTCTGCGCCACGTCCGATCAGCCCGCACTGGTGCGTATCAAAGCCGCGTTCACCGCCACAGCGATTGCAGAGTATTTCCGCGACCAGGGTGCCAGCGTGATGCTGATGATGGACTCGGTGACGCGCTTCGCGATGGCTCAAAGGGAAGTGGGTCTGGCCATCGGAGAACCACCAAGCACCAAGGGCTACACGCCCAGCGTCTTCGCCCTCTTGCCCAAATTGATGGAACGGGCCGGAGCGGGTGAGCGCGGCGCGGTCACGGCCCTTTACACCGTGTTGGTTGAGGGTGACGACACCAACGAGCCCATTGCCGACGCCGCAAGATCCATCTTGGACGGCCACATCGTGCTGAGCCGCAAGTTGACCAGCCGCGGCCACTATCCCCCCATTGATTGTCTCGAGAGCCTGAGCCGCGTCATGCCCATGGTCACCGATAGCGACCACGTTGGCTGGGCGCGGGACCTCCGCGCCCAGATGGCGGCCTACGCCGACGTGGAAGACCTCGTCTCGATCGGGGCATACAAAGAGGGCGCGAAGCCGCTGGCCGACCGAGCGATTCGCAACTGGGAGCGGGTGCAGACGTTCTTGCGGCAAGACAAAGCCGATCCGACCCCGATGACCGAGACCCTCGACCGTCTCAGGAGCCTCGCCGATGGCTAAATTCAACTTTCGACTTCAACGCGTCCTCGACTACCGGGCCAGCCTCGAGGAAGAGGCCAAGCGCGCGTACCAAGCCGCCCATGCGTCCACAGCGGAAGAGGAGCGCGAGATTCGTGCCGTCCACGAACGACGCCTCGGGTTGCTGGCGCTGGAAACCAGAGATCTGGATGAACGTCAAGCCGTGGAGCAATGCGTGCTCTCGCTCGACCAGTCGCTGCGGCACCATCATACGATCTTGGACCAGCTTCGATTTGAAGAGGAGAAGGCCCTCGCCCGCTGGGTGGAAGCCCGGCGAAGCCTCCTGAGCATCGAGAAGTTGCGCGACAAGGCGTGGGAATCTTGGCAACTAGAGGAGACGCGCCGCGAGCAACGTGAAATGGATGAATTCGCCGTGCTTAGGAGGGCTGCGTAATGGAAATGCGACGTCTTGGTCCCGAGGGCGTGCAGCAACGGGTTTCTGAGATCCGTGCCCGGATCGAGAGTCTGCGTGGCCATTCAACTCAATCTGGCTTTGCAGACATCTTGGCAAAGAACGTAGGTGGGTCATCGACGCGCCCGGCGGCGATGCAGGGAACCATTGGTGGGCCAGGAGCAGTGCCGATTCGACCAGACCTGGGCGGCATCGGTCTTCAACCCAAGTTCAGTCCGGTCGTGCTCAAGGGAATGGCGGCGACAGCGGCAAAACAGGCGGGCGTCGATCCTTTCTTGTTCGATGCCCTCGTCGAGGCCGAGAGCGGCTACAACCCCATGGCGCGATCGCGGGTCGGCGCCTTGGGATTGGCTCAGCTGATGCCCGCAACGGCCCGGGAACTCGGGGTCGAGAACCCCTTCGACCCCATGAGCAATCTTCAGGGCGGTGCCAAGTACCTGAGCAAAATGATCGCCGAGTTTGGCGACCTGCCCACGGCGTTGGCCGCCTACAACGCCGGTCCGGGCCGTGTTCGAGAAGCTGGCGGTGTTCCCGATATCGCTGAGACCAAGGCGTATGTCGAGCGCATCATGTCTGCCTACAACGCGAAGAGGTCCTCGTGAAAAGACCCGTCAAGTTCGCACTCTTCCTGGTCCTGCCGCTGGCCTTGCTGGGCGGCGGCGGGTTCTTCGCCGTCTATTCCGGAATGGTTGAACTGCCCTTCATGCCGAAGCAGAAAGGGGGTCAGCCGCCTGCCGAGAAGTCCGACCAGCCCGTGAAGCTGCCAACCCCGCCGCCAGCCTCCGTGCCTGCCGCAACAAAGACCGTCACCCCCCCGGCCAAATCCAAAGAACCGGAGGTTGTGGCGGTCGCCCCCGACCACTCGCGAGGAGACCGCAAGTTGGCCGAGTTGTGGAACGCCATCGAGACACCCAAACTGCTCGAACTCACCAAAGACTGGCGGGAAGAGGACTTGGCAAGGGTGATGCTCAAGATGGACTCGAGCGTGGTCGCCGAGTATCTCGCCGCGATGCCCGATCCGAAGCGGGCGTCATCGCTGAGCAGGCGCATCCGCGATCTCGCCTCGATTCCGCCGTCCTAGCGACTCTCTACCCAGTGCCGAATCGCCGAGAGCAACGGCTCCAACTGATGGACGACGAGTGCGAGCCGCCCGTGGGCAAGGTGCGAACGGATCAGCCTTCCCCGATGCAGGGCTTCGCCAAGGGCCATGGCTCGACGATGCTTGCGCCAACTCGCCAACAGCTCGGGATCGTTTGAGCGCAACCACGCCCAATTCTCAACGAACTGCTCGATGGCCCTCTGAGCCAGGCGGGAGCTGTGCATGTTCAGGGAGGCATTCGCCCCGTGGACCCTGTAGCGCAACACCTGGACATCGACCGGCTGGATGTGCCCGCAGGGAGCCAAACGAATCCACAGGTCCCAGTCCTCGCGAGGGCTGGCCACCTGCCGAAACCCGCCGACCGACCGGAATGGCTCAGCGCGCAACAAGGCCACGCCCGGAGACACGATCCGGTTGTCCGCCAGCAGCGAAGCCAGATCGGTGGGCTCGGGAAAGGGAAGTGGCTGGACCCGGCCATCGGTTCCCAAGCGCGATCGCTCCATCGCCCAGGTTCTCGGGTCATCTGGCCGCCTCCATCCGTCGCGTGCGCTGATGGCCAGAAGCGGGTCGTTCGGGTCCGTCACGAAGGCACCCTCGGGACCGATGTACCTGGCCCAACCAGCGACGGCAACACACGCCTCGGACGAAGCCTCCAGTGCTTGAGAAAGAGTTTGGAGCGCTTCGGGCTCCCACACGTCGTCAGAATCGAGAACCGCTAGTCCCCGAAGCTCTGCTGGGAGCTCGGCGACCCCCCGGTTGCGAGCATGGGCGACCCCCTGATTCGTCGTACGGACAACGCGGGCTCGGCTCTCCGCTCGGAGCAATCGCTCGGCCAGATCGGCGCTTCCATCCTGAGAACCGTCATCGACGACCACCAAGGCCCAATCGGTCAAAGTCTGCGCCAAGACGCTCTGAATTGTTTCGGCAAGGTACCGCGAGGTGTTGAACGTCGTCACGACGATGCCGATGGGTGCCATGGCTCCTCAGAACGCGAACGCGAACCCGAAGTCGATATCGAAACCGACCACCCCTATCACGTTCGCTACGTACCAGTCTCCCCAAGCGAACAGAAAGACCAGAATCGATACGAACCCGTTGAGCGTGAAGAACGCCAAATTGACGCGGCTCAGGTCGTCGGGTTTGACCAGCGACTGTTCGTACAAGAGTAGGCCCGCCGCAACGGCGATGCCCAAGAAGTAGATCAGCCCGGCGCCCGCAATCATGCCGGCCACCGCTAGAAGGGCGACCGCGCTAACGTGGCACAGCCTGCTGACGCCGAGCGCACGGCCCTTGCCAAGTGTCTCGGGCAACGAACGCAACCCTTCGGTCCGATCGAACTCCTCGTCCTGAAGGGCGTAGATGATGTCGAACCCGGCGGTCCACATCATGACGCCGAACGTCACGGGCAGAATCGCGGGATGCAGGGCACCGGTGGTGGCGATCCATGCCGCTGCCGGAGCGATGCCAAGACTAAACCCGAGCACGAAGTGGCACAGGGGCGTGAACCGTTTCGTGGCGCTGTAGCCCAACGTGAACAGCAGGGCCACCGGGCTGAGCGCCAAGGCAAGCGGGTTGAGCAGCGCCGCCGCTGCCACGAAGATCGCGCACGAGCCATAGAAGAACAGGTTGACCTGACGCAGTTGGAGCAAGCCGGCGGGGATCGCGCGCATCTTGGTGCGCGGGTTCTTGGCGTCGATGTCGCGGTCGAGGATGCGGTTGAACGCCATGGCGGCGCTGCGGCAACTCACCATAGCGACCAAAATGAGCCCGAACGTACGCCACCCCGGCCACCCGTCGGCCGCCCACAGCATCCCCAGCATGGCGAACGGGAGGGCGAAGATCGAGTGCTCGAACTTGATCATCTCCAGATAGACCCGGAACGCGGGCCAACCTCGGAGACTCTGTGTCGTCATCGTTGCGGATTGTACTTGCACCGAAACGCGCCTAAGGAACTCTGGCTAGCAGTCGATCGGCACGACAGGGCACACACACGCAATCCGCAATTCAATTTCTGATAATCATGATTATGACGTTTTTGGATCGAATCCCGGAGAATCTCGGGTTGGAAAGGCCTTGGAACCAACCCGAAGCGAAGCTACGCGATCTTGTTGACTGCCGCCAACACGTCGTCGGCGTTCGGGATGCACTCGAGTTCCAGAACGCGCGAATACGGCATCGGTACGTTTAGACCACCGACACGCCCCACCGGTGCGTCGAGATCGTCGAAGCACTCCTCGGCGATGCGTGCCGCGATCTCCGCGCCATAACCGCCGTTCTTCCAGTCCTCATAGACCACCACGGCCCGATGGGTCTTGGCGACCGACGCGAAGATCGTCTCGGTGTCCAGCGGCAAGAGCGAGCGTACATCCACGACTTCAGCGCTGATCCCGCGCTCCGCCAGCTGCTCGGCGGCAGCTAGACACACGTGCACCATTCGGCTGTAAGCGATCAGCGACAGGTCAGTGCCTTGTCGAGCGATGCGAGCTTTCCCAAACGGAATCGAGAACTCGCGATCCTCAGGCACGTCGCCCTTGATGCCGTAAAGTCCGGGGTTCTCCGTGAAGATGACCGGGTTGTCGTCCCGGATGGCGGTCCGAAGCAGACCTTTCGCACAAGCGGGCGTCGCAGGAGCGACCACCTTGAGGCCGGGAACGTGGGCGTACCAGCCCTCCAGCGAGTGGCTATGCTGCGCGCTCAATTGGTTCGCCGCACCTCCTGGGCCTCGCACCACGAGCGGCACCTTGGCTTGACCAGCCGTCATGTAGTGGATCTTGGCGGCGTGGTTGATGATTTGGTCGAGGGCCAGAATCGAGAACGACATGGTCATCATCTCGACGATGGGCCTCAAGCCCACCATGGCCGCGCCGATGGCGAACCCGACGATGCCAGGCTCGACGATCGGCGTGTCCACCACACGCCGCGCGATGCCCGGCACGATGAAGTCGTTCTTCTCGACGCCGTACTTGTCGTACAGGCCTTCGGTCACACGGAATGTCCCACGGTAACGGCCGATGTCCTCGCCCATGAGGAACACGTCCGGGTTCGCGTCCATCTCCTCCACCATCGCCTGGCGGACGGCGTCGCGGTAGGTCATCTCGATGGTCGACATTAGTGGCCCACCTCCGGAGTCATATCCGAATAGACATGGTCGTACACCTCGCTGGGGTCGGGATGAGGCGACGCATCAGCCTCTTCGTACACCCTCTCGGCTTCGGCTTCGGTCTCCGCGTCGATGGCCTCGATCTTTTCGCGGGTCATCAGGTTGTTCGATGTCATGTAGTCCATCAGGAGCGCGATGGGGTCGCGCTGCCGCGCGGATTCGACCTCATCCTTCGTGCGGTACAGCGTCTGGTCGTTGTCCGCCGCACCGTGCCCCACAAATCGGTACGTCATCACCTCGACGAGGTACGGCTTCTGGTTCTCGCGGACCCAATCGATGATGCGCTTGGCGTCCTGTCGAACCTGCAACAGGTCCATGCCATCGAGCCGCTCGTGTTTCATGCCGAACGGATAGCCTCGCTTGTGCAGTTCGGTGTCCGCGGCATGGTATTCGAGCCGTGTTCCCATCGCGAACTCGTTGTTTTCGATGATGAAGATACATGGCACGTCGTAGAGCGCCGCCATGTTCAAGGATTCGAAGAACACGCCCGCGTTCGCCGCACCGTCGCCCAGAAAGTTGAGCGTCACGCGGTCCTCGCCCCGATACTTGGAGGCAAACGCCAGCCCGGCCCCGAGCGGCGTGTGGCCACCCACGATGCCCCAGCCGCCGAAGAAGCCCTTGGGAATGTCGTACAGGTGCATCGACCCGCCTTTGCCACGACTTAGTCCTCCACGGCGGCCCATGATCTCGGCCATGCACGCCACAGGATCCGAACCAAGCAACAAAGCGTGGGCGTGATCGCGGTAGGCCGTGATCACGTAGTCGTAGCCCTGTCGGATCTGGGTCAACCAGCCGACGGCAAGGGCTTCCATGCCGATGTAAACGTGGAGGTAGCCCCCCGCCTTCCCTTGGCGGTACGCACGCTCGCAGAACCGCTCGAAGTGGCGGATGAACAGCATGTCGCGGAGAAACTTCTCGAGATCGGCGGGAGATTCGGTGGGGGTCTTGACAGCTTCCTTTGGCACTGGTGTTAGCCTTCCTGCCCGTGATGTTCGGGAGCATCGCGGCGTACGGTCACGGCGTTGGGACCTGCCTTGCAACGCTCCGGATTGTACCAAACTTGCGCCGACGCGCCAGATCGGGTTCGGGAACCGCGGTCGCGACGCCGACGGTAGGATGGTCCATGCGCATCCTCTTCATCGGCGGCACGCGGTGGGTCGGGCACACCATCGTCCAACTGGCTCTCGCTCGTGGCGACGAGGTCACCTTGTTTCACCGCGGCAACACGCCCGTCCGGTTGCGCGGGACACGCGAGGTCTTCGGGAACAGGGACTCTGATCTCGGTCGCCTTGAGGGCACATGGGACGCTGTGGTCGACACGTGCGGCTACCTTCCCTGCTCCGTGCGTCGCTCCATCGACGCCCTGAAGGGCCGCGCAGGCCGCTACCTCTTCATCTCTTCCCTATCCGCCATCGATGCGGGTGCCGTGCGCGGACTGGACGAGAACGGTCCCACGCACACCGCCGATGACCCATGGACCGAAACGTTCCGGATCGAAGACTACGGAGGCCTGAAAGCCTTCTGCGAGAACCTGGTCCTGGACGCGTTCGGTGACGGTGGGCTCGTCGTGCGCCCCGGACTGATCGTCGGTCCGGGAGACTACTCCGACCGTTTCACCTATTGGCCTCTTCGGTTCGCTCGCGGCGGGCGCGTCGTTGCCCCAGACCGGAAGGACCAGCCCGTGCAGGCCATCGATGTTCGAGACTTGGGGCAGTTTTGTCTGGACTGCCTCCACCAGGGACGTTCGGGAGTCTACAACGCCACCGGCCCCGATGCTCCGATGGATCTCGAGCGGTTTCTCGGCGCCGTGCGCGGCGCTGTCGGCTCTGAAGCCTCCATCGAGTGGATCCCTGTCGATATCCTGGAGCGTCACAATGTGGAACCTTGGTCGGACCTGCCGCTCGTTCTGGGCTACTCGGGTGCAGAAGACGGTATGGCCGCCTTTTCCGTGGCCAAAGCCGTGCGGCACGGACTTGCGTTCCGCCCCCTCGCCGAGAGCGCCAGAGATGCGTTGGCCGAGTTTCGCGGACGCGAAAACCAGACGCCGAAGGTCGGCCTGTCTCCCGAGCGAGAGGCCGCCGTTCTGGCCGAGTTCGACAAGTGCTAGATTGGGGCCATGCACCCTGCGGCTTCGACTGGATTCGGACCCTACTACGATGCGACCGACCCCAAACCCCTCCACCCGATTCTGGAGAGTGCGCGGCCCTGGTTGACCGGCGGTGGCCTGGCCCTCGACTTAGGTGCGGGAACGGGCAAGGCCGCGCTGTTTTTGGCCGATCTCGGCTACCAAGTCCTCGCCGTTGAGCCCGACCCCGAGGGTCTCGATCGGCTTCGCGCCCGGTGCTGCCAAGACCCCAGGATCGCCATCATCGACGCGCGATTCGAGACGTTCGACCCTCCAAAGTGCAGGGCGGCGGTTTCGATCCTCAGCCTCTTCTTCCTTGAAAAGCCCCTGCTGGATCCTTTCATCCGAAACCTGCTGGAGGCGATCGAGCCTGGTGGCGCCTTTGTAGGGCAACTCCTCGGGCCGAACGACACTTGGGTCGCCGGCGGATGTGCGTGCCATACCCGCGACGAAGTGGAAGCGTTGTTTCACGGCTTTGAACTCCAGCTCTGGGACGAAGTCGAAAAGGATGCCGCGACGGTCCTCGGTGAGCCCAAGCATTGGCACGTCCACCACATCGTCGCGACGAAACCTCGGCCCGCGTCCGTTGACATGACCCCGCTGTTGAGGTAGCATCTCGCTGGCTCTCCTCGGAGGCTGTGGAAACAACCGCATGGCTCTCAAAGTTCTTGTTTGCGACGACGAACGACATATCGTACGCCTGATCCAAGTCAATTTGGAGCGGCAAGGCTACCAAGTCATCACGGCTTTCGACGGAAAGGAAGGGTTGGAGAAGATCCGCTCTGAACGCCCCAACCTGGTCGTCCTCGACGTGATGATGCCCTACCTGGACGGCTTCGAGGTCCTCAAGACGTTGCGACGGGAGCCCGAAACCCAGAACCTCCCCGTCATCATGCTGACCGCCAAGGCGCAAGACAAGGACGTGTTCGAGGGCTATCACTACGGCGCCGACATGTACCTGACCAAGCCGTTCAACCCGATGGAGTTGGTCGCGTTCGTCAAGCGAATCAGCCAGGGCAACGACGACACCGGCGGCCCCAAGCGATACGATCTTTAGACTCTCGGTACGAGCGAGTGAAGACAACGGACGGACTGCGCGAGCAGCCGTCCGTTCTTCTTTTGAGCCTTGGTACACTCGTGTAAATCAGCCTTCGGGAAGGATTCCCGGGCCACGCGGCGAACTCCACGCCAATCCATCGCGGACCGATTCAAGATGAACAAGACGCTCCTCCTTGCCACTGCGCTCGCCGTCGCCATCCTCGCGGGATGCGGGGGACCATCTTCATCCAGCGCCACGGCCAGCGAGGCACCCACGGGAGAAGGCGAACTGAAGGGCGACCTGGAAGTGATGGCCTTCGAGGGCGGGTATGGAATCGACATGTTCCAGAAGGCGGCCGCCGAGTTTCAGGAACTCCATCCGGACCTGAAAATCAAGGTCTCGGGCAACCCGCGTGTCTGGGAGCAGATTCGTCCACGTATGGTCGCCGGCAACCCGCCGGACCTGATGTTCCCAGGCTGGGGCATGGACCACTGGGCGCTTGTCGCAGAGGATCAATTGCTTCCGCTCGATGCGGCTCTTGACACAAAAGTCGGCGACGGCACATGGCGCGACACGTTCGACCCGAACATGCTCAAGTTGTGCCAGAAGGACGGCAAGACCTACATGTTGCCCTACTACATCATGGTCTATGGGTGGTGGTACGACCCGGCTGTCTTCGAGAAGAATGGATGGACGCCCCCGACAACCTTCAGCGAGTTGCTGGTCCTGGGCGAGAAAATGAAGGCCGTGGGGGTCGCACCGATGGCGTTCCAGGGCCAGTACCCCTACTACATGATCGAAGGCATGCTCTTTCCCTGGGCGCAGGGCATCGGCGGCATCCAAGCCATCGTGGACGCCCAGAACCTGAAGCCCGGCGCGTGGAACTCCCCGGCGTTCCTCAAGGCCGCTCAGATGATCGACGAACTGAACAAGAAGGGGTTCTTCCTGGCTGGTTCCACAGGCATGAGCCATACCGAAAGCCAGACCCAGTTCCTCAACGGCAAGGCCGCCATGGTCCCGTGCGGTTCGTGGATCGAATCGGAGATGAAGGAGGTCATGCCTCCAGGCGCCTCGGTTCAGTACATGCCGGTTCCCTTCTCCGAGGGATCGGGCGACCCGACGGCCTTATTGATTGGTGTAGAGCCCTGGATGGTCCCCGCGGCGGCGAAGAACCCGAACGCCGCTGTGGCGCTCTACAAGCACATGACGTCCCTTGAGAAGGCCAAGGAGTTCGTCCGCACGAAGGGCACGCTGATGACGATCAAGGGAAGCGACCAAGTGGAACTGCCGCGCGTCCTCCAAAAGCCCGCCGAAACGGTGCGCAACGCGAAAGTCGTCTATGCCAACCTCGTTCGCCAGTGGTATCCCGAGATGTGGAAGGAGTTTGAAGGCGGCATCACGAGCATGCTGAACGGTGAAATCACGCCCCAGCAGTTTGTGGATCGTTGTGAGTCCGCCGCCGAGAAGGCGCGGCAGAACAAGAACCTCGTCAAGTACGAGATGTCGCTCTAAGGAACGCGAGACCGATGCGTGGTCGCGGACGGACGGCGTTCATCATTTCGTTTCTGGCGCCTGCGGTGCTGTTCTATGCCGCGTTCGTCCTTTGGCCGCTGGTTCAAGCCTTCCAGTTTTCGACGTTTCGATGGCGCGGTCTTTCGGCGCGGATGACGCCCGTCGGCGGCGACAATTACCGGCAACTCTGGGAAGACCAGGCGTTCGCCACGGCCCTGAAGAACAACCTGCTCCTTCTCGCCGAAGCCGGGGTCGTGATCATCGCTCTGGCGCTCATGGTCGCCCACGTGGTGCGCGGACAGGGACCCGTTCAGAAGTTCCTGCGCTCGATCTACTTGTTCCCGCAGGTCGTGTCCATGGTCGTGGTCGCGGTCATGTGGCAGTTCATTTTCAACCCGCAGGGCCTGTTCAACGCAGGCCTTCGAGCACTCGGTTTGGATGCGCTGACACGGACGTGGTTGGGCGAATCGGCATGGGCGCTCCCGTCGGTGGCTGTCGCCTTCGTTTGGTACGCGGTCGGCTTCTACATTATGCTGTTTGCCGCGGGGCTCGAAGGCATCCCTCAAGAGGTGAACGAGGCGGCTGAGCTCGACGGATCGAAGGGTTGGCACCGTTTCTGCCACATCACGTGGCACCTGCTTTGGTCCGTCAAGCGTGTGGCCGTCACGTACCTCGTCATCAACGTGATGAACACGTTCGCTCTGGTCTATCTCATGACACGGGGCGGACCCGATCGGCGCAGCGAGGTCATGTTGACCTACCTCTACGAGCAGGCGTTCGTGAACTCCAACTTCGGCTATGCCACGGCTCTCGCCGTCGGAAACTTCGTGGTGGTCATGGGCCTGAGCTTGCTCATCTTGTTCCTGTTCCGGCGCAACCCGGTGGAGGCAAGGGCTTGAAGCGGTTCCTGAGCGCGGCATTCCTGCTTGCCTTCACCCTATCGGTGTTATTGCCCTTGTTGTGGGCTTTGATGTCCTCGGTCAAGCCGGGGTCGGAGATTCTGGGCCAACCATGGGCCCTGCCTTCCGTCTTGCGCTTCGACAACTATGGGCGCGCTTGGGGCGAGGCGGGCATCGGGCGCGCGTTCCTGAACAGTCTGATGGTCACGGTGGGAACGCTGATCGTCCTGTTGCCGATCGGTGCCATGGCGGCCTATGTCCTGGCCAAGTATGCGTTCAGGGGCGCGAAGGCCCTTCTCGCCACCTTTCTCGGCGGGATGATGTTCCCGCACTTCCTCGTGATCGTCCCGCTGTTCCTGCTGATGCGCGACCTGCGGATGCTCGATACGGTGTACGGACTGATCATCGTTTACATCGCCTATTCGCTTTCGTTCACGGTGTTCGTGCTGGTCGGGTTCTTCGTGAACCTGCCTGACGAGCTCGCCGAGGCCGCGATGCTCGACGGCTGCGGACACGCCACCACGTTCTGGAAAGTCATGCTCCCGCTTGCTCGCCCGGGCCTCATCGTCGTCGGCATCTTCGACGCGATCGGCCTCTGGAACGAGTACGGCCTTGCCCTCGTGCTTCTTCCAAGCGAGGCCAACCAAACGCTTCCGGTCGGCATTGCACGCCTCACCATGACACAGCAGTACCAGTCCGACTGGGGTGCGCTGTTCGCTGGCTTGGTGATCGTCATGCTGCCGGTCCTCGTGGTCTACAGCTTCTTCCGCGAGAAAATCCATGAAACCATGCTCGCGGGTGCGGTCAAGGGCTGACGAACGTCCTGTCGTTTGAACCAATCTTGAAAAAGATGTCATCATTGAACGTGGCGTCCCTGGTGGCCGGATCGGTACAGTACGCACAGGCGCGAACGACATGGACAGCATTCCGCTCAACTCGACGAAGACGTTTTGGGACCTGCGGGCCGGCATGAACGCGCGCGTCCTCAAAGCTTGCTCGGATTGCCCGCACGGGTTGCGGATGCAGGAGTTGGGTCTGACTCAGGGAGTCGAGTTCAAGGTGACGAAGGTCGCGCCGCTGGGCGATCCCATCGAAATCCTCGTTCGAGGTGTCAGGCTGTGCGTCCGGCGAAAAGAGATGCTCGACTTCGAGATCGAAATCCTGGAGTAGCATCCTGAGCCCGTCGCCCCCGCCGACCGCCGAACCTGCACCGTCGAAGCAGCCGCTCATCGCAGTGGTCGGCAATCCCAACTGCGGCAAGACATCCCTGTTCAACGCCCTCACCGGGAGCAACCAGAAGGTCGGCAACTATCCCGGGGTGACCGTCGAGCGGTGTTCCGCACCCATCCAATTGGGCCATACGGTGGCCGAGTTGGTGGACGTCCCAGGTCTCTATAGCCTTGCGGCAAACTCGGAGGACGAGCGCGTCGCTGCAGAGGTCATCCAGGGCAAAACCGAGCACCCGGACTTGTTGCTGTGCGTGCTGGACGCCCTCCATTTGGAGCGAAATCTCTTCTTCTTCAGCCAATTGGCGGATCAGGGCCTTCCCATGGTCGTGGCGGTGACGATGGGCGATTTGCTCGAGCGCAGAGGGTCGCGCCTGGACACGGCGCGGCTGGCTCAGTTGTTGGGCGTCGAAGTCGTCGAGGTGATCGGCCACAAGCGGCATGGTCTGGCCGAGCTTCGAGAAGCACTCGCCCGCAATCTGGAGCAGCCTCGGGCGGCGAGTTGCGAGTTTGGGTTCCCGATCGAGTTGGAGACCAAAGTTGCCGCTCTTTCGGAGCGCCTTGCCCGCATCGGTCTGGACGTCTCTCGAGCCGAGGTGCGGCACGCGCTTCTCAACCCCGAATCCCCCCTCGTGGCCAGCCTGAAGGACCTCCCAGAGATTCTGGCCTACGTCGCCTCCGCACGGGAAGATGTCGCGCATTTGCCGGAAATCGGCCCGTCGTTCGATCTGGAAAAGCGCTATGCCTGGGCTGGCATGGTGACCAAGGCTGTCATCAGCCACGGAACGGCCCTCCCGTCGCGCACCGACCGCATCGACGCCGTGTTGACTCATCGCGTGCTCGGTCTGGCGGCGTTTGTGGGCGTCATGTACGTGGTGTTCCAGTCCATCTACACGTTCGCCGGTCCTTTGATGGAACTGATCGAAGGCGCGTTTGCGTGGCTGGGTGAACGGGTCCAACCCCTTGTCGCTTCGCATCCCGTGCTGGAATCCCTTGTCGTCGACGGCCTGATCGCCGGCGTGGGCGGCGTCGTCGTGTTCTTGCCCCAGATTCTGATCCTTTTTTTCTTCATTTCAGTGTTGGAGGGATCGGGTTATCTGGCACGAGCGGCGTTCCTCATGGACCGTCTCCTCGGTTGGGCCGGACTCAACGGCCGGGCGTTCATCCCGCTGCTCTCCAGCTTTGCTTGCGCGATTCCGGGAGTCATGGCGGCGCGCGTGATGCCCGATCCCAAAGCCAGGCTCGCGACGATCCTCATCGCTCCTTTGATGAGTTGCAGCGCACGGCTGCCCGTTTACGTTCTCTTGATCGGAGCCTTTATCGAACCGCAGTTTGGTGCCTTTTGGGCTGGCTTCACCCTGTTTGCCATGCACTTCCTGGGGTTGCTGGTCGCGATTCCGGTCGTGTTCGTCCTGAATCGCAAGGTGCTTCGGGGGACGCGCCTGCCCTTCGTTCTGGAGTTGCCCCCGTACCAGTTGCCCAAGTGGCGCGATGTCTGGCTCGCCATGTACTTCCGGGGCAAACTGTTCCTCAAAACCGCGGGAACGATCATCGTGGCCATGTCGCTGGTCATCTGGGCCCTGAGCTACTTCCCTCGCAGCGAGGCGGACCTTGCGCGCTATGAGGCGTCCTTCGACACCGCGGCCCACTCGAAGGCCACCGACGAGGAACTCGACGCCGCAAGAGCCCAGCACGTGCAAAGCGAGTTGCTTCGCCATTCGTATCTTGGTCGGTTCGGCCGAGCCATCGAGCCGGTGTTCGCTCCGATCGGCTTCGATTGGCGCATCTCGACCGGCATTCTGGCCGCGTTTCCTGCCCGCGAAGTCGTCGTCCCGTCGCTGGGCATCCTTTTCGGCTTGGGCGGCGAGGCGGACGAAGAGTCCGGCGACCTTCGCCAAGCGATCCAGCAGGCAACATGGCCGGATGGATCCAAGTTGGTCACTCCCTACACCGCTGTTGGCCTGATGGTGTTCTTCGCTCTGTGTTGCCAATGCATGGCAACGCTCGCTGCCGTCAAGCGCGAGACGAACTCATGGAAATGGCCTGCGTTCATGTTCGCATATATGACGACGCTCGCCTACCTCGGCGCGTGGATCGTCCACATGATCGGCCTCGCCCTCGGCTAAGCGATCAGTTGTCGCCCGTGCGCCCGAAATTCGACCGAAGGATGAGGAAGTCCGCAACGTTCACACTGCCGTCGCCGTTCAGATCGGCCGGTCCGCCTGCCGACGTTCCGAAGTCCCGACGCAAGGCCAAGAAGTCGCTGATGTTGATCGTGTTGTCTCCGTTCACATCCCCATTCACCATCTCGAACATCCCGTGCACGTCGCCATTCGTCGCATTCAGCGTCACCGTCCGGCGAAGGAACGAACCGGGCTTGATCGAAACGTCGATCGGCCGCGCCGGCACTGGGCAGCGGAACGCGTCCATCTCGTCCATGGACATCGTGTAGCGATGGAGCGGCGCAGTAGAACCCTGGGCCCGGATATCCAGCACGAACCGGTCGCGGATCGCACGGTTGGAGTTGTTGCCGAACATGACCATCGCGGTCAGTTCGTTGCCCAGATCGCCTTCGGGTGCAAGGCGATAGATCGTGCCTGCGTAGGTGACAATGAACAATTCTCCGTTGCGATCCGCGCCGAACGAACTCACGTTGCCCACGCTGGAACCGGTCGTCAGGTCAGACGTGTGTTCCCGCAGATCGCTCGCGCTGCCCTCGCCCGTCACGGGATCAACGTCGACGAACACGGACCAAACCCGCCCCGAGATGTAGTCGGCAAAGAAGTATCGGCCATAGAAATCCGGCCCCAAGGCATTTCCGCGATACAGGAAGCCCCCCGTGATCGAACCTCCTACCGCGTGGCTGTACTCGACGATGGGATCCACCCAGGGTGTGTAGGCGCTGCCCGTCATGCCAGTCGAGTGGGCACCCTCCCGCATCCGCCATCCGTAGTTGCGTCCGCCGGCGCCGAAGGGTTCGTAGTTCACTTCCTCCCACTGATTCTGCCCCACGTCCCCCATCAGCATCGCGCCGAGACCGCCGTGAGCTTTGCGATCGAACGACCACTTCCACGGATTCCTGACGCCGAAGGCCCAAATCTCGCCATTCGCGGTCACCGGGACGCCGTCCAAGAATGGGTTGGTGGTCGGGATGCGGTAATTGCGCGCGCTGTCGGACGGAAAGTCGTCGCCGTTCACGTCGATCCGAAGCATCTTGCCGAGCAGACTCGTCGCCGTTTGCGCCGCATTGTTGGGGTCGTTGGCGCTTCCGCCATCGCCCATGCCGATGTACAAGAACCCGTCGTCGCCAAACGCGATGGTACCGCCGTTGTGGTTCGTAAACGGCTGAACGATGCGTAGCATGTCGAACCTTGAAGCAGCGTTCGCCGTGGTGGCGTTGGTGCGCGTGTACCGCACGATCCGTGTCGCTCCCGTGTTCACCTCGGTGAAGTTGAGATAGAAGTAGCGGTTGGTGGCGTGCGCGGGGTCGAATGCCATACCCAAGAGGCCCCGCTCGCCTCCGGTCGATATCAGCGTCGAGACATCGAGAAAGTTGCTTGGCAACACCGAACCGTTCTCAACGATGCGGATCAGGCCACGTTGCTGCACCACAAAGAACCGACTGGCCGAATCGGGATCGGCGATGATCGCGATGGGGTTGCTGAAGCCGGAAGCAAAGGTCGTCAGTTGAAGCTGGGCGGACGAGAGGGCCGCAACTCCGACAAGAGCGATCGCAAGCGAACGGTTCAAGGGCATGTCCCATTAGACGTCTGCCGATTGCGATTGGGTCGAAGGGGCGGCGCATGTCGATGGGAATTCCTCACGGATACGCACTCCAGGGCCGACACCTGATTTGGGTGCCCGTGGACTTTGGGCCTCGGTCGCCACCCGACCGCCCGGGGTGGCGTACACATTGGGACCGCGATACAATCTGCAGAAACGCTTAGAGGCCATGTCCCTGCCCACTTCATCCAAGACCGTGCCCAACTACCGCAAGGAACTGAAGCGCGCGTTGCCCGCCAGCGTGTTCCAACCGGAGTGGGCCAGCCTCTTGTGGCTGCCCGTCCACACGGCCCTCATCGCCGGGTTGTACTGGCTGCTAGCGACTCGCTATTCGATCGTTTGGGCCCCGTTTGCGGCGCTGGCCATCGGTCACTCGATGGGTTGCATGGGCTTCGTTGCGCACGACATCGCCCACGGTGGCACGGTGCGAAAGCTCTGGCTGCGCGATCTGCTGGCTGGCTGGGGCTTCAGTCCGCTTTGGATCAGCCCCTTGCTCTGGCGCAAGTGGCACAACTCGGACCACCACAACAACACGCAGATCAAGGGCGTGGACCCCGACCACCTGTTCACCATTGAGGACTACAAGCACAACCCCGTGCTCAAGTTCCTCTATCGCCTGTCGCCATTGCTCCGCAACCTCGTCATCTTCGGCTCGTTCACGTTTCGAATGACGCAACAGACGATGCGGATGCTGATCGTTTACCTGCGGGACCCAGAGACAAGCGGCCGGGACAAGGCGATCATGCTGTCGCAGACGCTTCTCCAGGCCGGGTTGTGGTTCGGAGTTTCGTCGTGGCTCGGGTGGCCGGTGCTGGTCTGGGGCTATCTGGTCCCCTTGCTGGTCCTGAACGCCATGGTCATCGCCTACATTGCGACCAACCACTTCCTCAACCCGTTGGCCGATGAGAGCGACGTGCTGGCGACTTCCCTCTCGGTGACGCTTCCCGGTCCGTTGAAGTGGCTCGACCCGCTCCACCAGTACTTTGGCGCGCATGTCGCCCACCATCTGTTCCCGCAAGCCGCCGGCAAGCACGCCAGGACCATCGAACGGAAGGTGGCCGAGCTGTGGCCCGATCGCTTCCACACGATGCCGATCACTCGAGCGCTCAAACTGCTGTGGGACACGCCGTGGGTGTACGAGGACAACGCCACCCTGATCGATCCGCACCGTGGCGAACGCTCACCCACGCTCGGGCATGGCTTGGAACAGCCCAAGACGCGGTCACAATAGTCTCCGTGCTCGACGAGTACCGCGAGAAACGCGATTTCGGCAAGACCCCCGAGCCAACCTCGGCTCCCTCGCGCAGCCTGGGCAAGTGGCCGATCTTCGTCGTCCAAAAGCACGCCGCGCGCAACCTGCACTACGATCTGCGGCTCGAATGGGGCGGCGTGCTGAAGTCGTGGGCGGTGCCGAAGGGTCCAAGCCTGAAGTACGGAGACAAGCGCTTCGCCGTCCTCGTCGAGGACCACCCGCTCGGCTATGCCGAGTTCGAAGGCGTCATCCCCAAGGGCGAGTACGGCGGCGGCGAGGTGATCGTCTGGGATCGCGGCACGTTCTATCCCGACGAAAACCCGGTGGACCTGGACGACCGGGACGCCATCGAGGCCGAGCTGCAGCGCGAGTTCGATGCCGGCAAGATCGGGTTCACCGTCTTCGGCGAGAAACTGCGCGGCTCGTTCGCGCTGGTCCGCATGAAGGACGCCAAGGACTGGTTGCTCCTCAAGCACAAAGACGCGTACGCGGACGACACCCTGGACGTGCTGACCCTCGACCGTTCGGTGGTGTCGGGCCGAAGCATCGAAGACCTTCAGGGCGGGTCCCAGACAGTGAGCCCCGTCGCATGGCCCAAAGACTTCGCGCCCATGACGGCTCAGCTCGCCGAAGCGGCCTTCACGAATCCCGACTGGGTGTTCGAGCCCAAGCTGGACGGGTTTCGTGCGTTGGCGCTCGTCGCGCCCGATGCCGTCCGCCTTTTGAGCCGCAACGGCAACGACATCACCAGTCAGTTCCCGGTGCTCCGCCAACGGCTCGCCGCGTTGGGCGGCCCGTGCGTGCTCGACGGAGAGATTGTCGCCCTCGACGAGCAAGGACAGGCGTCGTTCCAGCGGTTGCTCAAGCGATTCCAACTCAAGGACGAGTTCAGCGTCGCCCAAGCCGAACGCCAGTTCCCCGTCCAGTTCTATGCGTTCGACTTGCTGTTCGATGCCGAAGGCGACCACCGGGGCGAACCCTGGTCCTCGCGGCGGCCCCGCTTGGAACGCACGTTGGCCGACCCACCAAAGGACGTCTTCCTGGTCCAGACCCTGGAAGGCGATGGACCCACCTTGCTTGCGGCGTGCATCCAACTGGGGTTCGAAGGCATCGTCGCCAAGCGCAAGTCCAGCCGGTACCAATCAGGCAAGCGATCCGCCGACTGGCTCAAGATCAAGCGGCAACTCAGCGACGAGTTCGTCGTCTGCGGGTTCACCGTGGGCCAAGGGTGGCGTTCGGCAACCTTCGGCTCGCTGGTCCTTGCCACGCAGACCGAGGAAGGACTGCGGTACGTGGGAAACGTCGGTTCGGGGTTCGACGATGGCCAACTCGTCGAGGTGCGGGCCTTGCTCGACCCCCTGATTGCCCGTGAGTGTCCCTTCCCAGCGGTGCCCGAGATGAAGGAGCCGCAGGTCGTTTGGTTGCGGCCCGAGCTGTGGGTGGAGGTGAAGTTCGACAGCTACACCGAGGTCGGCCACCTACGCGCTCCGGTGTTCTTGCGCATGCGACCGGACAAGACCACCGTGCCCGCCGCGCCCCGCGAACCAGAACCCGCACCGGCAGACGACCTTTCGGCGCTGATCGCCGAGGTTGAGACTTGCCGCCCCGACATCACTCTGGTGGTCGGCGGATATCCGGTCAAGTTCACCAACCTCGACAAACCCCTGTGGACCGAGGATGAAGGCGAGCGGGCGTTCACCAAACGCGAGTACGTACGCTACTGCCTCCGCAACCATGTGGCGATGTTGCGACACCTACGCGATCGTCCGCTCACGCTTACGCGGTTTCCCAACGGTCACAAGGACGCCCACTTCTACCAGAAGCACTGGGAGGGCACGTTGCCGCCCTACGTCGAGAGCATCCGCATCTTCTCGGGACACCGTGGCGAATCGGGCGACTACATGGTATGCAACAACCTGGCTACCCTCGTCTGGCTCGCCCAGATCGCCGATCTCGAGATCCACACGTGGTACTCGCGCATCGCCCGGCCAGGCGACGGCATGGGAGACGACTATGGCTCCTCGCCCGATGCGCTCCAATCCTCGGCCTTGAACTATCCGGACTTCATGGTGTTCGACCTCGACCCTTACATCTACAAAGGCACCGAGCGCAAAGGCGAGGAACCGGCGCTCAATCGCGCGGCCTTCTCCAAGGGTTGCGAGGTAGCCCTGAAGTTGCGGGAGCTCCTCGCTGCGCTCGGCATGAACCCCTATGTGAAGACCACGGGCAAGACGGGCCTTCACATCTTCGTGCCGATCGAACGAAACCTGACGTTCGATCAAACGCGGTCGGCCTCCGAGGTCATCGGCCAGCACCTGCGCTCCCAGATGCCCGACGATGTGACGCTCGAATGGGCCGTGGACAAACGAGCCGGCAAGATCTTCTTCGACTACAACCAGAACGTGCGCGGCAAAACGCTGGCCTCGATCTATTCGCCCCGCGCGACCGCTGGAGCCAAGGTCTCCGTGCCGGTCTCGTGGGACGAGTTGCCGGACGTGTACCCGTCCTCGTTCGACATCGCCAACGTCCCCGACCGGGTGGCCGAACGTGGCGACCTGTGGCAAAGCATCCTCGACCACCGGACTGACCTAAACAGGCTGCTGACCGGGTAGTGGGATCGACCTCTCAACCGCAAAGAGCCTAGAAGCAACCATTGCTGAGATGCCTCTTCTAGTGTAAAGTGTTTGGAGAGCCAATGAACCGCACCGTCATCTCCACCCTGACCATCCTTGGCGTCTCGGTGGTGGTTCTTTTGACAATCGCCCAGATCCGCTCTACAGAAAAGACGATTGAGGTCCACGTTCCGAATCAGGTGCGCCAAGGTCTTGCCTGGCAAGCCACAGTTCGCCTCGCGGGCTTTGAAGGCGATGACGTTGAATGGAAGGTGACCGATGGCGACGGAAAACCAATTGAGGCGCTGGTCAGGCAGGCGGCAGACGGGACGTGGTCGGTAGACGTGTATGAGGGGTTCGAGAAGCCGCTCGCAGCCTTCCTTTCCGCATCGGTAGCCGGAAGGCCAGTCGCCCGCCGAGGGATTGGGACACTGGAGCCCCACTCCGAACAAGTCAGAGCCGGTCCACATCCCTTCGTCTCGGCGGCTCTGGAGGGGTCGGAGCTTGTGGTTCGGGCAGGCGACGACTGGCCCTCTGGGACATTGCCGTCCATTCGACTGGTGCGAACGAATCGAGCCCGGTTCCCGGAGGGCCTCTTGCCGGCTTCCTGGCGAAGAGAGGGTGGCTGGGAATGGAGACGACGTATCCCGTACCCTTCCGAGGTCGATGCGGTGGAAATCGAACTGCTCGAGAACGGCCAAGTCCGCCACCAGTTCCCAATCGGTGGGTTGTCGCTCCAGATGACGGGCAACCTCCCGGTCGTCCATGCGGCATCCCCCAGCGTTGTACGGTCGAAGCAAGGACTAGAGATCGTCTTACCGGCTCAGAGCACGGCAAGTTCTCGCGGTGATGAGGCTGCACTGCGAGTCCTTGCTGAAGACCGGCTTACCCTGGAGTATGAGCCGACCATCGTCAGCCCGCCGGCGTCATCGTTGGGGCTCAGAGTCTGGCGCGTCCAGTTGCAGCCCGAACCGGAATACTCGCTACCACCCGATGCCGGGCCGAGGCAGTCTCCAAATCTGCCCAGAACAGGCGACTCAGGGCCCTGGCGCACGGGCCCATTGCCGCCTCTGGTGTTGGAACTCATGCTTGCACCGGCGCAGACACCTCCGCCGCCAAGGCTGATCGCTCTGGCACCGAGGCGTGGCCCGGCAAGCGTGGAAAGAGGAGGGCCGGATGACCGCGCGGGATTCGGTTGACAAACCAGCCCCTCGCTTGCTCGATGAATGACGGTGCCGGCAGAGTTTGGCCACCGCTCGCCAGTCATTCGCCCAGGGAGTTCCCCTCTTCCACCGTCGGAGCCTCCCGGAGGCCGAAGCGCCTTGCCGGTGGGAGAGGGGCTAGGGGTGAGGGCCGGGACTTGGGTCTGCGCCCACCTGCCGACCACTTGCCGACGACACCAAGCCTCGAGCCGGGGTGCCACGGTCTGTTCGGGCCCGACAACCACCCACCCGCCAAGCAGCGTCCCTGCCCGGCAGACCGTGCCCGTTCCGCAGCCGGGTGTCCCCCTCTTCGACCGTCTGAGCAATCCGGGGCCGGAGCGCTTCGCCGTGGGAGAGGGGCAAGGGTCTGCGCCCACCGCCAACCACTTGGCGACGTCTGAGAGTGTTTGCCGGCGTCGGTAGACTCAGAGGCGGCCCGGGCGTAGAATAGAACGCCCGATGCCCATCTCGACCACGAACGAACACGTCGCCGACGCGCTCAAGAAGGTGCCCGACTCGCCGGGCTGCTACATCTACCGCGACGAGCAAGACCTGGTGCTCTACGTGGGCAAGGCCGTCTCGCTCAAGAGCCGCGTGCGAAGCTACTTTCAAAAGTCGGCCCGTCACGGTCCACGCATCGCACGGTTGGTGTCCAAGGTGCGGCAGATCGAGTGGATCGTCGTGGACAGCGAACTCGAGGCCCTCGTTCTTGAATGCACGCTCATCAAGGAACACCGGCCGCCCTACAACGTGCGGCTGCGGGACGACAAGAGCTACCCGTATATCGCCATCACGAAGGAGAAGTTCCCGCGGGTGCTGTTCGTTCGACGCCCGCGCCCAGAGTTGGGCAAGGCCTACGGGCCCTATTCCAGCGCCTGGGCCGTACGCGAAACGCTCGGGTTGCTCCATCAGGTGTTCCCTCTCATCCCCTGCGGCAAGTCGTGGTCGGGCCGGCGCGAGCAGCGCCCCTGCCTCTACTACCACCTGAAGCAATGCCTCGCGCCTTGCGCCGGAATCGCCGACGCGAAAGAATACGCCGAGGTGGTCAAGCAGGTCGAACGATTCCTCCAAGGCAAGGCCGACGCGATCCTCGACGACCTCCGGCGCCAGATGGAGCGGGCTGCCGAGCGCCTCGAATTCGAGGAAGCCGCCGCCATGCGGGACAAGATCCAGTCCATCGAACGGGTCTTGGAAAAGCAGAAAGTCCTCTCGACCGACGAGTCCGACCGCGACGTGATCGCCGTGGTCAAGGACGAGCGCGGATCGGCGATCCAGATGCTGTACGTTCGGGGCGGCAAGCTCATCGGCCAGCATCAGTTCTTCCTTGATGGGGCAGCCGAAGCGGCTCCTGCCGTCGCCGTACAGGAGTTCGTGAAGCAGTACTACTCGACAGCCTCGGAGATCCCCCGCGAGATTCTGCTGCCCGTCGAAATCGAGGAGCGAAACATCGTTCAAACGTGGTTGCGGGGGCGACGTGGTGCGGCGGTGACCATCGAAGTCCCGGGAGGCGGCGAAAAGCTTCGTCTCGTCGAGATGGCCGCGACCAACGCCGAACAAGCGCTCAAGACGTTCCAACTCGAACTTGAACAGCAAGAACAGTGGGCCGACCACGCGTTGGCCGAACTGCAGGAAGCCCTCGACCTCCCAGGTCCTCCCCGCCGGGTCGAAGGCTACGACATCTCGAACCTGCAAGGGACCGCACCCGTCGGCTCGATGGTCGTCACAGAAGACGCTGCCCCCGCGAAGGCCGAGTACCGCCGATTCAAAATCCGCTACCATCCGGAAGACCCGAACGACTTCGCAATGATGCACGAGGTGATCACACGTCGCCTTCGGGCGTTGCGAGAAGGCGACGAAAAGTTCGCCAAGGCACCGGATCTCATCATGATCGACGGGGGACGGGGGCAATTGATGGCGGCCCTCAAGGCACGAGACGAACAAGGCCTCGACATCCCGATGGTCGGGCTGGCCAAGAAGCAAGAGCTATTGATCGTTCCAGTGCCCGTCGCCGGTTTCGGGGATGAGAAGCCGATGCCATCTGTTTCGACAGAAGTGCATGGCATCAAGGACCCAGGATACAGCTACGAAACCCCCGCTCTGCGAAAGTACGCCTATCGAACTGTGGAACTGCCGCTGAACTCGCCCGGGCTCCTCTTGCTTCGACGCCTGCGCGACGAAGCCCACCGTTTCGCACTGACGTTCCACCGCAAGGTTCGCGACAAGCGAGCCGTGGGTTCGACTCTCGAAGAGGTGCCGGGCATAGGACCGCGGCGCAAGCGCCTGCTGTTGAGAACGTTTGGTTCGGTGGAGGGCATTCGACGCGCTTCTGTCGAAGAGATCGCTGCTGTTCCCACGATGACCGCGGCTGTAGCCGCGTTGGTCAAAACCCACCTCGACGAATCATAAGGCAGAGGATTGCCGGGATGACGGCAACTCGCCACATGGCGATGCCGGGCCCGTGAACCGCTAATAAGCATAGGAGAGCGCCGTACCGTTCCGGTCGAACGAGAACAATGATTGGGAGCTAGTCGCGTGGAGTTGATTCCACGCACTAGAAGCATACAGTGAGAGCATGGATCGCGAGTTTCCTCGCGGTGGCTACGGTCACCGCTTGGGCCAATGTTGAAACGCCGCAAGGGAGCCACAACGGAGAGCATAAGGGGAGAGCCGAATCCGCCGCGGCCTGGATCCAAGCAATGGCCGGGCCTGGGCGGGTCCGGCACACAGACGGCCCTGCGCCCGATATTCCTTACCTAGATACAGTCGTCGGGATCCGAGCGTTGCGCATCACCGAAGGCTCATTGCATGGCGCCTTCGTCATGGCACCCTATGGCTACGTGAACTGGTATTTCGCCGCGTCAGCGTTGATCCACTTCACCGGGGACATCCCAGACGAAGCTGCGGCCTTCGTGGACGCCTATCTTCGCCATGTCGAGGCAGACGGCACGATCTCCGACTACATACCCGACTACTGGAACGAGAACGGCGGCGTACCGCGCCGACAGTCGCCGGACAGCCACGACTCCTACGCCGCGATGCTCGTCGCGCTTGCCTCGAAGCTCGGGCTTCACCCAGATCGAAGGACCTGGTTCGCTCAGCGAAAGGAGGCCCTGAAGTGGATCGTGGCACGGAACATTCTGGATAGCCAGAACCCCGAAACCGGTTTGGTCCGCACATTCCAGAGTTCTGATCTCCCCGAATGGTGCCCGGGCGTGGAGTACCTCATGGACAATTGCGAGGTGTTCTACGGACTGACAAGATTCGCGGAGACCCTCGAGGCAGTGGGCGATCCGAGCTGGGCCTCCATGCGCGACTCTGCAGAACGAGTCGCGTCCGGAATCCGTACGCTGTTCCGAACAGACTCGGGAGCATGGGCGCACGCCGCTCAAGCCGCGCAGGTGGGCTCGATGTTCTACCCCTTCGCGACGGGACAAGCCTTCCCTGTGGCGTTCGAAGTCCCTGTGGCCCCGGAAACCGCCGACGCGGGATGGGTCTATCTGGAATCAACGGCTCCTCTCTGGTGGAAGGGGGGGCGATACGACCACTTCCCTTGGTTTGTGTTGGGTCACGCGGCAGCCTTGCGAGGCGACTGGGACGCCGCCAAGACTCAACTGAACTCGGGGTTCAAGTACATCCGCGCCAACCCGGTGGCGTTCACGATCGCCGAGTTGGGATACTGGCATGCGACGGTCAGGGCGATGACTTCCTAAACCGCGCCGTATAATGTCCTTGATGAGTAAATCGCTCACGGGCGTCCTCGTCGTTGGAGTCGCGGTCCTGGTGGCCGTCGGCTTCATGCGGCCGAACGACGCCCTGGAATCCGGAGAGAAGGCGCCCACATTTTCGGCCGCCGGCAGCGATGGGAAAAACCACACGCTGGCCAGCCTCACGGCCAAGGGTCCCGCCTTTCTCTATTTCATCAAAGATGGTTGCCCCGTGAACGCAGAAGCGGTCGTCTACATGAACCGCCTCGCCGATGCCTACAAGGGCAAGGCGACGTTCGTCGGAGTGATCAACACCGACAAGTCCGGGTACGAGCGATGGAACAAGACCTACAAGTCTCCCATCACCGTGCTCTACGACCCCGACATGAAGATCATCAGGAGCTACAAGGCCAACGCGTCGCCCTGGGTGATCGAAGTGTCCAAAGACGGAACGATCGGCCAAGTCTGGAAGGGTTACTCCTCCAAGGCCCTCGGCGAGATCGGCTCGAAACTGGCAAGCGCCGGCGGGGTGAGGCCCGTCAACATCGACCTGAAGGGTGCTCCCGGGAGCATGACCTTTGGGTGAGCGTTCTAGCCAACGGCTTTCCGGCGGAAAGCTGCAAACCTGAAGGGCTCCCTAGCGGGAGCCCTTTCTTTGTTCAGGATTCGTTGCGTAGCGAGGCCACGGGATCCTTCGCCGATGCGCGCATGGCGGGAAGCAGCCCGAACACCGTGCCCACGCCGATGCTGACTGCGAAGCCAAGGACGACAGTCTCAAGGCCCAGAATCGGCTTGATGGGCGTTGTCCGCGACAGCACATGGCCCACCACGGCGCTGAGCGCAACCCCCAATCCACCTCCAAGAAGGCCGATCACACCGCTCTCGAAAACGAACTGCAAGAAAACGTCGCCGCGCCGCGCACCAACGGCCTTGCGGATGCCGATCTCCTTCGCACGCTCATTGACCATCATCAACATCACGACCATGATGCCGACTCCGCCCACGAAGAGCCCGATCGACGTCAGGCCCGTCAGCAGCCACGTGAGCAAGTCCATGATCTGGAAGACCAGCTTGAGCAAGTCGCGTTGAGTCAAGACCGAGTACATGTCCCGATCCAACCGCTTCCCCAGGGCGGACTCGACGTCCGCGACGAGCGACTTGGGCTCCCTGTCCGGCGCCGTCTGAATCATGATTCGGTGCACTTGAGGGTTGGGCACATGGTCGCGCACGTAGTCGTAGGGGACGTAGGCGATGTTCTCGAACCCGCCCATCGAGAACAGGTCGTTTCCTTCGGACGACTTGTCGACGGTCACACCGACGATCTCGTACTCGTTGCCAGCGACTTCGATGGACTTGCCCAATGCAGGCTGCGCACCAAACAGAAAGCCCTTGGCCAGCGAGCCGATGACGCAAACCGGCTTCCCGGCGTCCTGCGGACCAAAGGTTCGCCCCTCGGCCAACTCGACTGGGCGAATGCTGAACCACTCGGGTTGCGCGGCGATGGCAAACGTGCTGGGGCTGACGCGCTCAGCGACGCGGACCGCCCCGCCAACGAACATCAGCGGCGAGGCCAAACGCACGCCAGGGACCTTGCGGACGTTGGAGATGTCCTCCTCGGTCAAGTAGCTGATCCCGGCCAAGTTGGGGCTGAACATCGAGCCCTCTTGAATGCGTGCGGGCATGACGATGAGCAGGTTGACCCCGAGATCCTCGATCTGTTGCGTGACGCTCTTCTGGACGCCTTTGGCAACGCTGATGAGAAGCACGACGGCCAGAGTGCCGACCAACACGCCCAGAGCGCTGAGCAGCGTGCGCCGCCAATGCTCCAACAAACTCTGCCAGCCGACTGCGGCAGCCAGCCACACCGTTCCAGCACGTGGGCCTTGCTTTTTGGAATCAGGCATCACGGGTTCAACGATGCGACGGTTGCGAAAGTCTCGCAAGGACCTACCAGCCAGCCGTGCTCACTCGGACGGCCTCCTGAATGCGAATCGATGCGCCCTCGCGCTCGATGACGATGCGGACCTCGGCATCGTCGGCGGTGGAGCCTGTACCGGTGGTTTGGTTCCCAACAGAGTTGATGCTGAATGTCTCGCACTGGTCTGCGTAAATGTGCATCGCCGCATCTGCGTCCATGCGCGAGTGCCAGACCGACACATACTCGGTCCACTTGGCGTTTTCGCGGACGATCAAGGTCGGAGACTCGCGCACCAACACGGCGTCACTGGGGCGTACGATCGGGATATCCTCGATGCCGAGGTCGGCAACGGTCACCTCGCGCGAATCCTTCTCCCCGTCCAGGGTGTGGATTTCGATCGTCGCAGGTTTGTCCGCGTCAGCGACCTTGGGTTGGATCTGCGATTCATCCATCCTTCCTTGACCCACGGGCGCGTTTGGCCCAGACGCACTGGCGGGAGACTCGGTCTTCGACATCTGTGCAGGCATCTTGCCGCAACCGAAGAGGGCGATCGACGCAAGTAGGGCCCAGAGCGCTTTACCGACCAACGCGGACCAACCTCGCCTTCACCACGCCTTCGACCGGCGATAAATCGCCATCGAGGCTCACCGGCAACAACTTCTGCGATTGAACACGCTGGTTGAACTGTTCGGCAGACAGCGTTGCCCCCCGGTCGGCCACAAACTTGGTTTGGCCGTCGACCAGCACCCGCATGGTCAGCCGGTCGGGGGTAAAGCCTCTCGCCTGCAACACCTTGAGCGTGAACTCGCCCTCCTTGGCCAGGCTCGCCATCCCGTGCGCAACCTCGCCAGCTTTTCGCTCGGGAAGGATGATCGCCGTATGCGAGCGGATGGCTCTGGCCCGCATGTCGAAGGGCCCTCGGACAATCACAAAAGCGTCGCGGTCCACTGTCGCTGCCGATCCATCGGGGCGGACCACGACAGCGTCTTGGTCGAGGAGCACACGTACGGTTCGTCCGCCGCGATCGAGGAGCGACATCGAGCGTGTCGGCCCGTTCTCGTTCACGTCGCGGACCTGTCCCACGAAGTCGGCGTCGAGTTGACCTTGGGCCTCCTCCAGCTTCAGTTCCGCCCCTTCCTGAATCACGGGCTTGACACTCTCACCGGACCAGTTCCACTTCGCCGAGTTCAGGTCCACGACCAGATCGTCCGAACCTCCGCGCAACTTGCGGCGATTGGAAAGCGGCGCCTGTACGGACGCTTTGCCCGCACGGGCACCCGTCACGCTGAATTCCCTGGGGACCGCGGACCCCTTGGCAAACGTTTCCACTTTGTCGCCCAGAACCACGCGAAAAGAGTCGAAGTCGCCAGCACCCAGCGCCCCTTCCCCCAGGAAGACCGCTTGCGCCGCCTTGCCGTCAAACGCCCTCAAGTCGATACGTCGTCCTTGGTCGTCCTGAAACACCGTGGTGCCCGAAGCTCCACGCAACAGGGCGACCTCGTAGACGGTGACCCAGACCTGCTCGAACGGTGCCTGTGTCGAATCGGCGGCGAATAAGGCGAAGCGCTTGCCCTGTTCGATTCCTGCGCTCTGCTGAGGCGAGACGTTGCCAAACGTCGATCCCGAGGTCATGCCGCCCCCAAGCGAGCTGTTGCCGCCCAACCCTGTGGACGTTCCAGCGCCGCCACAGCCCACAAGCAGAAGCCCAGCTCCGATCCACGCGATGCACCTTCTCACGCCTTCATTATGCGATGCTTACGCACGGTCCCATCAGTCCAGCGGTTCGAACTCGGCCGTGAAATGGCGCAAGAACGGCGGCTGCTTCACGATGCGAAGACCCCGCGCCGACGCGCGCACTTCGTGGAGTTCCTCCAAGACCTGCGCCACATAGATGACGTGGGCCTGGGTGTAGACCCGCCGCGGCAGGGCCAGGCGGACGAGTTCCTGATGGGCCGGCTGTTCGTTGCCGTCCACGCACCGCCCGAACATCACGCTGCCGATCTCCACGCCCCTCACGCCGCCCGCCACGTAAAGTTGGTTCACCAGCACTTGCGCCGGATACTCCAGGGGAGGGATGTGCGGGTAGAAGTCCTTGGCATCCACATACACGGCGTGCCCACCAGGAGGGCGGACGATGGCGATGCCTCGCTCGATCAAGCGGTCGGCGAGGTACTTCACGGTGGCGATGCGGTAAGCGAGGTACCGCTCGTCCAGCGCCTCGCGAAGGCCGATGGCGAGTGCCTCCATGTCGCGTCCGGCCATGCCCCCATAGGTGGGAAAGCCTTCGGTGAGAATCAGCATGGCGCGGGCCCGCTCAGCGAGCGCATCGTCGTTGAGGGCGAGAAAGCCGCCGATGTTGCCGAAGCCGTCCTTCTTGAGCGACATGGTCGCGCCGTCGGCATATGAGAACATCCCGCGGGCGATGTCGGTCGGGGTCTTGTCGGCGTAGCCGGGTTCGCGGGTCTTGATGAACCATGCGTTCTCGGCGAAGCGACAGGCGTCCACGATGAACGGGATGCCGTGCGCCCGCAGCGTCTCGGAAATGGCCCGGATGTTCGCCATGCTGACCGGCTGTCCGCCGCCGGCGTTGTTGGTGACGGTCACCATGCCGAACGGAATGCTCTCCGCCCCGACCTCCCGAATCAGCATGTGCAATTTGGCGATATCCATATCGCCCTTGAACGGAAGCTCGCGCGCAGGGTCGCGGGCGTCATCGGGCAGAAGGTCGGCAGCCTTCGCTCCTGTGAACTCGACATTGGCGCGTGTGGTGTCGAAATGGCTGTTGTTCGGGACAACCCTGCCCGGACCGCCGAGCAGTCCGCACAGGATCTTCTCGGCGGCTCGCCCTTGGTGAGTCGGAATGACGTGTTTGAACCCGAAGATGTCCTGGACGACCGATTCGAACCGGCGAAAGCTCCGCGAACCCGCGTAGCTCTCGTCCCCGACCATGATGCCGCCCCACTGGTCGGCGCTCATCGCGCTGGTCCCGCTGTCGGTGAGCAGGTCGATCAGGACGTCGTCCGCATCGATAAGAAACGGGTTGTACTTGGCCGCTCGCAGGATGTCCCGACGCTCGGCCTCGGTCGTGAACCGGAGCCGCTCCACCGACTTGATGCGGAACGGTTCGATGATTTCGCGGCGCATGCCGCTCAGACCTTCTGGGCTTCCAAGGCCTTCTTGATCTTCGCTCGGTCGGTGGCGTTGAGCTTGGGTGCGCCCTTTTCGAGCATCGTGATGAACCACGCGATCTCCTCCGGGGCGACGGGGTGGCCGATGTTCTGCCCTTCCTTCGCCTTGTCAGAGGGTGCCTTCGAGGTGATGAGCGTTCGGCCAGCGGCGTCCAGAATCGCGAAGTAAGGGATGCCGCTGTTGGTGCCGCCCAATGTGGCCAACTTCTCCGCGCTGCCAGGGTTCTCGAGGGCCTTGTTCTCGGGGCTCTCCATCACGACCAGATGAACGACTTCCAGGCTCTTTTCGAAGAGGGGCTTCATGTCGGGCTGAGCCATGAACGCATCCAGCTTCTTGCACCATCCGCACCACGATGCGTGGAAGATGACCATCACGTTCTTCCCTTCCGCCTTGGCTTTCTTGGTCGCTACAGCGATGAGTTCGTTGGACGTAGGGGGCGTGGCGGTCTTCTGAGCCAGCGCGCCGACGGCCAGCAGGAACACGAGCGAGACGAGGGTGAACTTTCTCATATCGCCATGATATGCCCAAACGGCGTGCCACGCAAACGGTTTTGGGACAAAATGGAGCAGTGATCCCCCTCTTTCTTGGTCTCGCGATGATGCAGGCAACCGATAAAACGATTTATCAACCACTTCCCAAACTGGAAGTGAAGGGCAAGCACTTGGTGGATCCCTCCGGGAACGTCGTTCCGCTGAAGGGAGTGAACCTGGGCAACTGGCTCATGATCGAGCTCTGGATGTGGGGTTTCTGGGATGAGGAGACCGGGGGCGTGAAGGATCAACACGACCTGCTGCAGACGTTGCAGGAGCGGTTTGGACCGGTCGAAACCGAGCGGCTCATGGACGTCTACCGCGCCTCCTGGTTCACCGATCGCGACTTCGAAGTCATCCGGAGCTTCGGCATGAACGTGGTGCGCTTGCCGATCGACTACCGACTGCTCGAGGGCCCTGAGCCGAAGACCTTGCGACCCGACGCATGGGAGTGGATCGACCGTGCCGTGGACATGGCCGAAGCCAAAGGCCTGTACACGATCCTCGACCTCCATGGCGCCCCGGGCGGCCAAAGCCCCTATGAACACACGGGCCAGTCCGACCAGAACAAGCTGTGGGCGGAGCCTGCCAACCACGAACGGACGGCTTGGCTTTGGGGCGAGATGGCCAAGCGCTTCCGGGACCGCTCCGCCGTCGTGGCCTACGACGTGATCAACGAGCCCTATGGCGGCAAGCGAGACGAGATTCGGACTGTCTTCGAGAAATGCCTGGCCGCCATCCGCAAGCACGACCCGGACAAGCTGGTCTACGCACCAGGCGACACCTCGGGCTTCGACTTCTACGGCGACCCCAAGGCCAATAGCTGGAAGAACGTCGGCTTCACGATGCACTACTATCCCGGGCTTTTCGGCAACGGTCAGCCGACACCCCTGACCCACGCGAAGCACCTGCGTTACCTTGAGACCGTGGCAGAGCAAGTGGACAAGCTGAACGTTCCCTTCTTGGTGGGCGAGATGAACGTCGTGTTCAAGGCCGCCGGCGGGGGCTCGATGATGCGGCGGACGTTCGATCTGCACGAGAAGTTCGGCTGGTCCACCACCATGTGGAGCACTAAGGTCGTCTCAAGAGAAGGCGGTCTCTCGGACGCCACGTGGGGCCTCGTCACCACCAAGAACCCGGGCCGAACAGTCAACTTCCGCAAGGACTCGAAGGAGGCCATCGAGGCGTTCTTCAAGGGCTTCGCCACGGAAGAGTTGGTCGTCTACGAGGAGCTGCGCCAAGCGATGACGGCCAAGAACCCCGTCCTGCCACCGCTGCCTGCGATCCCTGCGCCCAGGCGTGCCGCGCCGGCAGCCGACCCAATCGCGCCTTGGCTGGTGGACGACATCGGCGGGGCCTTGCAGGGAGGCCAACGCACACTCCCGAACGGCGACATCGAACTCTATGGGGGAGGCGACGACATCTGGGCACACCGCGACCAGTTTCGTTTCTTGATCCAGCAGGTTTCCGGAGACTTCGCGCTTGCGGGGACGGTCGTCTCGCTCGAAGACGTGGACGCCTACAGCAAGGCAGGCCTCATGGCGCGGGTCTCTCGCGAACCCGATGCGGCGGCGTTGCTCGTCTCGACCTTTCCCAACGGCGAGGTGCAGGTGGCGCTGCGCCGCAAGACGGGCGAGGCGATGGAAGGCGTCGCGAGTTTGCAGCGCGAGGGCTTCCCGGTATCCCTGCGCCTCACGCGGCGCGAGGACGAGTTCGCTGTTGCGGCTCGCGAGGCGTCCGGCGCTTGGAAAGAGCTGTGGAGCGGCAAGCTGGATTGGCCCGTGGAAACGTTTGTGGGTGCCGTGGCCCTCAGCCACGACAACTCTCAGCTCGTTCGAGCAGTGTATCGGGGCTTGATGCTGCGCAAGTAGCACTGCGCCTCGGCGGAGGATGGGCACCGGGACCGAAGTCACCACATCGTCGCCATAAGGAACGCCCCGAACGAGGAACTGCGCCTGGAGTTCGGCCGCAACGGCACGGGTCCACGCATCCGCATGGAGTCCATCATCAAGCAGCGCGACGGCGGAAAAGGCAGCGCGACGGACTCACCGGTCGGCATTGGGCCCCTTTGTGCGCCTCCCTGAAGGAGACTCCAGCGAGGCGTCGAACTGGAACACCAAGACCCCATGGTGAACCGCTCGCTCTTCCCTGCCCTCGGCTTGATCGGCGTTGCGGCAACCGCGTGGTATTCGGAGCGGCTTACCGCGCCCGAGGTTCGGCCCGGGCCCGTGCGCATCACCTACTGGGAGAAATGGACCGGGTTCGAGGGCGACGCCATGCGCGCCGTCGTGGATGAGTTCAACCGCTCTCAGGACGAGATCTTCGTCGAACTGCTCACGGTGAGCGGCATCCAAGACAAGACGCTGCTCGCCACCTCGGGAGGCAATCCGCCCGACGTCGCCGGCCTGTTCGGCCCGAACGTCGCCCAATACGCCGACAACATGGCCGTCATGCCGCTCACCGAGTTCTGCAAGGAAGCCGGCATCGGGCCCGAGGACTATATCCCGTGCTACTGGGACATCGGGTTCTACAAGGGCGAGGTCTACAGCCTGCCGACCACTCCCGCCTCGACGGCCCTCCACTACAACCGCGCCTTGCTGAAGGCCGCCGGGCTTGACCCCGACCGTCCGCCCAAGACCATCGAAGAGCTCGACGCGTACGCCGAGAAACTCACCAAGCGCAACGGCAGCCGCATCGAGGTCTCGGGGTTCTTGCCCAACGAGCCGGGCTGGTGGAACTGGTCGTGGGGATACTTCTTCGGCGGGAAACTGCTCGAGGGCGACACGATCACAGCCAACTCTCCGGAGAACATCCGGGCGTACGAGTGGATTCAAAGCTACTCGAAGAAGTACGGCGCGGGCGACATTCAGGCCTTCCGCAGCGGGTTCGGCAACTTCTCCTCGCCTCAAAACCCGTTCATGTCGCAGAAGGTGGCGATGGTGCTCCAGGGCGTGTGGATGTACAACTTCATCAGCCAGTTCGCACCCGAACTCGATTGGGCGGCGGCGCCGTTCCCGTATCCCGCCGACCGGCCCGATTTGGCCGAGCCGACTCTGGTGGACTTGGACGTGCTGGTCATCCCCGTTGGCGCGAAGCACCCCAAGGAGGCGTTCGAGTTCATCAAGTTCGTCCAGTCTCAGAAAGGCATGGAGTTGCTCTGCATGGGCCAGCGGAAGCACTCGCCGCTTCGAGAAGTGAGTCCTGGCTTCTATGAGAAGCACCCGAACCCGTACATCCGGCTGTTCACAGAGCTGGCCTACAGCAAGAACGCCATCCCCGCGCCCAAGATCGGCATCTGGCCCGAGTACCAGGCTGAGCTGAACGCCGCCTTCGACGAGGTCTATTTGATGCGCAAGACACCCAAGGAGGCCTTGGACTACGTCCAGGCCCGCATGACGCCGCTTTGGGAGGACTACCTCCTCAAGCAAAAGCTGAGGGAGCAGCGATGACGCTCAAAGAGAAGAAAGAGACCCGGGCGGCGCTTCTGTTCGCTTCGCCGTGGGTGATCGGATTCTGCGTGTTTCTGGCCTACCCGCTGCTGGCCTCGATCTACTACAGCTTCTGCGATTATTCAGTTCTTCGTCCGCCAGTCTGGATCGGCCTGCGGAACTACACGAACCTGTTCCAAGACGAGGTCTTCTACAAGACGCTCAGCAACACGGCCTTCTATGCGATCTTCGCCCTACCGCTGGGCATGTTGGTGGCGATCGGGCTGGCCCTGCTCCTCAACACCAAAGTGCGCGGTTTGGCCGTCTACCGGACCATCTTCTTCTTGCCATCGCTCGTGCCGATGGTGTCGCTGGCCGTTCTGTGGCTGTGGCTGTTCAACGGCGAGAACGGTCTGGTCAACATCGGGCTGGGCATGATCGGCATCAAGGGTCCGAACTGGCTGAGCGACCCCGAGTTCTCGAAGCCGGCCCTGATCCTGCTCAGCCTCTGGGGCACGGGCAACGCCATGGTGATCTATCTGGCCGGGCTGCAGGACGTACCGGTCCAACTCTACGAAGCCGCCGACCTCGACGGTGCGAGCCCGTGGGACAAAGTGCGGAACGTCACCATCCCCATGATCTCGCCCGTGATCCTGTTCAATCTCATCATGGGCATCATCGGCACGCTCCAGGTGTTCACCGTGCCCTATGTGATGTTCCCCGGCGGCTCGCCCGCCCGTTCGACCTACTTCTACACGATGTATCTGTTCGACAACGCCTTCCGGTATCAGAAGATGGGCTACGCCTGCGCGATGGGCTGGATCATGTTCGTGATCATCCTCGTCCTAACCATGGTCTCGCTTCGGCTCTCCGAGAAGCACGTCCATTACGGGGGTGGCGCGTAATGGCCCAGTCGCTCGCGCGACAAAACAAGTCGCGGACGGCCGCGATCCATTTGATCCTCATGGTGCTGAGCGGGTTCTTCATGCTTCCGTTGCTGTGGATGCTCTCCACCGCGCTCAAGCCCATCGAAGAGACCATGACGCAACCCCCGACGTGGATTCCCACCCGCGTCCTCTGGCACAACTTTTCGGATGCGTTCACCTATGGTCGAGATACGCTGGGCTACACGCCGTTCTTAGTCTATGGCCGCAACACGCTCGTGCTGTGCATCCTCGGCGTCGCAGGGACAGTGGTCTCGAATTCGCTGGTGGCCTACTCGTTCGCGCGCCTGAAGTGGAAGGGACGCGACTTCGCGTTCGCCGTGACGCTGGCCACGATGATGGTGCCGTTTCCGGTGCTGATGGTGCCCATCTACGGGATGTTCAAAGAGTTCGGCTGGATCGGCACGTTCAAACCGCTGTGGGTCCCGGCGTGGTTCGGCTCGGCATTCGCGATTTTCCTACTGAGGCAGTTCTTCCGCAGCATCCCAATGGAACTCAGCGAGGCGGCGAAGATCGACGGCGCCTCGGAGTGGGCGATCTACTGGCAGGTCGTCATGCCGTTGGCGAAGCCCGCGTTGGCGGTCATCGCGCTGTTCAACTTCATGGGCACGTGGAACGACTTTCTTGGACCGCTCATTTACCTTCTCGATCAGAAGACGTTCACGCTCTCGTTGGGCCTTCAGGTGTTCCAGAGCCAGCACGGGGGAACCCAATGGAACCTGCTGATGGCGGCGTCGGCGATTGTGGTCGCGCCGATCATCTTGCTGTTCTTCTTCACTCAGAAGCAGTTCATCGAGGGCATCACGATGACGGGGCTCAAGGGGTGACCGCTGGTATCATCGGACCTTCATGAGCTTTGTCAAACGGACCCATGCGTGCGGGTCCATCCGCGCGGAACACGAGGGCCAGACGGTCACCCTCAACGGCTGGGCGCACAAGGTGCGCGACCTCGGGGGCGTCTTCTTCGTCGACCTGCGCGACCGAACGGGTCTGGTTCAGTTGCTCTGCGACCCGCAGACGCTGCGCGATCTCGAATCCATTCGTCACGAAAGCTGTCTGAGTGTGCGCGGCGTGGTCCGAAAGCGGTCCCCTGAAGCTGTCAACCCGAGAATGGCGACGGGCGAAGTCGAAGTCGAGGTCACTTCGTTCGCGATTCTTGGGCCGGCCAAGCCGCTCCCCTTCCCGGTGAGCGACGAAGATCAGATGCAAAACGTGAACGAGGAACTGCGGATCAAGTACCGCTACCTCGACCTGCGTCGTCCGGCCATGCACCGCAAACTCGCCCTTCGTTCGGCAGCGATCCGCAAGATTCGAGCCTATCT
The DNA here is from genome assembly GCA_039811705.1 of Fimbriimonadaceae bacterium. Taxonomy (GTDB): domain Bacteria; phylum Armatimonadota; class Fimbriimonadia; order Fimbriimonadales; family Fimbriimonadaceae; genus UBA2387. The sequence goes on along the minus strand of JBDHZD010000011.1, from coordinate 13,961 downwards.
GGACGCGCGCGAGTTTCTGGAGATCGAAACGCCAATCATCACGAAAAGCACGCCGGAGGGCGCGCGCGACTACCTGGTGCCCTACCGCCTCGATCCGGGGCAGTTCTACGCCCTTCCGCAAAGTCCGCAGCAATACAAGCAGTTGCTCATGGTGGGCGGTATGGAGCGCTACTATCAGATCGCGAAGTGCTTCCGCGACGAGAGCCAACGCGCCGATCGACAGCCGGAGTTCACCCAACTCGACCTGGAAATGTCGTTTGTCGATCAGGAGGACATCCTTCAGTTGGCCGAAGGGCTGACGCTGTCGGTCTGCAACGAGCTGATCGAAGAGTTCGGTTTGGAGCTCGACCCCGTCGAACCGTTTGCCCGATTGACCTACGACGAATCGGTCCACCTGTACGGTTGCGACAAGCCCGACCTGCGGTTCGGACTGCAGCTGTTCGACGTCAGCGCACTGGTCGGAGACTCTGGGTTTGGCGTGTTCAAGAACACGATCGAAGCCGGAGGGCGGGTTCGAGGAGTCCGCTATCCGGGCGGTTCATCGCTGTCGCGCAAGGAGGTCGGTGTCCTCGAGGAGTTCTGCCGCGAGTTCGGGGCGAAGGGCATGGCCTCGCTGGCCGTGGTCTCCGCTTCCGACGCAGGCGAAGGCGCGATCACGCTCGAAGGCGGTCTTGCGGTGCGCAGTTCGATTGCGAAGTTCTTCAGCGCGGCAGAACTAGAAGCGATCTTGAGAACAGCCGGGGCCGAAGCGGGCGACCTGCTTTGTTTTGTCGCCGACACGTACATGGTGTGCAACAACGCCCTGTTCCGGTTGCGCAACCTGATCGGCGACCGATGCGGCCTACGCGATCCTCGCAAGCTGCGATTCGGGTGGGTCCTCGACTTTCCGCTTTTCGATTGGGATGCCGATTCTGCGTCGTGGGTACCGGCACACCATCCGTTCACGGCGCCCAAAACCGAAGACTTGGTCTACTTCGAGTCCGATCCTGGAAGGGTCCGTGCGGACTGCTACGACATCGTCTGCAACGGCATGGAGTGGGCGTCCGGTTCGATCCGCATCCACCGGCCGGATATCCAAGCCAAGGTCTTCTCGATGCTAGGGATCGACGTGCAAACGCAGAAAGAGCGGTTTGGGCATATGCTGGAGGCGTTCCAGCTCGGTGCCCCGCCGCACGGGGGAATCGCTCCAGGCATCGACCGGCTGATCATGCTGCTGCTGGGTGAAGAGAATATCCGCGAGGTCATCGCCTTCCCGAAGGTGGCTCAAGGCTATGATCCGATGATGGATGCGCCGAGTCCGATCGATCCCCAGCAATGGGCGGAATTGGGTCTGCGTCCAGCCTGAAACCAGTCTGGCAGGTATCCTCTCGGGTCATGCACCCCCCGATTCGAAACGTGGGCATCATCGCGCACGTCGACCACGGCAAAACCACCTTGGTGGACGCCATTTTCAGACAATCGGGGGTCTTTCGCGAGAATCAGGCCGTTCAAGAGCGCGTCATGGACCGGGGAGACTTGGAGCGCGAAAAAGGCATCACGATTCTGTCCAAGGTCGCGAGCGTTTCCTACAAGGGTGTCAAGATCAACATCGTGGACACCCCCGGCCATGCCGACTTCGGCGGCGAAGTCGAGCGTGTGCTGAGTATGGTGGACGGCGTGTTGCTCGTCGTCGACGCGTGTGAGGGCCCCATGCCGCAGACACGGTTTGTGCTCAAGAAAGCACTGGCACGCGGACTCAAGCCCATCGTGGCCATCAACAAGGTGGACCGTGAAGGTGCCCGGCCGCTTGAAGCTTACGACAAGACTCTCGACCTGTTCATCGACCTCGGAGCCAGCGAAGACGACCTCTTCTTTCCGCACATCTACACCAGTGGCGCGGGCGGTTTCGCTCGCGTCAGCCCCGACGGGGGCGAAAGAGACATGCGGGCGATGCTCGAAATGCTGGTCAACGCCGTGCCGCCTCCCACAGTGGAGATCGAGGGACCCTTCCTGCTCCAGGTCGCCAACCTAGACTACTCGGACTATCTCGGTCGCATGTTTGGCGGCAAGGTGCTTCGGGGAGAGGTCAAGGTGGGCGAGCGGCTGACGCTTTCGCGCGCTGGACAGCGACTCGGCTTCAACGTCACCAAGCTGTGGTGCTACGACGGCATCCAGTTGGTCGAGGTTCCGTCGTGCGGAGCGGGTGACATCGTGATGATGTCGGGCCTTGACGACGTGCTGATCGGCGACACCGTCTCGGATCCCTCGCAGGTGGAGGAACTGCCTGTCATCGACGTGGATCCGCCGACGCTGAGCATGACGTTCTACGCCAACAACTCGCCGTTGGCAGGCAAAGATGGCGGCAAGTTTCTAACCATCCACAAGATCCGCGAACGGCTTGAGCGAGAGGCCAAGGTGAGCGTTGCACTCAAGCTCGACCCCGACAGCCCGGCCGACGCGGTGAAAGTGGACGCGCGGGGAGAACTGCAGTTGGCCATCCTCATCGAGCAGATGCGCCGTGAGAGCTACGAGATGGCGATCAGCCGCCCAAAGGTCATCTTCCGAAGAGACGCGGACGGAACGGTCACCGAACCCTTCGAGCGGGTCACTCTCGAACTCCCGGACGATTGTGTGGGGAGCGTCATGGAAGAAATGAGCCGCCGACGAGGCGATCTGCAGGACATGTCCACCGATGAGCGCGGGCATGCGCGCTTGATCTACCTTGTGCCGACCCGAGGTTTGATCGGCTTCCGAACGAACTATCTCACGATCACGCGCGGACTCGGCATCCTTGCCCACCTCTTCGAGGACTATCGACCCTACGCAGGCGAAGTCGCCAACCGCACACGGGGCGCACTCATCGCCAAGGATCCGGGCAAGATGACGCGCTACGCCTACGAAGACATCCAGGAGCGGGGTGTGCTCTTCTACCCCGTCGGGACGGACACGTATGGAGGGATGATCGTGGGCGAGTGTGCGCGAGACGAGGACATGGTGGTCAACATCACCAAGTCGAAGGCCGCCAACAACATGCGCTCGTCGACCTCCGACGCGACGACGGTCCTCGATCCGCATCGGGACTTCTCGCTGGAACAGGCGCTGAGTTGGCTCCGCGACGACGAACTGCTCGAAGTCACGCCCAAACAGCTTCGCTTCCGCAAGCAAGTGCTGGACCACAGCCAACGCCGCGTTTCGGAGCGCCGTTCCGAAGTGAACGTCTAAGCGTGGGCCGGGTCCGAACCCAAGACCGGTGGCGAACCTCGCCCAGCGACTCGAAATTGTGTGGAAAACTTCAGATTCCAGCCCTCCGATTCCGGAAACCTGATGCTAGAATGAGATTGTCGGAGTCTGTTCCGACACCCGGTCGAATCCCACACGGAGGGCGTGGGAACGGGGGACCCAATCCCGGGGTGAATGCGGCCCAACAGCCGCTAGGGTAACTCTTGGCCCGAACCCGTCAGCTAACCCCGTAGACGAAGCGAGGGTCGTTGGGTTGTCCGCTCGGGCCACCCGCACGGACGTGTCCAGTCGCGTCCGCAAGCACTCGATCTTCCTTTGCATACCGGCGTTTCGTCGGCCCATGGGCCGTCAGAAGCGAACGCCCCGCCCATTGGGGCAGCGTGGATAACGGTGGGGAGCCCTGGCCTCCTGGGCTCCCCCACCCAAAGCGACCCGCTGGACCCGGTCGGAGATGCAGGGGCAATGGTATAACCCGCGCATGAGCAAGGACGCCCCAGGAGTCCGTTACGCCGAAGTCGACCGCGACACCAACGAAACGCGCATCCATCTGGTGCTTGATCTGGATGGCGGCACACGTCGCGACATTGCCACAGGAATTGGATTCTTTGACCACATGCTCGACCTGCTCGCCTTCCACGGGCAGTTCGATCTGGGAGTCAAAGCCGAAGGCGACCTGCGCGTCGACGACCATCACACGGTCGAGGATGTCGGCATCGTCTTGGGGCGGGCCATGCGTCAAGCTCTGGCCGAAACCGACCCGATGGTCCGCTACGCCAGCCAACACACCGTTATGGACGATGCATTGGTGTTGGTCGCGCTCGATGTCTGCGGACGCGGGCAATTACATTGGGACGTCGCATTCGATCGAGAGCATCTGGGCCAGTTGTCAACCGAATGCGTTCGCGAGTTTTTCCAGGCGTTCGCTGTGAACGCCGGCATCGCACTCCATATCCGCAAGGTTGCCGGAGTCAACAACCACCACGTTTGCGAAGCGGCGTTCAAGGGCGTGGGCATGGCGCTTCATCAAGCGTTCGAACGCTCCGACCGGCGAGGGCCGGCCAGCACCAAGGGGACATTGGATTGATCGTTGTTCTCGACTACGGGATGGGAAACCTGAAGTCGGTCAAGAAGGCCATCGACTTCCTTGGTTACGAATCCCGCATTCAGAGCGACTTGCAGGGCGCGACCAAGCTCATTATTCCCGGCGTCGGCGCATTTGCCGAGGCCATGAAGCACTTGGCCCCGTTTCGCGACGAGATTGTCGAGTTCGCGGCGAAGGGGCGCCCGGTCATGGGCATCTGCCTTGGCCAACAGCTGTTGTTCGAACGGAGCGAAGAACTCGGTGGAGCGGAGGGCCTCGGACTCCTGCCCGGCGTCGTCCGTTATCTCCCCCGTGTCGAGGGTCTGAAGGTGCCCCATATGGGTTGGAACACCCTCCATGTTCGAGACCGTGTTCTCTTCGAGGGCATCGACCCGGGAAGCCAGGTCTACTTCGTCCATTCGCTGTACACCGAGTGCCTTGAGACGACCGATATCGCCGCGACCTCGACCTATGGCATCGAGTTCCCTTCGGCGGTTCGACGCGAGAACGTCTGGGGATGCCAATTCCATCCCGAGAAGAGCGGCATCATTGGCCTGGCGATCCTGCGGAACTTTCTAGCATGGTGATCTTCCCTGCCATCGACGTTCTCGGGGGTCGGTGCGTTCGGCTGATTCAGGGCGACTATGCGCGGAGCACGGTTTACGACGACGATCCGCTGGCACCGGCGAAGATGTTTCTCGCGGAGGGTGCGGAGTGGCTGCATGTCGTCGACCTCGATGGCGCGCGGCAAGGTCGTCCAGTCAACACCGACATCATCACCCGGATCGTCGCCGAAACAGGGGCACGGGTGCAGGTCGGCGGTGGCATTCGTTCTCTCGATCACGCCCGACGATTGCTGGACTGCGGCGTCGAACGTGTCATTGTCGGCAGCGCGCTCGTGCGAGGCAATGTTTCGCCCGACGTGTGGTTTCAGCAGCTTGGCGACCGTCTTGTTGCGGGTTTGGACGCACGGAACGGACAGATCGCCATCGAAGGCTGGCTCGAGGGGACCGGCCTGGAGGCTGTCAGGTTCGCGAAAGACCTGGCGAGCCGAGGCGCGCAGCGGGTGATCTTCACGGACATCGCTGTCGACGGGTCCCTCTCAGGCCCCTCGCTCGAGTCCACACGCCAATTGGTCGAATCTCTCGACATTCCGGTGATCGCCAGCGGCGGAGTGGCCTCTTTGGACGACCTGAGGCGATTGGGTGCGCTGGGCGTCGAAGGCGCTATTGTGGGCAAAGCCCTCTACGAAGGCCGCTTTGGCCTGCGCTCCGCGGTCGAGATTGCGACCTTAGTCCGCAACCTGGGCGCATCTTCTGTACAATAGCTGAGTCCGGAACTTCAAACGCCATGTTGCCCGTCGAAAACATCGCGATCATGATCCCGATCATCGCCCTGATGATTCCCATTGTGGCGATCTTGTCGGCCCACCAGCAGAAGATGGCGCGGATCATCCATGAGAACAAGAATTCGGGCAACGATCTTGAGGTGCAAAGGCTGCGCTCCGAAGTCGAGCAACTCAAGCAACTGGTCCATCAGCAGACGATCGCCATCGACAACCTGAGTTCGCTGCCCAGACAGGCCTCGTCCCAAAGCGAACTGCAGAGCCGCCTTTGACTCAGACCCTTCCGCTCCTCGAAGCCACGGACCTTGTTTGTGGCTATGGTGCGCGGCAGGTGCTCGAAGGAGTCGGGTTTGCGGTCATGCCGGGCGAGGTCGTCGCATTGCTCGGACCGAACGGAAGCGGCAAATCCACGCTGTTGAAGACTTTGGCGTGTACGCTAAAGCCTCTTGGAGGACGTGTGAGCGTCGAGGGCAAGCCCCTGTCGAGTTTGGGGTTCGCCGAACTCGCGCAACGCGTGGCCTACGTGCCCCAAGAAGAAGACGTGCGCTTTCCGTTCAGCGCCTATGAGATTGTGGCGATGGGCCGTCTAGCGCGATCTGGCAGTCTGTTCGACACCCCGGACGACCGTGCAAAGAGCTTGGAAGCTATGGAGCAGACCGATTCGGCGCACTTGGCCGATCGCCCGATCACCGAACTCAGCGGGGGCGAGAGACAGAGGGTGCTTGTCGCCCGGGCACTGGCTCAGGGTGCGCGAACGCTGCTCATGGACGAGCCGACCTCTCACCTCGACGTGCGACACGCCGTCGATTTCGCACGTCTTCTGAACCGGCTGGCTTCCACGGGCTATGGGGTCATCGCCGCTGTCCACGATCTGTCTCTCGCCGCACGGATCGCTCCCAGAGGCATGTTGCTTGGCAACGGCAGGGTCGTCGCCGATGCTCCCATGGAGAACCTGCTTCATTCGGGTTCGCTGGACGAAGTCTACGGGGTGAAGTTCATGCGACTCAAGGGTGCCCATGGGACGCTGCTCGAGGCGTGCTGACAGCGTTGTCAATGGGACCAAAGGTATAATCAAGGCGTTGCGCAGAAGGAGAGGACCGCAACGGCGCGGCAGATCGGCCGCTCCGGACTCGGAGGATCTCAGGCAAGTTGGTGTATAGACCGGTGCGCTACGAACAGATGATGAAGGCGGCAGAGGCCTTCGATTGTCGTGCGAGACGCATGTTCGGAGGGATGGCCATCTACACGGGCCCGAAGATGTTCGCCTTCTTGTACGACTCCGAGATCGGACTGAAGCTGGCCCCAGAAGACCTAGCCGAGGCGATGAACCTGCCTGGAGCGGGACCGCTCCATCCCGAGCCCGACGCCGAACCGATGCGCGAGTACGTCCGAATGCCGCGCGACATTCTGGACAACTTCGAAGCGTTTCAGAAGTGGGTCGAGCGAAGCGCCAACTACGCGCGCAGCAGAATCACGACCTGAACCAGCAGGATTGCCCATATCGGGCGTAGAATGGGGCCACAGTCGCTTGCGACTCGCCTGGGTGCTCCATGAATCGCCTCATCATCGCCTCCCTTCTCGCCGTCCTCTGTTTTGCTGGTTGTGCGCCGAAAGAAGGCAGCGGCAACACCCCAGACAAACCCGCATCGGCAGACAGCGGAGCGATCACCGCGGGCAAGTGGACCATTCTCGACACGCGCACGGACATGGCCGATCGCGCCAGAGCCAAGCAGAACGCCGAGGACGCGCTGATCAAGGAATCGGACCTTGCCTGCCTCGTCGGCCTCTGGTCCTACAACGGGCCCGCCATCCTCTCCGCCGTTCAAAGCGCCGGCAAAGTGGGGCAAGTCAAGATCGTGTGCTTCGATGAAGAGGAGGACACCCTCCAAGGCGTCATCGACGGCGCTATTCACGGCACCGTCGTACAACAGCCGTTCCAGTTCGGCTACGACTCGGTTCGGGTGCTGGCCGCACTGGCCAAGGGCGATAAGTCGGTTGTTCCAGACGGCGGCGTCCTAGAGATTCCGACCGTCTCGCTTCGGAAAGACGACGCCAAGGCTTTCTGGGACGAACTGAAAGAGCGGTTGCAGGGAGGAGCGACTCCAGCGACGGCGCCAGATGCGGTCAAGATCGCGTTCGTCACCAACAACGTCTCGGACTTCTGGAAAATCGCGCGCGCCGGTGTCGACAAGGCGTCGGCCGAGTTCGGCGCGGTTTGCGAGTTCCACATGCCCGCCGATGGAACGCCCTCTGAGCAACAACGGATTGTGGAAGCCTTGGTCGCGAAAGGCATTTCGGGCATGGCGATCAGCCCGATCGACCCCGAAAACCAAACCCAAATGCTCGACGCCGCTGCCGAGAAGATGAACGTGGTGACGCAGGACTCGGACGCCCCGGCCAGCAAGCGGCTGTGCTACATCGGCACGAACAACTACAAGGCCGGCCGTGAAGCCGGCAAGCTGATCAAAGAAGCGTTGCCCGAGGGAGGCAAGATCATGCTGTTCGTGGGACGCCTGGACGCCCAAAACGCCAAGGAGCGAAGGCAAGGCATCATCGACGAACTCTCCGACAAGCCGATGCCGTGAGTCTGTTTCTCGAAGCGCGGCATATCTGCAAGAGGTTCGGAGGCGCCATTGCGCTCGACGATGTTTCGCTCTCGGTCCGGCGGGGTGACCTCGTTGGTCTGGTAGGCGAAAACGGGGCTGGCAAAAGCACGCTCATCAAAGTGATCGCGGGGCTTCACCAGCCCGATTCGGGGCACTTGCGGCTTGATGGGAACGTCTGCGCAATCCCCGATGTGCCCTCGGCATGGAGACGCGGGATCGTCTTGGTTCACCAGGAACTGTCTGTCGCGGACAACCTCAGCGTCGCCGAGAGCATGTTCTTGGGGCGAGAAATCCGCAACCGAGCCGGCTGGATTGCGCGCGGCAGGCAACGCAGCCTGTGTGCGCCGATTCTCGATCGCCTCGGCGTTGGTTTTGCGCCCGACACGCCGATGGCCAGTCTGTCGATCGGTCAGAGACAGTTGGTGGAAATCGCTCGCGCTCTGCTGCTCGACTCGCGACTCATCATTCTCGACGAACCGACGAGCAGCCTGACTCCGACGGATGCCGACCGCCTCTTTGCGGTGCTGAAGCAACTCCGCGAACGGGGTACCGCTATCCTCTACGTGTCTCATCGGTTGCCCGAGATCGAAGCTCTGTGCGACAGGGTGGTGGGATTGCGGGACGGACGCAACAGCGGCGAACTCGATCGACCGGAGATCACAGCCGACAACATGATCCGCTTGATGGTCGGTCGCGATTTGGAGCGTCCCGCCGCCCGAAGAGCAAGCGCCCAGAGTGAAGTCTTGTTGCGCGCGGTTGGGTTGAGATTGAAGCCCGAGGACGAGACAGGCATGGATTTTGAGATTCGGTCGGGTGAGGTCGTCGGCGTGGGTGGCCTCATGGGTTCGGGACGGACGCGTCTCGCTGGAACGATTTTTGGCCTGCGGCAACCGGCCGGTGGTCTGCTGGTTGCCTCCGGCGGTTCGGGTCCTGTCAAATCTCCGCGAGGTGCCGTGACCCGAGGCATCGCCCTAGTACCAGAAGACCGCAAGACTCAGGGGCTGATCCTGGACGACTCGATCCAAGCCAATTGCGATCTACCGATCTTGCCTATGGTCTCAAGAATGGGCTGGCCCGACAGGTCTCGCCTAAAGGAACTGGCTTCCAAGGCAATGCGTGCGCTTGGTATCAAGGCGCCATCGCCGGCGGCCATGGTGTCGTCTCTGTCGGGGGGAAACCAGCAGAAGGTGGCCATTGGCAAATGGTTGGGCACAAACCCGAAACTTCTCATTCTGGATGAGCCGACCCGCGGTGTCGATGTGGGAGCCAAGAGCGAAATCTATCGCCAGATCCGACAGTTAGCCGATCAGGGGATGGCCGTCTTGATGATCTCCAGCGACACTCCCGAGCTCCTCTCGATCCCCGACCGTGTACTGGTGATGCATCAGGGCCGACTCGCAGGAGAACTCAACCATGAGCGCATGGACGAGGCGAGTTTCCTCAGATTGGCAACCGGAGGTTCGCTCTGAAGCGGATCATTGGCGTCGGTCTCGCTCTGGTTCTCGTCGTTCTGCTGACGGCCCTTCAGGATCCCAAGTTCCTGCAACCAGGCAACGTGTCGAACGTGGCGCGCTGGATCGGCATGTACGGCGTGATGAGCATTGGGCAGGCGTTCGTGATCATGACGGGCGGTATCGACCTGTCGGTGGGTTCGTTGGTGGGCCTTGTCGGATGCGTGCTGGCGCGACTGATCCGCGAGCATGGGGTGCCGGTGCCACTTGCGGTGACCTTCGTTCTGGGCATGTGCGCGTCGCTGGGATGGCTGCATGGCATGCTGATCACCCGACTCCGCTTGCAGCCGTTCGTCGTCACCCTTTGCGGCTTGTTCATTTACCGGGGCATCGCACGATTCATCACCGGAGACGCGACTCAGGGCTTCGGCACCGGCTACACGGAGTTCAAACAGCTGGCGGTGGGAACCTTGGTCGGGGTTCCGAACCCTTTCTTGATTCTGTTGTGCTTTGCCGGTGTGGCTTCGATCGCGCTTAACTTCACGGTCTTTGGGCGCTATCTGTTGGCCTTGGGTCGCAACGAGACAGCGGCGCGTTTCAGTGGAGTGCCCGTCCATCGCGTGATCGTGGCCACGTACATTCTGTCGGCCCTCGGAGCAGGGGTATCGGGCGTGTTGTTCGCGCTCGATCTGAACAGCATCCAGCCGTCGGGACACGGCAACTTCTTTGAATTGTATGCGATCGCCGGCGCAGTCCTGGGCGGATGCAGCCTTCGAGGCGGCTACGGCTCGATCTTGGGGGTTCTTCTGGGGACGGCGATCGTACGCGTCCTCTACAACGCGATCAACATACTAGGAATCGCCACCCAGTTGGAGTTCGCCGTGGTGGGCACCGTCATCCTTTTCGGGGCCTTGGCCGACGAGGTGGTACGGAGAATCGAGGAGCGTCCGCGCGGCGCACCGACGTAGCGCGGCTCACGATTTGTTGATATTGGTTCTCCGGCAAGGCCAACGATCTGTACAATGGTTGGATGTCGCGCAAAGCGTCGCTCTTGTTCGTCGCTGTGATCGTTCCGTCGGTTTGCACCGCTTATGATCCGCTGTTTTTCACGGGGAACGGGGCCGGCCACCCGCCACTGGTCGCGGTGCACGATCGCACTGGCCCCGTTTCCTCGATGACGGTCTGGGATTCTTCGTTCACAGGGGGTGTCCCGGTCGCCATGGGCGATGTCAACGGCGACGGTGTGCCGGATCTGGTATGCGGCCAGGGCCCTGGAGGTACCTCTGGTGTCAAAGTCCTGAACGGATCCAACGGATCAACCTTGTTCCAGACCACAGCCTTCCCGACGTCGCATGGAAGCTTCGTTGCGGTGGGCGACGTGAATGGCGATGGCCTCGCCGATATCGTCACGGGCGCTGGGTCCGGGATCCAGAACCGAGTGCGTGTCTTCGACGGCGGCACGGGTTCGGTCTTGCGCGACTTCGTTCCCTTCGACGAATCGTTCACGGGTGGCGTGTTTGTCGCAGCGGGAGACGTGAACTTCGATGGAAGGGCGGACATCGTGACGGGAACAGGAGCAGGAACCGTCGCCAGCGTCAAGGTGTTCAACGGGTCCGACAACAGTCTGATTCGCGAGTTCCACCCGTTCATCGGCATGGAAACCTTCACGGGCGGTGCGCGTGTTGCATGCGGGGATTACGACGGAGACGGCCGCCAAGACATCTTTACGAGCACAGGTGCTGGCATTCCCAGCGAGGTGTACGTGTGGAACGGTTGGACGGGATGGAACATGCTGGCCTGGTCAGCGTTTGGCGACGGATACTCGAGCGGCATCCACATTGCGTCCGCCGATGTCACTCAGGACGAACTGAGCGACGTCATCGTCCACGCGACTGGGGCGATCGTGCGCGTGATGTCCGCGCACAGCCTTTCCGATGTCTCCGACGTGTTCGTCCGGCCGTTCGACTACGCGGGTCACCTCTTTGTCGCAGCTGGCGAATCAAAGGTTCGGGTCCGAACCAGCCTGAATCTGCCTCATCGCGCTGTCTCGGCTCCGCCTCTCACCGTCGAATTGCGTCAGCTTGACCGGTCGAACAACAACCTGTTTCCACCACTTGCATTCCTTGAGAATCGGAGCGGCGAGGATGGATTCGCGACGCCTTTCGCGGGCATGACGGCCAACTTCTATCTCAAAGCATCCAACACAATCGGCGCGCGTGTGAGCGACGTTTCGGTGGTGGCCGGCCTCAGCCTTGGCACCGTGACCTTGTTTGGAGGAGACGTCACCGGCGACGACAGCATCAACATCCAAGATTTTCTGGCGCTGCGTCAGAGCTTCGGCACCTCGTCGGGCCAGCCCGGTTTCAACCCGAACGCGGACCTTGACGGCAACGGGAGCGTGGGCATCGGCGATTTCGTCGTGCTCCGCACCAACTTCGGGCGGAGCGGCCCCGGCATCGGTGGATGAGGTGGCTGTTGGACCCTGCGGGTACAGTAGGTTCTGAACGTGGCCATTTCTGCTGAGCGCATCGTCGGTTCCGAACTCGTCGACATCGCCGCCAAGGTCGAGGCGGGCGAGCGGCTGTCCCGCGAAGACGGTTTGAGACTCTACGCCACCCCCAACCTGACCGCCGTCGGATGGCTCGCCAATCAGGTCCGGGAACGCTGGCATGGACCGAAGACCTACTTCGTCCGTAACCAGCACATCAACTACACAAACATCTGCAACAAGTTCTGCAAGTTCTGCAGCTTCTACGCCAAGAAGGGAGGCCCCGACCCTTACGAAATGAGCCTTGACGAAGTTCGCCGGCGGCTCGAATGGCACAAGGACGTCCCGATCACCGAAGTCCATATGGTGGGCGGCATCAATCCTCGGCTTCCCTATTCCTACTACATGGACCTCGTCCGGACGGTGAAGGACGTGCGTCCCGGGGTCCACGTCAAGGCGTTCACCGCCGTCGAAATCGTGGAAATCGCCCGCGTGGGCAAAGTCTCGTTCGAGCAGGCCCTGGCCGATCTGATCGAGGCCGGGCTCGATTCCCTGCCGGGAGGCGGCATCGAGGTGCTTTCCGACCGCGTCCATCGCGAACTCTTTGGAAAGAAGCTGAACGGCGAAGAGTGGAAGGCCGTCGCCCGAGCGGCAGCCAAGCTGGGCCTGAAGCAGTACGCGACGATGCTTTACGGCCACATCGAGACGGACGAGGAGCGGGTCGATCACCTCATCCAGCTGCGCGAGCTTCAGGACGAGACGGGCCACTTCCTCACGTTCACGCCGCTCTCCTTCCACCCGGAAGGTACCGAGCTCGAGCACATCAAGCCCCTCACAGGCGACGTGGACCTGCGGAACATCGCGGTCAGCCGCCTGATGCTGGACAACTTCGCCCACATCAAGAGCTTCTGGATCATGAACACGGCCCCGGTCACCCAGGCCGCGCTCTGGTACGGCGCCGACGACGCCGACGGTTTGGTTCACGAGTACGAGATCACGTACAAGGACGGCGAGTGGGGCAACAAGCGGCAGGCCCTCACGTACGACAACATGGTTCACATGATCGAAGAAGTAGGCCGCGTGCCGATCGAGCGCGACTCGCTGTACCACGAGATCGTTCGCGAACGACCCGTCACTCCGAAACGCACCCTCATCCCGCTGGCACAGGCTTGAGGAGAATGAAAAACGGGTTTTGTTCCCGCCTGATACGGCCAAGCTATGGGGTTGGCAGTAGACTTGCCGCGTGCAAGAGTGGTTCCTCGACGCGAAGTTCGGCATCTTCATCCACTGGGGCATCTACTCCGAGGGCGACTGGTCCGAGTCCTGGCCCATCTTCCACAAAGAGGTTCCCTACGACGTCTACATGGCGCAGGCACAACGCTTCACCGCGGACGCCTACGACCCGGACGTCTGGGCGGCCCTCTTCGCGCGCGCCGGGGCAAAGTATGCCGTGCTCACAGCCAAGCACCACGATGGCTTCGCACTGTGGCCGACGAAGCTCAGCAAGCTGAACGCGGTGGAAGGTTCGCCAGCCGGCCGGGACTTGATCGGCCCCTATTGCGACGCGCTCCGGCGGCACGGTCTCAAAGTCGGCCTGTACTTCTCCCATCTGGATTGGTCGCATCCGGACTATGCCAGTGTATTGCCGAAGTGCGGGCAGGCCCATTCCCACGGGGAGATGCACGCCAATCCGTTTGCATACCCGCAGGACGGCGAAGACCCTGAGGCTTGGGAGCGGTTCCTCGCGTTCCACCGGGGTCAGTTGCGGGAA
>JBDHZD010000010.1:0-61778 GCA_039811705.1 Fimbriimonadaceae bacterium | reverse complement strand
CCGCGATGCATGTCGCCAGTGTTTGCGAGCACCCTTGTTCACAGTTCCTGAAACCGTCTTGGGCTTGCGACACACGGTTTGCATAGCCCAGGTTCGCGTTCAGCATGGCTTCTTCCAACATCGAGGTCACCGCATGAATCGTCTCGTTGAACACTTGGTTGATGTTGTCGATGCACGCTTGATCGCCCCGGCATGCCTCGGTGGACAGCGTGTAGACGACCTGAGCCATCTCGGCGACGACCACGACCATCATCAAAACTGGTGTCACCTCGGCTCGGAAATCGGCCGCGATGGCAGCCAAATCCGCCCGCAATTGCGCCGCACAAGCGTCGCCGCACTGTTGGAAGTCGGCTTCGCACGCCGCTTTGCAGTCTTCGAAGTCGCCGGGAACGAGCCCACCCGCCGGTGCTTTGGGATCGAGGATCGGGTCCGGCAACGGGACAGGGTTGTTCTCCACCCAGATGCGTCCGCTCACCTCGCAGAGCATCATCGTCTGAAAGACGGTCAGCCGATCGTTCGGCGACATCGTGGGAGCGCTGATGGGCACGGCCCCGGGTCGGGACGACAGCAGCACGTAAGGCGCGTTGGCTGGACTGTTTGGGGAGGCATAGGCCGCCGGGAGGCGCGCATTGACCAGATCGACGAACTCTTGGACCGTCATTCCCGATGCGTAGCGCGCCGTCCGCGGGTCCGCAGCCAGTCGATCCTGCACCTGGTTGTAGACGGTCTCGAGTGTGGCTCCCGGGATGTTGTTCGAGTTCAGCTGAAACTCCTCGAACTGGCTGTAGGCATCGCGCCGGAGGTCGCCGTCTTGAAACGCCAACAGCGTGTACAGGTTCCCGAACGCCTGACCCATCTCGGCCATGTTTCGGGCGCTTGCGACCGCGTTGCTGACCTCGCGAGTGGTCAGGACGTCGACTCCGCCGGAGCCGCCGCACGCCCAAAGCGCACATACCAACCATAGGGTCGTCAGGTTGCGCAGCCATGACCACCGTTGCTGAGAACGAAGCATCGGGCCAGTATAGGGCCGAACGTCGCTGGTGAATCACTCATTTGCACCACTTTGTCGAAACCGTGCCAAGGCGAGGGGAGGACAACGTTTTCGGGCGGTTGGCGTATGATGTTGCAAGGAGCCTGCCCATGGATGTCTTCCCGATCCTGAGTTCCATTGTCCACCCGGTCGAACTGCACAGGCTGAACGACAAGCAGCTTGCCGACGTCGTCCACGAGGTCAGGAAGGCCATCTTGGAGAAGGTGAGCCGCACGGGGGGGCACTTCTCGTCCAATCTCGGTACGGTCGAACTCACGGTGGCGCTCTATGCGTCGTACAAGCTCCCGCCCGACAAGGTCGTCTGGGATACTGGGCACCAGGCCTATCCCCACAAGTTGCTGACCGGTCGGCTGGCCCGGTTCGACACGTTGCGCAAACACAAGGGCATCAGCGGGTTCCTGCGTCGCGAAGAGCACGAACTGGACGTTTTCGGGGCGGGCCACGCGGGGACGGCCATCTCGGCGGCCATGGGGTTCGCTTTGGCGCGCGATCACTTGGGAACGGGAGAACGCGTGGTCGCGGTCACGGGAGACGCGGCCATTTGTTCGGGTATGAGTTGGGAGGCACTGAACCACGCGGGCGACGCCGGAACCGATCTGACCGTGGTGCTGAACGACAACCGGATGTCCATCGCACCGAACGTCGGCGCGCTCACGTCCTACTTCACCCGATTGCGTTCGCGGCCGTTCCTTCAATCGGCTGCCCACCAGGCCAAGCAGGTGGCCGAAAAACTCCCCGCCCCGATGAGCCGCATGGCAGCGGGCCTTCGCCACGGCATCACGCACTATTTCGCCCCCGAACAGACGGGCACCATCTTCGAGGAGATGGGCTTCGAGTACATCGGACCCGTGGACGGCCACGACTTCCCGACCCTGCTCGAAATCTTCCGCAACGTGCGCGAACTGAAGGGCCCCGTGTTCGTCCACGCGCTCACCGTCAAGGGCAAAGGCTACGAGGTCGCCGAGCTCGACGCGCGCAAGTGGCACGGCGTCGTCCCGTTCGACCTCGACAAGCAGGAGATGATCAAGGCGCCCGGCCCGGTTCAATACACGCAGGCCTTTGGGGACGCGGCGATCGAGTGCGCGGAGAACGACGACAAGGTGGTCGCGATCACGGCGGCCATGCCCGACGGGACGGGGCTGACCGGATTCGCGAAGCGTTTCCCCGACCGCTACCACGACGTCGGCATCGCCGAGCAACACGCCGTGACGTTTGCTGCAGGGCTTGCCGCGGGGGGATTGAAACCGTTCTGCGCGATCTACTCGACGTTCCTCCAGCGTGGCTTCGACCAGGTGCTGCACGACGTGTGCATCCAGAACCTGCCCGTCCGCTTCTTCATGGATCGGGCCGGGCTGGTCGGCGACGATGGCCCCACGCACCACGGTGCGTTCGACATCAGCTACCTGTCGTTCATTCCGAATCTGGTGCTCATGGCCCCCCGCGATGCGACCGAGTTGCGCGAGATGATGCGGTTCGCCACCGACTACGACCGCGGACCACTGGCCGTTCGCTATCCGCGAGGCGCGGGGCCGGAGCACCTGCCCGAAAGCCGCTCGCCCATCGCGCTGGGCAAGTCCGAGACGTTGCGCAAGGGCAAGCATGTGTCCCTGATCGCTTTGGGTTCGATGGTCGAGGTCGCGTGGGACGTGGCTCTGGACCTCGAGACGTCGGGCATCGAGGCCGAGGTGATCAACGCCCGCTTCGCCAAGCCCCTCGACGTCGCGGCCTTCGCCGAATCGGCCCAACGCACGGGTGCGGTCGTGACGCTCGAGGAGAACGTTCGGATCGGAGGCTTTGGCCAGCAGGTGCGCGATGGTCTGGCGGATGCGGGCCTTGGCGGATTGCCGTTCGCCATCTGCGCCCTTCCCGACGCCTTTGTGGAACATGGAGCGCAACCGCTCATCCGCAAGGACTGCGGGCTCGACGCCGCAAGCGTTGCACAACGCGTGCATCAGTTGCTGGGAAGGAAACGCCGGAAGTGATCGCCGGGCTCCTGCTCGCGACGGTGATCGCCGGTACCCAGACGCCCAAGACGTGGACGTTGCTCGCGGGCGGCGATTTGATGCTCAATGCCGTCTCCGCCAAGAAGAACCCGTTCGAGGAAGTTCGCGACGTCGTCTCGGGAGCAGACATCGCCTACGCCAACCTCGAGATTCCGCTCACGTCGAAGTCGGGAGCCACGCCGCGCAAGTCGCTGGCCGACCGAAAAGCGAAGCGACAGTTCGTGTTGAAGGCCGATCCGGCCCACGCGGCGCATCTCGCCGACGTCGGGTTCGACGTGGTCAGTCTCGGCAACAACCACGCGATGGATTACGGGGCCGCCGGACTCACCGAGATGCTCGGGTTGCTCGACGGGCTGGGCATCGCCTACAGCGGGGCGGGCAACAATTGGGCCGAGGCCATGCGTCCGGCCAACGTCTCAGTTCCCGGCGGGCCCAAGGTGGCGTTTTATTCGATGCTGGCGTTCAAGACGCGCTCGGCCCTGCGCACGTGCTGGCCAGCCACCACGGACCAACCCGGCATCGGTGTCCTGGCGTTCGACGCGTCCATCGATGCCAAGGCCAGGGAAACGCTCAAGTCGCTGGTGGACAGGGCCAGACGTCAAGCGGATCTCGTTGTCTTTGCCCTGCACTGGGGAACCGAGCGCAAGACCGTGCCGGATCCTTACCAGATTGCGCTGGGACGCGCCACGATCGACGCCGGGGCCGACCTGGTCCTCGGCGCGCATCCGCACGTGCTTCAAGGCAGCGAGGTCTATCGGGAGAAGCCGATCCTGTACTCCATGGGCAACCTGATCTCGCCGCTCGGCGGCGAAACGGCCCTCTACAAGCTGTCGTACCAGGGGACCAAGTTCCAGAAACTCGATGTCGTGCCCATCCGATATGGCTCGTCCGGTATTGGAAGGCTGAGCGAAGCGCAGTCTGCCACTGCGCTCAAGCGCATCGCAGGACTGGACGCTTCGCTGGCCAAGGCCTACCCGAAGCCCAAGTGAGCGAGTCTCAAACGACCTGCGGCAGCGGCTCCAAGAGGCGTTCCTTCGTGTAGATGAACGACTCGCGCTTGTAGTCGGCCAGTTCGAAGTCCTTCTGGAGCACGATGGCTCCGGTCGGGCACGCATCCTGACAGTAGCCGCAGAAAATGCACCGGATCATGTTGATCTCGTAGCGAACGGCGTACCGCTCGCCGGCGGAGTAGCGCTCTTCGTCGGTGTTTTCGGCGGCTTCGACGTAGATGCAACGCGCCGGGCACGCGCCCGCGCAGAGCGAACAGCCGATGCACTTCTCCAGCCCGTTGTCGTACCGCTTGAGCACGTGTCGCCAGCGCGTGCGCGGGTATTGCTCACGCTTGACCTCGGGGTACATCACGGTGACCTTGCGGTGCTTCAGCCGCTTGGCGGTGATGCCGAAACCGCTGACCACGGGCTTGGCGATGTCTCGGAAGAACTCGACGCTCACGCCAACACCTCCTCGTCCTTCTCGCGGGGCAGCAGCAACTCGCTGAGGCCGATCTGGCTGATCGACGTCACCTTGCGCGTGCGCAGCTTTTCTTGGAGTTTCATCACGGCGAAGATCAACGCGTCGGGGCTGGGCGGACAGCCAGGCACGTAGACGTCCACGGGCACGACCTGATCGGCGCCCTGGACGATGGCGTAGTTGTTGTAAACGCCGCCCGAACTGGCGCACGCGCCCATGCTGATCACCCACTTGGGCTCCGGCATCTGGTCGTAGATCTGCCGCAGGACGGGGGCCATCTTCTTGCTCAGGCGGCCCGCGATGATCATCACGTCGGCTTGCCGAGGAGTGGCGCGGAACGCTTCCGAGCCGAACCGGGCGAGGTCGAACCGGGACGCGACCGTGCTCATCATCTCGATGGCGCAACAGGCCAAGCCGAACGTGAGCGGCCAGAGCGAGTTCGACCGCGCGGCGGCGACGAGTCGATCCACCGAGGTGAGCACGACGCTCCCGCCCTTCTCCATATCGCCGAGAACGGGCGTCGAGCTGTCGTGCATGACAAGGGTTTCGATGCGCTGTGGCATTGCGTCCAGTTTACTGGACGCGAGGTCCGAACCGCATGCGCGGCCCATGGGATCGAATCCCCGAGCGGCTATAATTGTGAGGCTTCGAAGCATGTTTCCCCTGCTTCCTGTACTGTTGCTGATGCTTGTGCAAGGGTCGGCCGCCTCGGGCGGCAGTCTCGACCCGGTGCGCATTCATTGGGCCTTGCAGGCGGTTCAAATCGCCAGCCATGCCGAGCGAGACGGCAACAACGCCGAATTCGAGTCTGAGGAGGCCAGAGCGCTGGCCAAGGCTTGGTTCCTGCTACAAACCCGGCAGGCCGAGTCGCCCCAGATCCCGCCGACGGAGTCGGCGGTTCCGATCACTCAGAGCCAGCCCGTATCGGGCGTGCCGAACGGGTTCGGAACGGCCTGGAACGATCGCGCCGGTCCCCGAGCGTAGCTTCCCACGCTCGACGCCCGCGCACCCGCGCCACGACGCCGTTTACGGCAACCCAGACCGATTCTCATGGACTTCCTCCGCAAACTTTTCGACACCAGCGACAAAGACGTCAAGCTCATCCAACCCATCGTCGCCCAGATCAACGACTTCGAATCGGCGACCGCTGCGCTCACCGACGACCAACTCAAGGCCAAGACCCCCGAGTTCAAGGAGCGGCTCGCCCGTGGCGAGAAGCTCGAAAGCATCCTGCCCGAGGCATTCGCCGTGGTCCGAGAGGTCAGCAAGCGCACGCTTGGCATGCGCCAGTTCGACGTGCAGTTGATCGGCGGCGTCGTGCTCCACCAGGGCCGCATCTCGGAGATGAAAACCGGCGAAGGCAAGACGCTCGTCGCCGTCGCACCGATCTACCTCAACGCGCTCACCGGGCGCGGCGTCCACCTGGTCACGGTGAACGACTACCTCGCCCGACGCGACGCCGTTTGGATGGGGCCGATCTACCACTTCCTCGGCCTGACCGTCGGCATCATCCAAGGCCAATCTGCCGATTCGGACGAGTTGGGCGGCAGCTACCAGTACGTCCCCGGCGCCGAGCATCCCGATCCGCGTTACATGAACTTGGTCGCGTGCTCGCGCCGCGAAGCCTATTCGTTCGACATCACCTACGGCACCAACCACGAATTCGGATTCGACTACCTGCGCGACAACATGGCGTTCAGCGTCGAGCAGTTGGTGATGCGCGAACTCAACTTCGCGATCATCGACGAGGTGGACTCGATCCTCATCGACGAGGCGCGCACCCCCCACATCATCAGCGGCCCTTCGACCGAAGACACGTCGATGTACAAGGTCATCGACAAGGTGGTCAAGACGCTCGAGCGGGATGTCCATTACACCGCGGATAAGAAGAACCACAGCGCGAGCCTCACCGAAGAAGGCATGGACTTCATCGAGGAGTCCATGCAGATGGGCAACATCGCGGACGACCCCAAGGTGCTCCACCACGTCAACGCGAGCCTCAAGGCGTACGCCCTCTTCGAGCGGGACGTGGACTACGTCGTGCGCGGCAACGAGGTCGTCATCGTGGACGAAAACACGGGACGCATGATGTTCGGCCGACGGTTCTCGGACGGTTTGCACCAGGCCTTGGAAGCCAAAGAGAACGTGCCAATCCAGCGCGAAAGCCAGACCGTCGCGACCATCACGTTCCAGAACCTTTTCCGGCTGTACAACAAGTTGGCCGGCATGACGGGCACGGCCAAGACCGAAGAAGACGAGTTCCGCAAGATCTATGGCCTCGACGTCGTGTGCATCCCCACGCACCGCAGCATGATCCGCAAGGACCAAGAGGACGTCATCTACAAGACCGAGGAGGCCAAGTTCCGGGGCATCGCTTGGGAGATCCTGCGGCTGTATTCCAAGCAGCAGCCGGTCCTGGTCGGCACGCGTTCCATTGAAATGACCGAGCGGGTTTCGACGCGACTCACAGCCGAAATGCTCCAGAAGCTGGTCCTGGCGTCACGGCTTCGCGACGCCGTCGAAAATACGAAGTCCATCAAGGACAAGCAGAGCGCGAACAACCTGGTCAACGCTCCGCTTGCCGAGACCTCGATGGGCTCGTTCAAGCAGTTCATGGCCAGCGAGGGACTGAGCGGCGACCCGCATTCGGCTGAGAACCTCGATTGGGCTTTGGATCAGTTCAAGCTGGGCGGCGACGCCAAACAGCACCTTGAAGAGGCGCTCTCCCACGGCATTCCGCACAACGTGCTCAACGCGAAGTTCCACGAAAAGGAAGCCGCCATCATCGCCGAAGCGGGCCGGAAGGCGGCGGTCACCATCGCCACCAACATGGCGGGCCGTGGCGTGGACATCCTGCTCGGCGGGCGCGTGGTGGACGAGCAGGTCCGCCAAGCCCTGAGCGCGGGCGACGAGATCGGCGACGAGTACGCCAGCACGTTCAAGAGCTTCCGCCGAGGCGGCAAAGAGCGCGCCGCGCCGCCTCTGCCCTTGGACGACCAGGAGCGCAGCCTGGCCGCCGAAGAGGTCAGGGCGCTGGGTGGCCTGTACATCCTAGGCACCGAACGCCACGAGAGCCGCCGCATCGACAACCAGTTGCGCGGCCGATCGGGCCGACAAGGCGACCCAGGCGAGAGCCGGTTCTTCGTCTCGCTCGAGGACCAACTCTGGAAGATCTTCAACGCGAAGATGTTGGAGAACCCGCTGCTCAAGCAGTGGCCGCCGATGGAAGAGGTCAAGGCCAAGTTCCTCTCCAAGATGATCCTGAAGACCCAGGAGCGCATCGAGAACCACTTCTTCGAGGCCCGCAAGCACGTCCTGGAGTACGACGACGTCTTGAACGCCCAGCGTGAACACATCTACGGTTGGCGTCGCGAAGTGCTTCTGGGCAAAGACTGTCGCGAGGACCTCGAAAAGCAGACCGGCGAACTGGTCGTCGAACTGGTCCGCAACGCGGTCGGCGTGGACGAGAACGGTGCGTGGTACACGGACTACGAGGGACTTTTCAACGAGCTCAACGAGGTGCTTCCCGCGCTGGACTACACGTCTCCCGAAGACCTTGCCAAGTACAACGGGGAGCGGCTCGAGGAGTACGTCTCCGACATCGCCAAGCGCGCCTTCACCGCCAAACTCGAAGAACTCGGCGAAGTGTCCAAGGTCGTCGAACAGACGGTCATGTTGCGCGCCATCAACGACAAGTGGATGGACCACCTTCAAATGGTGGACTATATCCGCGAGGGCATCGGACTGCGCGGCTACGGCCAGATGGACCCGCTGATTGCCTATAAGAAAGAGACGTTCAACCTGTTCCAGCACACGTTGCGCGGGATCCGGGATCAGGCCGTCCGGATGATCTTCCACGCCTCGTTGCAGCAGCGCCCGACCACGCCGGAGCCCCCGGCGCCTGTCGAAGAGGCGCCCCAGATGATGCGTGTGGACGACGAATCTCTGACCAGCGCTGGCGTCGGCGCTACGGCGACGGCGGTGGCGGCTCCTGTGGCGGCTGCGTCGCTGGCGGGCATCGACTGGAAGAAGGTGGGCCGCAACGACGTCTGCCCGTGTGGGAGTGGCAAGAAGTTCAAAGCGTGCCACTACCCCGAGCTGCGCCGCCAAGGCATCATCTGATCTTGGACACGGGATCCTCTGGAGCCGTCGGAGCCCATTAGGGTGTGCGGCACCAGGGGAGCCCGTAGCCGTACTTCCAGTTCTGGGGCAACATACGGTCCGACGCGGTTCTAAGCGGATTCAGCGTTGCCGAGGCGGCGACTCTGGCGGTCAGGTCGCCCACGTGCAAGTTCTCCATTCTGCGCCCGACCGTGTGGGTTCCGAGCATCGCGAGATCGAAGCGCGTGAATCGCTTGCGGGCGGAGTCGTACGTCGCGTAAGCCATCAGCCGCCCGTCGTACGAGTCCTTGCACCATTCGGAATCCGCACGCATCGTGTAGGTGCCCTCGATTTCGAGGTCCATCAGGTCGCCGCGGCGACCGACCACTCGGGAGGTCGTTTTGCCGCCCACGATGTGTTCTTCCCACCACGCGCTCTGTCCGGCTTGATGGTGGCTGAGCAACACCAGCCGCGTCCGCGCGGGGCCTTTGACCTCGGCGGACCGTCCGTCGGCGGGGATGAAGGCGCGCCATTCGCTGGGTTTGAACCATAGACGGTCCAGATGGAAGTACATCGGATGCCGCTGGTCGAACGAGGTCATGCCCTTGAACGGCAGACCCCGGCTTGAAATCCTCAGGTCCAACGTTCCCTCGGGCTTGGTGAACTGCTCCTCTTCGAACCGCATGCGGTCCTTGTCGCCCAGCGGCTGAGCCAGACGTCGCTCGGCGGGACTCAGGCGCGCGTAGGCCGCCTTGGCTTCGCGCATGCCCTGCAGGATGCCATCGGCGTCGGGGTCGGGCCAACCCTTGTTGAGGTAGCCGAGCGGGGCACCCGCGGACGACATCGCGTACAGGCCTTGTTGCGGCAACCCTCGCGTGCCCTTTGAGAGGATGCGCCACTCGCCCGTCTCGCGTTGGCCGCCGTCGCGGTAGCGGACGTCGTCGCCCGCATAGACGATGAAGTTCTCGCGAGCATAGGCGAGAAGGTCGGGGCGAGTCCAGACAAACTGTCTGGTCTTGACGCCGTTCTGTCAGCAGTGGCCGCGCGGATCGCCAAAGTACATCCAGAGCAGGATGGGCTTGTCGGCCTCTCGCGCGGCGTTGATCGCCTCGTGGATGCTGCTCCTCCAATCCAGGTTCATGAACCCGAGATCGTTCGTCGTCGGCTGGGCGTAGGCGTGCACCTGAGCGAAGGTCGAAGCGTTCAGTTGCGCGGGCGGCGATACGGTTTGGCTCGCCAAGGCAAGGAGCAACGCGGTCAGCATTTGCCTATTGGACGAGTTTCTTGAACTGGTGTTTCCCGACGCGGAGCACTTTTCCACTCAGGTCGTCGGGTACGAAGTGGGCGGTCACGTCGGTGACCTTTTCGCCATCCAGGCTCACGGCGCCCGCTTCGATCAGCTTGCGCGCCTTGCTGTTCGACTCGGCCATGCCAAGAGCAGCGACCAATGCTGCAAGCGGCACCCCTCGGTCGCCGTTCAACTCGGCGGGAATCGCGGCTGCTTCGGCATCGACGGGCTGGCGCTTCTTGCTGAACGTCTCGAGGAAGTAGCGGTCGGCGGCTTCGGCGGCCTCGGCGTCGTGATACAGCGTCACGATTTCTCGGGCCAGACGCCGCTTGGCGTCGCGCGGGTTCATCGACCCGTCGGCGCACGCCTTCATGATTTCGGCGATTTCGGGGAGCGGCACATCGGTGCACAGCACGAACCAGTTTTCGAGGATCGCGTCCGGGATGGACATTGTCTTGCCGTACATGTCGTTCGGCGTATCCACCACCGACACGTAGTTGCCGAGCGACTGGGACATCTTCTCGACGCCGTCGGTGCCCACGAGCAGCGGCATGAGCAACACGACCTGCGGCTCCTGGCCGTATTGGTTCATCAGCGTGCGCCCGACCAGGTTGTTGAACTTCTGGTCGTTGCCGCCCAGCTCGACGTCGGCGTCGATCTGCACCGAATCGTAGCCCTGACATAGGGGATAGAGGATCTCGTGCAGGGCGATCGGGCGGTTTTCGGTCCACCGCTTCGTGAAGTCGTCGCGCTCCATGATGCGGGCGACCGTGGTGCGCGAAGCGAGCCGGATCACGTCCTCGAACGTCATCGCGCCGAGCCAATCGCGGTTGTAGTAGATCTCGGTCTTCTCGGGGTCGAGGATCTTGTAGACCTGTTTGGTCACGGCGTCGACGTTGGTCTGGACCTCTTCGCGGCTGAGTTGCTTGCGCGTCTTGCTCTTGCCGCTCGGGTCGCCGATCTGAGCCGTGAAGTCGCCGATGATGAGACAAGCCGTGTGGCCGAGCCGCTGGAAATCGCGCAGCTTGCGCAAGACGACGGCCCATCCGAGCGTGACGTCCTTGGCTGTCGGGTCGACGCCGAGCTTGACACGCAACGGTCGGCCGAGTTTGAGCTTGGCCGCCAGGTCTTCTTCGCTGATGATCTCGGTCGCGCCGCGACGCAAGATGTCGAGCTGTTGCTCGAGGGTCATGGGTGGGCGGAGTGTACCGCGAGGCGCCACGTCGGTCAGACGGTGAGGACGCAGCCACATTC
Source organism: Fimbriimonadaceae bacterium (assembly GCA_039811705.1). Lineage (GTDB taxonomy): Bacteria > Armatimonadota > Fimbriimonadia > Fimbriimonadales > Fimbriimonadaceae > UBA2387. The sequence continues at coordinate 50,611 of JBDHZD010000010.1, read as the reverse complement.
GAGCCGGATCTCGACGGGCCCGGCGTGCTTGACCGACCCACCGCGCCGAAAGTGGTGGACGATGCCCGTCTCCGGGTCGGCGACGACCACATCAAGCACGCCGTTGCTCAAGTAAAGCGGTGCGCCGACGTCGAGGTCCTTGCCCTCGAAGCCGGGCGAGAGCACCTCAACGACCGCCTTGGGCACCAAACGCAACGCGTGACGCTCGGGTGCTGGCCGTTCGCACAGGATCATCAGATCGGGCCGCTTGAGCGAGCCGTCGGGCAGCAACACATAGGTGTCGGCCAACGTGTAGCACCCGCAACCCGAGGCATCGGGTGCCTGCCGGATGCTCCGGTCAATGTCGCGGACCTTCATCTGGTGCATGGGCGAAGGAAAGAACTCCCAGGTGGGGGTGCCCTGACCCAGCTCCAGCTTGACCCCGACGTCTTCGGCGGCGACCAGTCGCTCGAAGAGGTCTTGGATGGCGGTCTGTTCCGTGATCACGACTTCATTCTAGCCGCAATACCTCCAGATTCCCTTCGGTAGGGTGGTACCGCCAGGCCGACCGGGTGGTTACTCAAAGGCTCCCACAACCTCATCTGTCGCAAAGTCGGGACCACCCCGCCCTTCGGGCACCCCTCCGAGGGAGGGGAATGGGCCGTGGCACCCTTCCGAAAAAGGACAATCCGAACCTACCCCTCGAGCGGCATCCCGTTCGCATCGCTCATCGAGCCGGTTAGGATTCTGACAAGGTCCACCAGAGCCCAGATTCCGGTGATGATCCCGCCGTAGCCGCACGTCAGCACGGTGATCAACGCCATGGCGATGCCTGTGTTGGTGTCGCCCAGATAGAACCGATGAACCCCGAGTGCCCCGGCGAAGAAGGCCAACGCTGCGGCCACCCACCGATTCCGACGACCCGGCGACGAGGCCAGTGGGTTGGAACTCGGCGCTTGCACATAGTTGTGCACCTGGACGATCGGAGTTCCGGGGGGCACGTTGGGCGGAAGCGACGTCACCGTGGGCGGGGCGATGGGAGGCGGGATAGCGGCGAGCAAATCCGCCAGTTCGGGCAGATTCTGAGCTTGAATCTGCGTTTGGGTGTACACATCCACCAAAACCGTTGTCCGCAAGATGCGCCCTTGCGCACACCATTGCCGCAGGGCGGCGGTGTCGGCTGGACCATAGTGTTGGCCATCGGGCCCGACAACGTAATACACCTGCCCTCAGGATACACCGGAGCCGTAGAGAGGTGGCGTCGCGCAGATCCAAATTCCCTTCCTTCGGAGGGGTGGTGCCGCCAGGCGACGGGGTGGTTTCTCATGGCGCGCGCAAAACAGATGCGACCACCCCGCCCTTCGGGCACCCCTCCGAGGGAGGGGAATGAACTCCGGCCACCCTCCGAAGAGGCGAATGCGTCGGTTACTCCGCCGGACGGCTCAAGTAGTCCTCGCCCATGATCACCTTGACGATCTTGTTTTGGTTGATCTTGTACTTGCGGGCACGTGGGGCGAGGAAGCAACAGTCGACGGGTTCGTAGGAAAACTCGGGGCCGGAAGGCGTCCATGTCGCCATCGTCGTTTTGAGCCAGTCGGCGTCGTTGCGGTCGGGCGTGTCCATCTTGAAGTGCGCTCCACGCGATTCGTCCCGCACGATCGCGCCGCCCACGATGGCCTTGGACATCTCGATCATGTGCATCATCGAACGCGTGAACGGGATGGCTTGGTTCGACCAGCCTCCGCCATCGGTGAGGTCACACTTCCTGATCCGCTCGCCAAGGTCGTTGAGCCGATCGCGCGCGGCGAGCAGGTCCTTCTGCAATCGCCAGATGCCGCAGTTGTTCCACATCACATCGGCCAGTTCGGCCTGAAGGGCGTAGGGGTTCTCGGAGCCGTTCGAGCGCATCAGCCCCGTATACAGCGAGTCCTGCTCGGCCTTGGCCGCCGCCAGCGTGGCCGCGAGCGAGACCTGGTCCGCGGCCTTGTCCATGCTGGACAGGTAGGCCATGACGCCCTGCGCCGCCAACTCGCCGCCGGTCAAACAGCTCAGCAACGCGTTCGCGCCCAAGCGGTTCGCGCCGTGGTACTGGTACTCGCACTCGCCCGCCGCGAACAGGCCGGGTAGATTGGTCATCTGGTTCTTGGCCGAGGCGATGTCAAGCGTGTTCTCGTGTCCCTTCTCGTACTGGACCCACAGGCCACCCATGGTGTAGTGCACCGCCGGGTAGATGCGCATCGGGTTCTCGATGGGGTCCTCGTTCATGAACTTCTCGTAGATCTCGAGGACGCCGCCGAGCTTGTCCCACACTTGCTCGCGCGTCATACCCTTGTCCTTGACCAAGTGGCTGATGTCGAGGAACACCTGCTGTTCGCCGCGAACGCCCTTGCCCATGCGGCACACGCAGTAAATCGCGAACGACACGATGTCGCGCGAGAGCAGGTTCGCGTAAACCGGGTCGAGGTCTTCGCAGAAGTACCAACGGTCGCTTTCGGGGATGTCCTTGCCGGGCCGTTTGTCCATGGGGTCGCGGGGCGTCCACACGCGCCCGCCTTCGCCGCGCACCGATTCGCTCATCAGGCGGCACTTGTCTTCGCCCGGGATGGCCGTCGGGTGGATCTGCACCATCTCGGGGTTGCCGTAGGTCGCGCCTTGCTGGTAGCAGATGGCCACGGGCGAGCCCGTGTTGATGATCGAGTTGGTCGAGCGGCCGAAGATCAGGCCGTTGCCGCCCGTGGCGATGACCACGGCATCCGCCGCGAACGACTCGATCTTCATCGTCCGCAAGTCTTGGGCCACGATGCCGCGCACGTTGCCTTCGGCGTCTTTGACCAGAGAAAGGAAGTCCCAGCCTTCGAACTTGTGGACGTCGTTGCTCACCTCCCAACGTCGGACCTGCTCGTCCAGCGCGTAGAGCAACTGTTGGCCCGTGGTGGCGCCTGCGTAGGCTGTCCGGTGCTTGAGCGTCCCGCCGAAACGACGGAAGCTCAGAAGTCCTTCGGACGTGCGGTTGAACGGCACGCCCATGCGGTCGAGCAGGTAGATGATGGCAGGCGCGCGCTCGGCCATGCGCATGACGGGCGGCTGGTGGTTGAGGAAGTCGCCGCCGGTGATGGTGTCTTCGAAGTGGAGGTAAGGCGAGTCGCCCTCGCCACGCAGGTTCACGGCGCCGTTGATGCCGCCCTGAGCGCAGACGCTGTGGCTGCGCTTGACCGGAACGAGGCTGAAGAGTTTGACCTTGACGCCCGCCTCCGCGAGCTTCATAGTGGTCATGAGTCCGGCCAGTCCTCCGCCGACGACGATGACTTCGCGCTGTGCCATGGGGTTTACCGTCCTATTCTACCGATGCGGGCGCCCAGATGAGTTCAAACGGCCGATGCCATACTCCCGTTGTAGCGATGCCCAACGAGCCGCGACTGAGCGAAGAGCAGGTCGGTGCGATTCTGCGCCGGGCCGCAGAATTGCAGGAAGGTCAAGGACAACCTCTGACCGCATCGGGCGTCGCCGCGTCCGACGTGCTCAAGATCGGCGAAGAACTGGGCCTTGACCCGAGGTGTTTGCGGCAGGCCATCGAAGAGGCCGCCATGGGGCTCGAAGCTCCCAAGAAGCGCGGGTTCTGGGGGGCGAAAGCCAAGCTCGACGTCGAGCGCGTCATCCCCGGCGAACTCACCGACGACGCGTGGCACAGCATCCTTTCGGACCTGCGGTCCCGGTTCAACCGCATGGGAGCCGTCTCGGAGGTCGCGGGTGCGCACGAGTGGGACGGCAAGGGCGACGGCCTGTCCCCGGTCCACGTTTCGCTCCGCTCGAAAGATGGAGAAACCCGCGTGAAGGTGCTCTCGGACACGTCGCCTTCGGCCGTCGTGTTTTGTGCCGTTGCGTTCGCGCCTGCGATGATGGCTGCGGCCGGGCTGTCCGTCGTTGCGACGCAGGCGTTGGGTGGCACGCCCCTGAGGGGATTCGCGGCCGCGGCCCTGGGTTTTGTCGGGATGGGTGCGGTCATCGCCAAGGCCCACTCCATCATTCGCAACCGGCGGCAAGAGGCGATCCAGGAGACGCTCGGCGAGATCGCCGGGGTCTTGACCGCCGAGAGCGAGGCGATGCAGACGCTGGGTGCGCCCCAGGCCCAGGAGATCGTCGAGGAACGCTTCGGCCAATCGTAGCGATCGCTTTGGAATGATTCCTCCACTCTCGCTGCCAAGCGGTTGGGCGACGCCGCGCGAAAGAGGCGCAAGGCGCTCCGTGTGGCGCAAGGGCCAGTTGGCCGCCATGGCGGACTGCTCGGAATTGTTCGTGCGCGAGTTGGAGCAGGGCAAGCCGACGGTCCGGCCGGACAAGACTCTGGACGTCCTGCGCGTCTTGGGCCTCGAACTGCGGCTGGATTCGGGCCGGGGGGTGCTGGTTGTGGACCCGGGCCTTCAACCCGATCAACCTCTCGTTGAAGCGCCGTGATCTGGGCCCATTGACGCCAAAGGCGTCGTGCCCTCCTTTACAATGGCGCGGATGGTGCCACGATTCATGGTGATGCTCGCCGTTGCGGCGATGCTGGTGGGGTGTCAAGGAGGTCTGACTCAAGCCAGCCTCGCTGGGAAGTACAAGGGCGAGATGGTCATCGCCGAGTCGTCAAAGGCCGACGCCAACAACCCGGCCAAGGCGCTCGCCGATAGCTTCGGTCAGGGCATGGCCTCGACGATGACGCTCGAACTCAAGGCCGACGGCACGTTCTCGATGACCGCGGTCTTCCTCCCGGTCGAAGGCAAGTGGACGCTCGAAGGAGACAAAGTCACGCTTAGTCCCAACAAGGTGACCAACGTGGGCGGTGAGGGTTCGGTGTCCACGAACATCGATCAGCCCCTCGCCTTCAAGGCCTCCGGCGGCGGCAAACTGCTGGAACCCATCGGTCGAAACGCCTCGGAACCCCAGTTCCGGTTCAAGCGAGAGTAGGCCCGCCGCCGCTCGCGCCCTGAATCACCACGGTGCGCGTGGGGAACGCGAACGAGACCCGGTGCTCGGCAGCGAGTTCCAGCGCCGCGCGCACGATCTCGCTCCGCGCCCGCAGTTCGCCGTCGAAGTCCGGAACCATCAGAAAACACTCCAGATAGACGGCGATGCTGCTGTCTTCGAGGCCGTAGACGGACACGCGCCGCTTCTCTGGTGCGACGTCCTGTCGCGCGGCGAGGTAGGCGTCCAGCGACCGGGCGTACGCTTCGAGTTTATCGGGCGGGGTCGAGTATTCGAAGCCGAGGGTCGTCTTGAATCGCCTCACGCGCCGACGCCCGAAGTTCTCGACGCTGGCCTTGATGAGGTTGCTGTTGGGCACCGTGATCAGCGAATCGGCGAACGTGCGGACGCGGGTGCTTCGCAGGTTGATCTCCTCGACCGTGCCGTCGATCTCGCCGATGCGGACCCAATCGCCCACGGCAAAGGGCATGTCGAACAGGATCGTGAACGAGCCGAAGATGTTCTCGATGCTGTCTTTGGCGGCGAACGCGACGACCAACCCCCCGATTCCCAGTCCGGCCAACAGGGCCGTCACATTGATGCCGAACGCCGCGAGCGCCACCACCACGGCCACGGCCACGATCCCGATCTGACAGAGCTTGGCGGCGAACGGGAAGAACAGCTTCTGCGCCCGCTCGCCAAAGCTTTCGGCGTGCCTTTGCGCTCGGTCGAGCAACGCATCCACAACGAACCAAGCCGATGAGGCGCCCGCGCCGATCATCAGGAGCTTGGCCGACCCAACCACGAACGCGCCGACCCAGACGGGGAGGTTCAGGTAAGGAACCGCTTCCAGAACGGCGACCGACGCAAGGGCCAGCCCCATCTGGCGGGCGAACCCACAGCGGTGGCGCTCGGCCAGCCCATGGGGAAACAGGCGCCTCAGGGCCGTCAGCAACGCTTTGAGAAGCCATCCCAAGACCCGCGCTACCGCCCACCCACCGACAACAAGCACGGCGAGGCCGATCCACTGATACACACGCAGACCGAGGGCATCGCCCCGCAAACGTTCGGGCACCTTGCCTTCGAACCACAATCCAGGGGCAAACTGCCGCTCGCTGACCGCAGGGCCATAGACGATCTCCCAATCGCGCACGACAGCCCATATGTCGGGCAAGGCCTCGACCGTTTCCGCTGTGAATCGCCAGGCTCCGTCTGCGTCCGGACCAATCTCGACGCGGCCGACGGTCTCGCCAGTCGTCGATCGGTAGGCGCGGTAGACAAACGGGGCATCGGTCCGGTCCGGAATCGCTCCGATTTGGATCATCGCTGTGCGGTTCAGGATCTGGAACAACAGGTTCGCACGCAATCGCCCGGTGCCGGGCCGTTCGACGGCTGGCAGACTCGAGAGGTCGAGCGTTTGTGCGGCCGCGTCGGCGTCCCCCCGGTTCATGGCGTCGAGGAACGTTTGCATCGTGGCCCGGGGGTTGGCAAGGCTGTCGGGGACCGCTGCTGGGCGCGGTTGGCTGGGCGTCGGCGACGGCAAGGTCTGGCTCCAGACGGTGGTCAGGAGGCCGATCAGCGCGGCCGCCGCGATGACTCGGACAGCATGCCTCATGCCCCAGACCCTACCCAAGTCGCGCCATGGCCCGAAGATCGAGCGCGAGGTGGATCCACGGGGGCATCTGCTTGAACCCGATGGCTTGATTCAAGCGGAACATGGGGTTGTTGGCATTGTTCCCCGTGCGCACGACGTGCACACCCGCATCGCGGAGCAGCAGAAGCGACTTCACCTTGAGCGCTTTGGCGATGCCTCGTCCGCGATAGGCGCGAAGCACACCAGCCAGTCCGACGTCGACGACGGTGGCGTCCATCTCTCGGGGCCGCTGGGTGAGCATGCCTACGGGCGTCAGTCCGTCGAGAACCACGGCCACGAGGTGCGCGGGATAGTCCGGTCGCTCGACGTACTTGGCATAGATTTCGAATGTGTCGGGAGTCAGCGGCTCGGGCGATGGCACGTCTTGGAATGTCTCGGCGTACAGAGCGTACATGCGTTCGGTCGCCTCGGCGCACAACCGTCGGTATGACGCGAGCGTGGTGACTTCAAGCCCTTGAGCCTCGACCGTTGCGATGCAGGGCTCCCAGCGCACCCAATCCACAGTGGCCACCTCCAGTTCGCTGTCTTCGTCCTGATGCGTCTGGACGAAACCCTGCGCACGTTTGAACGCGTCGTCCACGGGGTGGTCGCCCTCGCTGAACGCCGCCAGCGTGTCCGCGCCACTGGCCATGGCTTCGGCCAAAACGTGGCGGTAGAGGGTGCGGCGCACATCGTCGGCTTCGTCTTCGGGGACGACGAACTCCATGAAAAGTTTGCCAGGTCGGTCGCTCCAGATCATCTTGCCCAGACCCGTGTAGCCCACCGGCTGACCGTTCCGACGCGCCAGCCAACGCCTGTGTCCCGCGTCCAGGTGGTGCTGGTCGTCGCGCCTCATCTCGTTCTCCGTCACGGCGAACCGAGGGTGGGTGGCGTTGTGGATCGCGACGACGGCGGCGTAGTGCTCGTCGGTCTTCTCGATCGGTTCGATGCTGATCGGCTCGGCGCTCATGGGGCAGGGAAGATACCACGGCGGCCGCGGCAGGTCCTCGGCAACAGACCCAAGGGGGCGAGGCGGCCGGCGATGAACGAAACATGAACATTCGAAACGCCCCCGAGTGTCGTATATTGGGGATGGACGCGCGCGACGCCAGAGACGTGGACTGATTCAGTCATAGGTTGTGTAATATGGAACTCGTGGCGTGGCATTCCTTCGGAACGCGTTTTCGGTCTAGAATAGGGCTGTGTCGAACCGTCGGTCGGCGTGAGCTGGCTGACGTCTTTTTTGCATCGCCCTGGGATGCGACCGCGGTGGAAGGAGCGCAATAATGGCAATGACTCGGATGCCCATGGTCCAGTACCTCGTTCAGAAGGGGTTGCTGGCCAAAGAGCAGTTGGACGAAGCCCTCAAAGTCCAGCAACAAACGAAGAACCCAGATTTGGGCCGTATTCTCGTCGAACTCAACTTCGTCGGAGAACGCGAGGTCATCGAAGCCCGTGCCCAAGAGGCCGGCATGCCGTTCGTCGATCTCGACCGTACGGAGATCGAGACCTCGGCGACCAACGTGGTCCCCGAACGGATCGCCAAACTGCACACCGTCATCCCGGTCAAGAAGGAAGGGATGCAGTTGTTGCTGGCCATGGCCAACCCGCGCAACATCCAGGCGCTGGACGACGTGAAGCTGGCCTCGGGATGCCGCGTGGTCCCCGCCATGGCGGTGCCAGGCGCGATCGAAGACGCCATCCGCAAGTCCTATGCCGGTTCGAGTCCAGCAGCTGGCGGCGGTGGCGGCGGCGGTGCGGCCGCGTTGCAAAGCAATTTCACTGCGGACATTCGTCAGGCCATCGCGACGGCGGGCGTTGCCGCGAGCGTCAACCAGCTTCCCGATGAAGCAGGCGACGATGGCGACGAGCAGATGGCCGATCAGGCCCCCATCATCCGGTTGGCCAACGCGCTCATCCAACAGGCCATTGTGGATCGCGCCTCGGACATCCACGTCGAGCCGCAACAACGCCACCTGCGCATCCGGTACCGCATCGACGGCGTGCTCATGGAGGCCATGACGGTTCCCAAGAACCTCCAGGCGCCTCTCATCAGCCGCCTGAAAATCATGGCGGACATGAACATTGCCGAGCGGCGCGTCCCTCAGGACGGTCGTATCGAGGTCCGGACGAACCAGAAAGACTTCGACCTTCGCGTCAGCGCGATCCCCACGCCGTTCGGCGAGAAGATCGTCATGCGCATCCTCGACAAGTCGAGCATCATGATCGGCTTGAACAAACTCGGGTTCACCGAAGAGAATCAGGCGATCATCGAGGAACTCACCTCTCAGCCGAACGGCATGTTCCTCTGCACCGGACCAACGGGTTCCGGCAAGACCACCACGCAGTACTCGGTCCTCAACAAGCTCAACACGATCGGCGTCAACATCCTCACGGTCGAGGACCCGATCGAATACCAGCTCGGCGGCATCGCCCAGGTCGGTGTGAACCGAAAGGCCGGTCTGTCGTTCGCCACGGCGCTCCGCGCGTTCTTGCGACAAGACCCGGACATCATCATGGTCGGTGAAATGCGCGACCTGGAAACAGCGGAAATCGCCATCGAGTCGTCGCTCACGGGCCACTTGGTGCTGTCCACGCTCCACACGAACGACGCACCGTCCGCGACGCTCCGTATGATCGACATGGGCGTGGAGCCCTACCTTATCGCCGCCACGGTCATCGGCGTCTTGGCGCAACGACTCGCCCGCCGTCTCTGCCCGAACTGCAAGGAGCCGTACGAAATCCCGGTCTCGGACCTCGTGCGGTTCGGCATGAAGATGGAATCTGGAGACGACATGGACCGCATGGTTCAGATTTACCGTCCCGTGGGTTGCGAGAACTGCCGAGGCACCGGCTATCGGGGTCGAACCGGAATTCACGAACTCATGTTGGTCAACGACGAGATCGCCGAAATGGTCGTGCGACGCGCCCCGCTGGCCGATATTCGCGACGCCGCCAAGGCCAACGGCATGAAGGAACTCAAAGAAGACGGACTGGGCAAGGTGCTCTCCGGAGTGACCGACCCCGCCGAAGTGCGGCGCGTCGTCTTCACCGCTGGACACTGATGCGCCCGTCTTTGACTGAAACCATGGTGTCGGGGACGACACTCTAAAGAACGTAGGAAGAACCAATCGAATGAGCAACGTGCAACGTCCGATGCCCGGTCAATCGCCCTCCATGCCGCCGCCGATGGCTCGCCCCGGCGCCGCCCCGGTCCAAGAAGAAAAGCCTTGGATCGTGCCCGAAGGCGAGCGCCGCACGCTGGAAGACATCCATATCGACGAACTACTCGACATCGTCGTGGACCTCAACGCGTCAGACTTGCACATCTGCACCGACGCGCCGCCCGTGGTGCGCCACGACGGTCAGCTCAAGCGGCTGAACTACGGCATGTTCACACCGCAAGACACGCAGCGCATGCTCTACGAGATCATCTCGGACGAACAGGTGCACCGGTTCGAGACCACGCTGGAGTTGGACTTTTCCTACGCCATGCCCCGGCGAGCCCGCTTCCGCGTCAACATGTACCGGGACCGGGGTTCGTGCGCCGCCGCGTTTCGCTTGATCTCCAGCAAGATCCCCACGGTCGAGCAACTCAACCTGCCGCCATTCCTGAACACGCTCACGGAGAAACCGCGAGGTCTCATCTTGGTGACCGGACCGACGGGTTCGGGCAAATCGACATCGCTCGCGGCGATGTTGAACCATATCAACGAGACCAACGCGCACCACATCATCACGATCGAAGACCCGATCGAGTACCTGCACGAGCACAAGAAGTCCATCATTAACCAGCGCGAATTGGGAGGCGACACCAAGAGCTTCGCCAACGCCCTCCGCGCCAGCCTCCGCGAAGACCCGGACGTTTTGCTCGTCGGTGAAATGCGCGACATGGAGACGATCGCCCTCGCGATCACCGCCGCTGAAACCGGCCACTTGGTGTTCGCCACGTTGCATACCAACAGCGCCGCCGAGTCCATCGACCGTATCATCGACGTCTTCCCCCCCGGCCAACAGGAGCAGATCCGCGTCCAGTTGGCCAACAACCTGCAAGCCGTCATCACGCAGCAGTTGCTTCCCAAGGCGACGGGTTCGGGCCGCGTGCCCGCGATCGAGATCATGGTCGCCACAAGCGCCGTGCGCAACCTCATCCGCGAGAACAAGACGCACCAGATTCCGTCGATGATCCAGATGAGCCGCGCCCACGGCATGATGACCATGGACCAATGTCTGCGCGAGCTCTACATGCGCGGCCAAGTGACGTACGACGAGATCATGACTCGCGCCCACAACGTGGAAGAGCTCAAGAAGATGCTCAACACGCCGCAAGACGGCGACGAGAACCTGTCGCGACAGCGATCTGCCACCATGCCGCCGAGCGCGCCGCCGCGCCGCTGACACGCCGACCTAGCCATTCCGAGGACCAACACCGATGCCGATCTACAGTTACTCGTTCCGCGACACCGCCGGGGGCGTCCAGAAGGGCACCGCCGAGGCGGAATCCGAAGAGCTTCTCAAGAAGCGTTTCGAGGAACAGGGATTCACCATCCTCGAAGTCAAAATGATCCGGGCGCGGGGCAAGCGCCAAAAGTCGTTCGGCAAGGTCAAACTCGGCGTCCTGGCCGTGTTCTGCCGCCAGTTCTCGACGATGGTCGACGCCGGTGTGTCGCTCGTCCGTTGTCTGGACGTTCTCCAGAACCAATCGCAAGACCCCAAGCTGAAAAAGATTCTGGGCGACCTGAGCGAACGCGTCGAATCGGGCGAAAGCCTGTCGCGCGCCATGCAGCGGCATCCGCGGACGTTTACGCAGTTGTTCATCGGCTTGGTCCGAGCCGGCGAAGTCGGTGGTGTCTTGGAGGAATCCCTCCAACGTCTGGCCCAATTCTTGGAAAAGGACGTCGAACTGCGCCGCAAGGTGAAGTCGGCCTTGACCTACCCCATCCTCGTCGTCGTCTTCGCGACGGCCATCGTCGGCTTCCTCGTCTACTGGTTCGTGCCCCAGTGGGCCGCGATTTTGACCGACTTGGGTCTCGATGCGGAGAACCTGCCCGCCCCGACCAAGCTCCTGATCGATATCGCCGACCTGATGAAGAACCAAGGCTGGGTGATCGTGGTCGGCCTCGTCGTCGTGATCTTCAGCTACAAGATGTTCGTGAGCACCCGGTTCGGTCGACGCGTGGCGGACCGCGTCAAACTGAAGATTCCCGTCTTTGGCAAGCTGCACCACAAGGTGTGCATGGCTCGCTTCAGCCGCACGATGGGCACGCTGCTGACCTCGGGCGTGCCCATCCTGCAGGCGATGGAGACCGTTTCCGGCGTTGTCGGCAACACGATCATGTCCGATGCGATTCTGGAAGCCCGCGCCCGCATCCGAGAAGGAGACCGCATCGGCGACCCGCTCGAGGCGTCCCGCCTTTTCCCGCCCATGGTCGTCCATATGATCGGCGTCGGTGAAGAGTCAGGCTCCCTGGACTACATGCTCCAGAAGATCGCGGACTTCTATGAGGCCGAGGTCGAAGCCACGCTCGCTTCGCTGACCGCGGCGCTCGAACCGATTCTCATTGTGGGTCTCGGCTTCGTGGTCGGATTCATCGTCGTCTCCATGTTCTTGCCGTTGGTGGACGTCATTTCGAAACTGTCCGGCGGCGAAGAAGACTCGGGAGGCTAGGCCGGGGAACCCGCCGCTTCGCGCCAACGTTTCGGGTAACCAGATGGCGGACACGCGGTCGGGAATCGGCATCGGCTTCATCGAGCGCATCGGACGCGCCGCGCCTCGGCGCGACTTCGAGCGCGCCGTCAAAGACGAACTGCCGACGCTGTATCGGGTCGCCAAGCGCATGGTGCGCAACGCCGACGATGCCGAAGACCTGGTGCAACAGTGTCTGGTCAAGGCGTTCCGCGCCTGGGATCGGTTCGACGGCAACCACCTCCGCAGTTGGCTCATCCGCATCATGCGCAACGAACTCGCGAGCAACAAACGCTCGCTTGCCGCACAAGCCGTCGATGCCGAGCTCGACGAAAGTATCGTCAGCCAAGAGCCATTCTGGGACGAAGTGACGTGGCGCGTGGATGCCGACCACGTGTTGCGCGAATTGGAGGAACTCCCCGCCGAGTTTCGACTCACGTTGCACCTGTGCGACGTCGAGCAGTTCACCTATGAAGAAGCCGCCGAGGCAATGGGCGTGCCGATCGGCACCGTGAGGTCCCGCCTCTTCAGGGCCCGTTCGCTCCTGCGCGAACGTCTGGCGGGCATCGTTTGCTTTGTGGGGTCCAGGCCATGAATCGCTTCGACTGGCAGGCCTACGTGGATGGCGCCCTGAACCCGGACGAACAGGCGAGGCACGAATCCAGGCTCGCGCAAGACGAGGTCGCCCGCCGGGAGGTCGAGGGGTTGCGGGCGTTGAAGCGAGAGGTGCGCAAGGCCGTGCTCTCCGAACCTGTGCCCAAGGCCACCCTGTTGGCTGGCCTTAAACGCGCGAAACGACATCCCTTGGCTCTGCCCTCGCGCATCGCCGTCGCTGCGTGCGTGGCCATGGCTCTTTTCGTTGGTTCCTACGTGTTCAACCAAGCCGATCCCGTAAAGCTCGATCGCTCACCGGTGACCGAGGAATTCGCCACGTCGAACGCCATCGTCGCCGCTCAGTGGGTCAAGGAGCAAACCGGCTTGCCTGCACCGGTCATGAAGATGCGGTGCGGCGCGAAGATTCGTGCGGCCAAGTATGGCGACGGATGGGCTGGCTACCAGTTCGAGCATGACGGGCGCCGGTACCGGCTGTTCATGAGCCGGTGCAACAAGCCCTTCGACGGGGCGCGGGTCATGACCAAGGCAGGAAAGGAGTTTTACGTCGGCAAGGGTATCGGCTGGAAACAGAACGGCATCGCCTATTACTTGCGCGGCGGAGACGAGGAAACGCGTTGGCGCATGGCCATGGAGTGCGTGGCGAACATCGAGCGGCAACACGCCAATCGTTTCTAGCGTTTACAGCCGGTGGAGCAACCCCGAGCGAACCACGAACACGACCAGACCCGCCACCGCGAGCAGCAACACCACGGCCAAGACCATCTGGACGCGGTCGAGCAGGGCGATCAGTTTCTCGCGCGGCGTTTGCACGTCGCCATACTACACCTTGTGACCCAAGGGTCCAAGGACAGCGCATCGTGAACGATCGGAGCCAGCTTCGCCACGACCTCAAAACACCGCTCAACGCCATCCTCGGTTACAGCGAAATGCTCATCGAAGAGGTGCCGGAGGCGTTTGTGGACGACCTGGAGCGCATCCGATCAGCCGGCCAGAAACTGCTGCGAATGATCGAAGACGTGTTCAGCGATGGCGGACCGGACCGGTCATCCGCAACGGCCTCGACAAGCGTGTCGCCGAAACTGCGTGTGGAAACCGTGCGAGCGGGACCTGCCGGCAGGATCTTGGCCGTCGACGACGTCGAAGAAAACCGGGACGTGCTCAAACGCCATCTGGAACGGCAAGGGCACACGGTCTGGCTCGCCGAACATGGACGCCGCGCTCTCGAACTCCTTGACGCCGAAGACGTCGAGGTGGTGTTGCTCGACATCATGATGCCGGAGATGGACGGCTACCAGACGCTCGAGGCCATCCGCCGTCATCCCAATCACGCGGAGACTCCTGTACTCATGATCTCTGCCGTGGACGAGGTGGACAGCGTGGTGCGTTGCATCGAGCGGGGCGCGGAGGACTACCTGCCAAAGCCGTTCAACCCGGTCCTGTTGCGTGCCCGCATCACGGCGTGCCTTCAGAAAAAGCGCACGAGGGATACCGAGAAGGCGTTTCTGTCCGCCGTTCAGCAGGTGACCCATGCGGCTGCCGCCATCGAGGCGGGATCGTTCGACGCCATCGACCTTGGCGAGATCCAAGCGCGAACAGACGAACTCGGTGTCATGGCGAGGATGTTTGGGAGCATGGCGCGGGAGGTCCGCGAACGCGAAGCCCGGCTCCGTAGACAGGTCGAATCATTGCGTGTCGAGGTCGACGACGCCAAGAAATCGAAACAAGTCGCCGAGATCACCGAGACCGACTACTTTCGGCGCCTGCAAGAGAAAGCCAAGGCCTTTCGGGAGCGTAAGCCGAGTTCCAACGAGGGTTAAGGAACGGGATTCGTTGGGACCTTCCGACACTTTGCGGCCCGTCCGAACGTGTATGGTGTTAGGGTGGGTTCGGGCGCACGCGCCCAACCCTTGTGCCACATGACCCGCATTCAGCAGGACCTCGCCCTGTTCCTTGAGATTCTCCCCGCCTCGGTGCGCGAGCGCCTCGAGGATGGACCGCCCGTCGACACGCTCGTCGAGGTGGTGCTCGACTATGGGCGCCCCGCCGAAGCTCGCTACTTGGGAGCAGGCGTCCGATTCCCCGAATTGCAGGTGAGCGAGCGCGATATCGAGTTCGTCATCAAGTCCATCGGCGAATTCGGGAGCGACAACCGCGCCGGCATCGAGCGCACGCTCCACCGCATTTCGTGCATCCGCAACCGACAGGGAAAGATCATCGGCCTGACGTGCCGCGTCGGTCGCGCGCTGGAAGGCACGATCGACATCATCGACGACATCATCCGCTCGGGCAAGAGCATCCTGCTGCTGGGCAAGCCCGGAACCGGCAAGACCACCAAGCTCCGCGAGGTGGCCCGCGTGCTCGCCGACGAGGTGCAGCGGCGCGTCGTGATCGTGGACACGTCGAACGAGATCGCGGGCGATGGCGACGTTCCGCACATGGGCATCGGCAGTGCGCGCCGCATGCAAGTGCGACACGCGGCCGACCAGCACCAAGTGATGATCGAAGCGGTCGAAAACCATATGCCCGAAGTCATCGTCATCGACGAGATCGGCAACGAGATGGAGGCTCAGGCCGCGCGCACCATCGCAGAGCGAGGTGTTCAACTCATCGGGACCGCCCACGGGCAGACGCTGGAAAACCTGATGCTCAACCCCACGCTCTCGGACCTCATCGGCGGCATTCAGGCCGTTACGCTGAGCGACGACGAGGCGCGGCGGCGCGGCACGCAGAAGACCGTGCTGGAGCGCAAGGCGCCTCCGACGTTCGACGTGGTCATCGAACTCGTGGACTTCGATCGGCTGGCCGTCCACCACAATGTCCAGAAGACCGTGGATCTCGTCCTGCGCGGCCTGACGCCTCGCCCCGAAATCCGCGTTCGGAACACCAACGGCGAATTCGAAGTGGTGCAGGAAGAGCACAACGAGGCCATGTCTCAGGTGCTCTCGCGTCCGTTGTTCGAACCGCTGCCGCCCAAGCCTTCGCGATCGGCCGCGGTCGTTCACGCGGAAGAAGAGCGCCCCCAACGCGAGGTCGAGCCTGTCCGCGCGGGCGTTCGCATCTACCCCTATGGCATTGCTCGGACGCGGCTCGAACGGGCGATCCGAGAAAAGCGCATCGAGGCCAGCATCAGCACCGACCCCATGCAGTCCGACGTCGTGATGGCCATGCGCAACGGGACGACGGGCCGGCAGCGCAAGATTCGAGACGCGTCCGGGCGACCCGTGCCGACGGTGACGATCAAGTCGAACGCATTCACGCAGATTCTCGCGGGTCTCGACGAGATCATGCGTCGCTCCAGCAGCGGCCCCGAGACCGAGAGCGCGGCCATGGAAGAGGTGCTTCAGGCTATCGAGGTCGTCGCCCAGAGCGGCAAACCTTACGATCTCGCGCCTCAGCCGGGGCCGATCCGCAAGATGCAACACCAAGTGGCCGAGAGCCGCCGTATCCCCAGCGAGAGTGTCGGCCAAGAACCCCAGCGTCGCTTGAGGTTGCTCCCCGCCGGCAGCGCATCGTAGCACCGACCGAAGGTCCTTGCATTCCCGGGGGCGGATGGGGCATACTTCTTAGGCTTTCCTGCCGCTCCCATCCCTACACTCGGGGCGGTGGAAGGTGACCCATCATGGCGAAGAAAGGCGAAGCTCGCGAAATCATCCGTCTCGTTTGCACCGAGGACGGCAAGAGCTATTACACGACCACCAAGAACAAGCGCAACACGCAGGGCCGCTTGGAACTGATGAAGTACAACAAGAACCTGCGCAAGCACACGCTCCACCGCGAGAAGAAGTAGCCGCCCCGCCCACGAGGTTTTCCCCATGCCGAATCCGAAACGCCGTCACAGCCACCAGCGGACCGCCCTGCGCCGAACGCACTACACGACCGACCTCCCCGAGGTCGAAGTGAACAAGCAGGTCGGCGGTTCGCCGTTCAAGCTTCGCCACCACGCCAGCCCCGAGGGCTACTACAAGGGTCGGCGGCTTCCCGGATTCCGAGACAAGAACGCCTGATGCAGATTTGGTACAACATCTTCCTCGGCCTGGCGATTCTGGTCGCCATTATGTTCACGCTCATCGTGTTGCTGATGGGCAAGGGAGATGCGATGTCCGGCGGCGGCGGCGTCCGCACCACGTTCAAGGGCAAGGCCGGCTTCGACGACTTCGTCTCGCGGCTGACCATCATCTTGGGCGGCTCGTTCATGGTGCTGATGATCGTCCTCGACATCGTCGGCAACCGCATCAAGTGACGCGTTGCCAGCGGTCCGGATCCTCCACACCAACGACTTCCACGGCAAGCTGAACGAACGTCGTTTCGGCGTGCTGAAGCCCCTGCGCGAAGAAGTCGACCTCTACTTCGATTGCGGCGACGCCATCAAGTGCGGCAATCTCGCCATCCCGGTCTCGCCCGATCCGGCGTGGGATTATTTCAATGCCCTCGACTGCACGGCCAGCGTGCCCGGCAACCGCGAATCGCACCCCTTGGCCATGGGCATGAGAGCCAAGTTTGCAGGCGCATCTCACCACGTACTCTGTGCCAACTGGTTCGACAAGGCGGGAGCGGCCATCTTTGCGCGTTCAATGGCCTTCGAGGTCGCGGGTGTTCGAATCGGGGTGTTCGGCGTGATGGTGCCCATCGCCACGCGGCGCATGACGCTCTATCCCGCGAGCCAATACGAATGGACCCAACCCATCGAGGCCGCACGCGAGATGACCTCGGTCCTGCGCTCCGAGTGCGACCTGCTCATTGCCCTCACCCACATCGGGCTGCCCCAGGACCGTCGGCTGGCCGAGGCGTGCCCCGAGCTCGACCTGATCCTCGGCGGCCACTCGCACGACGTGCTGGAATCCCCCGAGGTGATCGGCCGAGTCTCGATCTGCCAGACCGGCTCGCACGGGCGATTCGTCGGCAAGATCAAGGCCGTGCGCTCATCGAGCGGCTGGTCCGTCCAGAACCGCCTCCTGCCGCTCTAGAGCCTCAGCCGTCTCTGTCCGTTGAGCAAACACGGTTCGCTAAGTGCCATCCGAGAACAGTGACCAGTCCGATATGAAACACGAGGTCCAAGCCAAAGCGGAGTAGATTGCGAAGGAATGTCATTGGCTCTGCCCGGCCGGCTACCATGGCAATGAGCATGATGGCGATGTAAGGACCGGCGATCCAAGCCGTCACATAGAGCGGTGCTCGGTTTGGATGTCTCTTCGCCAAGAAGCCGACGAACAGGCACACAAAGAAGAGCACGCTCGAAAGCACGAGAGCGTCCGCACTCGGCCACCAAGTTCGATAGCCTGCTCGTTCGTCAAGACCGATCTTGTGTTGAACGAACAGCGTGGCGAACCGCAATCCGACGAACAGTGCCGGTGAGATGGCAGCGAAGGCGAAGGGGAACCATGCGTTCCTAGCGGCGGTGTTCACAGGTTCAAGGCCCCTGCCCTGAATCGCGGTCCACAAACATCGCACTCACGCTGTGGGCGTACTGCTCCTCTCCTGCCACCTTGATCCAATGCCACAGAAACTCTCTTGACACAACCGCGCCATCATCGCAGAGGCGGAGATACGGGCCCTTAAAGAACTCCAACTGACGGTCAAAGGGTTTCCCATGAGCGGGACTGATCAGCCACCCTGAGAACCTGTCGCCATCTCTTGGGGCCAGCATGCCGTCGGAAGGCCCGTAATCCCCTCTGCTGATGAAGCTGACGCGAAAACTGGCAGGCGCCGGAATGCGTGAGACACCACTTGGATTGGAACCCCTGCGGTACTCGCGGAATGAGTTCGAATAGCCATCTCGACTTGGGTCTGCGAGGCCGGAAACCAGTGCAGCGTCGACATGCTTGGTCGCGACCAGACGATCCACCAACAAGTTGCGCATCGGCCCAGAATCCTCCTCGTAGAGGGCCCGCGCAAGGCCGATTTGCCTTAGGGCGTTCGTGTCCGATGCGACCTTCGCCGAAAGAACTCCGCTCCGATAGGTTCCAAAGCCGATGGCAGCTAGGACCATGATGACTCCAAGGACGACGAGCACCTCCACCATGGTAAAGCCACGGGCTTGTCCCCGGTTGTCGGTGTTGGGAAGGGGACGCGGGTTCATCTTCCGAGTTACGAACCCCCAGCCGGGTCGTCACAGGTGCTCGTTGGGCAGGGAGGGTAGCTTTGGACCACGCCCGATCCGCAACACCCTGTGTCGTCCCAAGCTGTGCATTGATACACTGCCCCATTGGCGTACCAGTCCACATAGACGTGACGACTCCTGAGACAGTCGTGATTGAACCAGTTGCACCAGTTGCCTCCGTTTACCACAACGTGGTCAAGGCAAGCGTTCTGGTTCCAGTCGTTGTTGGCGATCTTCGGAGTCTCGCAAAGCGGCACGGGCTGGCAAAGTGCAATGGAAGCCGCAGCAAGGACGAGGGCCATTAGTAAGCGTTGAAACATACATAGACTCTATCACAGATTGAACATTTCTGAGCCCCCCCCCTTGAATTCATTTGAAATTCAAGTCGTTCAAGCATTGGACCCTTGGTCATAGGGCAAAAGGTTGCGAGCGCATCGAACGCCTCCTGCCGCTCTGACGCCACAATAGAAGCGCCATGCCCGGCGAAACGCCAGAGCGTTACCCCAAGCCCAAACCCGACTTCGGCGTCGTGGCCGAAGCCACGCGCCGCTCGATGGTGGGCAACCGGGGCAAAAATACGTCGCTGGAAACCGACTTCCGTCGCGCGCTCCGCGAGCAAGGGTTGCTCGGCTACCGCATCCATGCCCGACGCATCCCCGGCAAGCCAGACGTCTCGTGGGCCGGTCGCAAGGTGGCCGTGTTCCTGCATGGGTGCTTCTGGCACGGATGCCCGCACTGCGGCCGCTACCGGTTGCCCAAACACAACCGCGAGTACTGGCGGGCGAAGATCGTCGCGAATCAGGAGAGGCATGCGCGGGTCGAAGCGGAGCTAACGGCCAAGGGCTTTCAGGTCCTGGTGTTCTGGGAATGCCAGATCAAGGCGGATATGGCGGCATGCGTCGGTCAAGTGCGCGAGGCGTTGGCTCAGTCTTCCGCATAGGGGGCGCACAGCGGATCGCCCAGCACGATGTCCTTCCACTTGATGACAGGCGAGGCACAATAGAAGCTTTCAGCTAGGTTGAACCCCCTGGTGTATCGGTCGAACAAAACGTCTGGACGGCAAAGCGCGAACGTGAACGGCTCGCTGACATACCCTTTTACGCCGGTCGCGCCACCGCTCACCATGTCGGCCACTAGGCTTTGGTCGCCCCACGCTGGTTTCAGGAACGTGCGTCCGCTGGTTGACACATACGTTTCGACGATCGCCCCCGGCCTAAACCTCATGTTGCCATAGGCGGTCGGGTTGAACTTGCCGTCGTTGCTCCCCCAAGTGACATAGCCCGCCAATGGAGTGCTCGTTTCGGCAAAGGTTGGCGATGTGTCGAGTGCGACGTCGAACCCGCGTTCCTCGAGCATTTGCGCCGCGCGACGCATGGCATTCTGCAGTTCGCCGTAACCGCCGGTTTCGCGGTTCTCGGCGAGATCGAACAAAAAGGGACCTTCGCTGCGCTCGGCGGCCAGCGCTCGGTCCACCAACGCGATGGCGTCGTCGCGGGTCCAACCGTCCAGACGGGTCACAAGCACCATGCCGAACTTCTTGGCGGAAAACCGCTCGGTCTTCCCAAAGTACGGGTTGATGCTGCGACGAATCTGCTCGACTTCTGGCGTCTTGATCGGCGGGTTGGGCAGGCGCATCGCGGCGAGGTGCCCGTCCACCGAGTAGCCTCCCTCGTTCTCGATGCGTATCGGGACTCCCTTGGTCAGCACGACGTAGTCGATCGGCTCGCGCTTCGAGTCGAGGAACGCCCGGACGGGCCCTTCGATGTCGTTCTTGTAGTCCTGGGTCGGGATGGTCTCGTCGTCGGTACAGTCGAGGGCGAGTGTCCTTGATCGTGGGATGCCCCGGGCTTTGCAGTAATAGTCGGCGATGGCGGCGCTGTCTTCGCTGCGCGCGTTGAACACGACCACCACGCTGGCGGCGTCGGGTTTCGCGTCACCTTCGGCAACACCGATGTTGGTCTGCGTGCCGGGACGGAGAGAACTTTTCGGTGGTGCGGCGCAACCGGCCAGCCACGGGACCAGAACAAGAGCGACCCACGCGCTAGCGCCAACCCGTGAACGACGTATGGCGTCTGGCGCGCACCACTGCATGGGCCATCTCTTTGTACATCTTGGCTCGGGCCGCTGTGCCGCGCACCACACCCAGTTTGGATTCTTTGTGCGTGTTGCCGACTCCTTGCAGGTACACGCGCAACACCTTCGCACCGACTTGTTTGGCATACGCGTTGAGCGCGACCTCGGCACCCATTCGTTCGCGGGCAAGGTGTGGCACGCTCTCGAAGAAGGCCCGCGTCATCGCGCGCTGACCCGTGAAGAACGGGAACATGGCCTGCGCGTTGGAACTCCAGAAGCCGCCACCCTTGAGCACGCCGAGGGACATGGTGCAACGGCCCGTGCGAACCGGAGCGATCAGTTGCTTCAGGTGGTCGGGCCGGAAGCCGACCAGATCGGCATCCAAAAACACGAGGATCGAACCCGAAGAGGCGCGGGCGCCAGCAACCATCGCTGCGCCTTTGCCCTGATTCGAGCCCAATCTCACCACACGAGCGCCGGCGGCGCGGGCGGCCGAGGCCGTCCCGTCCGTGCTTCCGTCGTCCACCACGATGATCTCGTCCGCAAGTCCACTGGACATCGCGGCACGGACCACCGACACGACCCGGCTCTCTTCGTTGAAGGCGGGGATGATGACAGAGACCATGGGGGAACGCTGCTACTAGGATACGCCATTCGCGGCCATTCGTTGACCTTTTGTAGGGACAGACAGCGCATAATCTGCGCGTGATCGCCGGGCGACCCACCGCTCCTTATCTTCGACGCTCGAGTGGCGAAGCAGAGACCAGAGCGGTCGCGGCGGAACTGGCCCGATGGCTGACGGCCGGCGAAGTGGTGTTGCTCGATGGCCCCTTGGGGGTGGGCAAAACCACATGGGTGCGGGGAGCCCTTGAGGCGCTTGGTTACAAGGGGCCCGTGCGTTCGCCGACGTTCAACCTCATCCAGGTCTTCGAAACCAAGCCCCCCGTGGCCCACGCCGACCTGTACCGCGTCGACAGCTCCGAAGGATTGGGGTTGGACGAACTCCTCCACAGTCACCTGCTGTTCGTTGAATGGCCCGACCGCTTCGCCGAGTTGCCCGTTGCGGAGTGCTGGCGCGTGACTCTGGCTTTCGACGGCGATGCTCGAGCGATCAGCGTCCAGCCGCCCGCGCAACCGTGAAGAGGATATGCTTTCGGCGATGAGTGTAAGCAGGTTGCCGCTTTTCATCGTCTTGGCTCTGACGGGCTCGGCATTCCCACAAGATCACCCGTTGCTGAGCGCCGGGCCGATGAACGCCTACGCCGAGATGACCGAAGTGGCCGTATGGGTGCAAACCAAGGCCGACGCAAGGGTTCGGTTGCACTACTGGCCCCAGAGCGCGCAGGCACCTGCAAAGGCGGCGACTCAAACGATCCAGACCTCCGCCGTCGGCGACCATATCGCCGTGTTCACCATCGCGGGACTGCCGTTCGGCACCAAGTTCGACTACGAGGTGGAGATCAACGGTCAGGTGGTTCCGCGGGCCTATCCGCTTCGGTTCCAGACCCAGCCGCTTTGGCGTTGGCAGAGCGAGCCGCCCGAGTTCCGCATCGCGTTCGGTTCGTGCGCCTACTTCAACGACGAGCCGTTCGACCGCCCGGGACGCCCTTACGGAGGCGACCACGAGATCTTCGACGCCCTAGCCAAGAAGCAACCCGACATGATGCTGTGGCTGGGTGACAACGTGTACTACCGCGAAGCGGATTGGCTGACCGAGTCGGCCATGCGCTACCGCTGGCGACACAACCGCGCGTCTCCTGGCCTTCAGCCCATCCTTGGCTCGGCCCAACACTACGCGACGTGGGACGACCACGACTACGGGCCCAACGATTCCGACCGTTCGTTCCGTCTGAAGGGCGAGGCGTTGCGCGTGTTTGCCGACTACTTCCCGGCGGTGCGTTACGGCACCCCGGAGACCCCGGGCACGTTCCAGCGCTTCGAATGGGGCGACGTCGAGTTCTTCATGCTCGACGACCGCTACCACCGCACCCCGAACCGGATGCCTGTGGACGACGACCGCACGATGCTCGGCAAGGCCCAACTCCAATGGCTCAAGGACAGTCTGGTCAACAGCCAAGCCGTGTTCAAAGTTGTGGTGTGCGGGGGGCAGATGCTCAACCCGATCACCCTCTACGAAGGCTTCGGACAGTTCGAAGCCGAGCGTAAGGACCTGTTCGACTTCCTGGCCAAGGCCAACATCTCGGGCCTGCTGTTCCTCTCGGGCGATCGGCACATCGGCGAGCTGGTCAAGGTGCGCTGGCCTGGAGCGGCTTACGATTGGTACGACTTCACGTCCAGTCCCCTCACAGCAGGTGCGGGTCGGGATGCTCGGGAAGAGAACAACCCCGCACGAGTCCCCGGCACGTGGATCACCCAAAAGCGCAACTTCGGAATCATCGACGTGGTGGGCAAGAAGGGCGCGCGCAAACTGGTGATGAGCGCGCACGACAAAGACGGAGTCGAACTCTGGAAACACGAGCTCTCCGAAACCGATCTGCGTCGGGCGGCGGGGTCGCGATGACGGCCAACGCTTTTCTCAGCTCTTGTTTGGCCGACTTCAGATCGTTGCGCGATCGGGCCATGGGCCTCGCCGAGACCCTCGGTCCGGAGCAACTGCAGTGGCGGCCCGACCCGAAGCGTTGGTCGGCGGGGCAGATCTGCGACCACCTGATCGTGAGTGGTCAGCCGTACGAGGCGAAAATCGCGCCCTACATCACGGGCCCTCTGGCCAAATCAGGGACCGAGTTCGCGATGTCGTTCATGGGCAAACTGATCGCCCGCGCCGCCGGCCCGAACAGCAACGCCCCGGTTCCCCCGGTGTTCATGCCCCGGTCGGGACCGACGCCGCCTGACATCGCCCACCAGTTGGTGGCCCACCTCGACCGCATGATCGCGTTGACCGAGGCCGCCATGGGCAAAGATCTTTCGGCCAAGGTCGCCAGCCCGGCCAGCCGCCTTGTGAAGCTCAGCGTAGGCGACGTGTTTCGTGTCATTGCGGAGCACAATCTGCGCCATATCGGTCAACTTGAGGACCTGTTGATGACGCCCGGGTTCCCCGTCAAATGACCGTCGGCGAGTGGCTTCCCCATGCCGTTGCGCGGCTCGAAGCGGCGGGAGTCGAGGCTCCTCGGTTGGAAGCGCAACTGTTGGCGGCCCACGTGGAGTTGCGCGACCGCTCGTGGGTGCTCGCCCACCCCGAAGCCCCGATGGCCGAACACGCGGCCGAAGGGCTGTTGCAGCGCCGCGAATCGGGCGAGCCGCTGGCGTACATCTTGGGCTGGCGGGAGTTCTACGGGCGTCGGTTCATCGTGGACCGTCGCGTCCTGATCCCGCGCCACGAAACTGAGACGCTGGTCGAAGCTGCATTGAACTTCCCAGGTGGTCGCGTGCTGGACCTATGCTGCGGCTCGGGGTGCGTGGGGCTGACTTTGGCCTTGGAGCGGCCCGACTGGCGGGTGGTGTTGAGCGACGTCTCGCGCGATGCCCTTTCCGTGGCGGAGCGCAACAGCTCCAATCTCGAGGCGGGCGCGGTCTTGGTGTGCTGCGATTTGGTGGGTGGCCTCTCCGGACCTTTCGATCTGGTCGTCTCCAATCCGCCCTATGTGGGACGGAGCGACGCTCTGCCACGCGAGGTCGTTGCCTTCGAGCCTCCACTGGCCCTATATGCCGAGGAGGGTGGCTTGGCGGTATATCGCCGTATGGCCGCCGAGATGCCCCGGGTAATGGCGACGGGAGGCGTGTTGCTCACCGAGATCGGCGATCATATGGAGTCGGCTGTGTCGGATTGTTTCCGGCAGTGGCGATGCGTCGGCACCTGGATCGATGCGCTTGGCACAATCAGGGTCTTGGGTTTTGCGGTGGCCTAGATCGAGCGGCCCCTGAGCGTGGCCGACTCATCCATGTTCAAGGGCGACGGTTTTCGCGAGAGGAGTCGTCTTGGAATGGCTCCCCGAGACCCGCGCCGTGCGGTAGCCGGGTGCGGAGATCACGATGTCGTAATCGCCATAGAACCCGGACACGCGAGCCTCGCCTTTTGCGTTCGAGCTCTGACTTGCGTTGGTCCACCAGCGCTTCTTCACCAGATCGAGCCAGACCTGGCCTTGGGGCCGCAACGACCAGTCGCGACGGTAAAGACCCGCGTCCGGGAACCAGTGGCGACCTTCCCAGAAGCCCCAGATGACCACGGTGTCCACTGCGGGGTGACTGAAACATGCCGTCAAGAAGTCCCTCATATAGCGCGCTTGCAGGTCCTCGTCTTTGGTGTTGATGTCGAACTCCGTGATCACGATGGGCAATCCAAACTTCGCGAACCGATCCAGCCCGCCGAGCAGTCTCTCGGGGGGAACGACGTTGTCGCCGAAGTGGCCCTGGAACCCGATCGCCTCCACAGGCGCTTTCTCGGCGATGAGTCGCTCGACGACTCCGAAGTAGTGGTCGAGGTGGGCGCTGCTTTGGATGTCGGGCAGGGGGTAGTCGTTGACGGCCAGTCGGGCATGGGGATCCAGGCGCTTCGCCATCCGGAACCACTCGCTCATCTCCGACCAGCCGAGAATGCGCATCATGTCGTTCTGGGCGTAGGGCTCGTTCATCACGTCCCACTCGACGATCTTGCCGCGAGTCACACCCAGAATGTCCTCGAAGTGCGTCTGGACGCGCTTGCGCAGTGCCGCAGGATCCTTCTCCAGCGACGGCATATCCTTGGGCAACTCTTTCCAGCCGGGCCAGATCAACGTGTGGCCACGCACGAGGATGTCCTTCTCGCGCAGCCAGTCGAGGGCGCGCAGGCCATCCTTGCGTCCCCAGTCCTCCCAATACGGCCACTTGAGGTGGTTCTCGATGGTTGCAAGACCGTAGTTCTCCAAGACGGTCTTTCGATAGCGGTCGGCATCGGGGCCTTCGAGGAACAACGTCCCGGCATCCACGGCCGAGCCAAAGCCGAACGCATGGCGCTTCATCTGGAACTCGACCTTGGCCCCCGCGATGGGCTTGCCATCGGCTTGGGTCACTCGGATCGTGGCCTCGCCCTTGCGCAACGTCTCGATGCGCTTGTCGGCCTCGGTCCGCCAGCGAGCGTTCGGCTCGTCGCCCGCATAGCGCGTCACCGAGCGGGGGAGGTCCTGCACCTGGGTGCCCTCGGGATAACGCCACAACTCCAAGCCGGCGACCTCGACGACTTGCGGTCCGAACCCGAGCCGGAAGCTGACGTTGCTCCCTCCGGCGGGCGTGGCGTGGGCCACCACCAAAGGCGTTTCGCACCGCTGCCACGTCGAACCGACGCCAAAGTAGCGCGTCACCGACTTGGCATACGAGGGGCCGTTGGTCTGCACGTCTACGGCAAAACGGGCCTCGCCCGTTTCGGGTTGGCCCTTGATCGCCCGGGCATGAAAGGTCAGCAACAACACGTCGCCCTTGGCCAGCGGCTCGGGGATCGAAACAGCCGCCGAAACGTCCCAGTCGTTTGGCGTTTTGGCCAGGGTTTCAAGCTTCGCAGCGATGCCGTACGAACCTGAGGGTAGATCGGCCACCGACAGCTTGCCAAGCTGGGTCTGCCCCGCCATAGCCAACTGCATCACGGCATTTCGAGGGAGAAGAGGTGTTCTGTCCTGATCGGACGCGCCAAACGCACATTGAGTGATGAGCAACATCGCAACGACCATCGGAACACCCGTGTCTCAATTCTACGACTCGATGGATCGTCCTGCCGTCACGTCAGTCCAGTTCTTCGTCGTCCTCACGGGAAGGCGGCGCGGTGCGACCCACAGAACGACCACCGCCGAACAAGTGCTCGATCTCGTGGACGTCCATGAGCACTTCGCGGGGACGCGCGCCTTCGCGGGGGCCGACGATGCCCCGCTCTTCCATCGCGTCCAGCAATCGCGAGGCACGCTGGAAGCCGATCGAAAACCGGCGCTGCAGCATCGACGTAGACGCTTGCCCACGCTCGGCGACCCAGCGAACGGCGGGTTCCCAAAGCTCGTCGCCCTCTTCGTCGCCGCCGCCTCCCGAACCGCTGCCGCTTTCGCCGACCACGAAGTCCGCCGGGTTGAACGCGTACTGCGCCTCCTGTTGCGCGCGCCAGAACTTGCAGATCGAGTCGATCTCTTGCTCCGAAACGTAGCACCCTTGAATGCGGATCGGCTTGGAAGCGTCAACGGGCAGGAACAGCATGTCGCCGCGCCCGACCAAATCCTCCGCGCCTTTCTGGTCGAGGATCGTGCGCGAGTCGATCTGCGACGACACCGAAAACGCCACGCGGCTCGAGATGTTGGCCTTGATCGTCCCCGTGATGACGTCCACGCTGGGACGCTGGGTGGCCACAACCAGGTGGATACCCGTTGCGCGGGCGAGTTGCGCCAACCGGCAGATGGACGTTTCCACCTCGGCGGCGGCCTGAATCATCAGGTCGGCCAACTCGTCGATGATGACCACGATGTAGGACATGCGGTCCTGGAAGCTGGCCTTGGCGTTCCAGCCGTCGATGTTGCGCACGCCCGCTTCGCTGAGCTGGTCGTAGCGGCGGTCCATCTCCCGCCACACGGCGCGCAGCACGCCCGGAGCCTCCTTGACATCCTTGATGACCGGACAGAGCAGGTGCGGGATGCGGTCGAACAGCGACAGTTCGACGCGCTTGGGATCGATCATCACGAACTTCAGGTCCTTCGGCGTGTTGCGCATGAGCAACGACGTGATGATCGAAGCCAATCCGATGGACTTGCCAGAATTGGTCGCGCCGCCGATGAGCAGGTGCGGCATCTTGGTCAGGTCGGCGTACCGGTTGATTCCGCTCACGTCCTGGCCGAGCGCGATGGCCAGCTTCGAAGGGTGCTCCAAAAACTCCTTGGTCTGGCAAAGCTCGCGGATGGCGACGGACGAACGCGCGGAATTGGGCACTTCGACGCCGATCGCCGCCTTGCCGGGGATGGGGGCCTCCACGCGGACGTGCGAGGCTGCCAGGTTCATCGCGATGTTGTCGGCCAACTGGACGATGCGGTTGACCTTGATGCCCGGCCCGAGCTGGATTTCGTAGCGTGTCACTGTAGGGCCCGTCGCCACTTCGACGACGTTGGCGTCGATGCCGAACTCCTCCAGCGTCCCTTCCAGCGTGTCGATGTTGCGCTGCATCTCCTGGGGCGAGCGCTTCGGCTTGTCCGGCGGATCGGAAAGCAGGCTCATCGGGGGCAATTGGTAACCCTCCTTGGGCACCTGCTCGTTTTGCTCGAGCATCGGCGTGTTGGATTCGCGCACCACGGGCTCGCGCTTCCTGGGCGCGGGTTCGGGTTCCCGTGCGGCGATGGGCTCCGGGGCCGGAGGGGTGGTGATCCTTGGGGCCGGTCGCTCGCGCACGGGGTTTGGCTCCTTGACCACGACGCGAGGCCGCTTGGGCTGGCGCAGCGTGTTCCAGAAGCTGATGAGCGGCGCGTTCAGGCAAAGGATCAGGCCGCACATGCCCAGCGTCCAGAAGCCGATGGCCGCCGCCGAGCCGAGCAACGTCGAAAAGGCCCACCCCAACAGGGCTCCGATATAGCCGCCGCTTTCGGAGAGCGCGCGTGGATCGAAATAGTCGCCGCCCACGGGACGCGAAAGCGAACCCGCCAACGTCAGGAACAGCAGCAGCACGCCGAACGTGACCCGGTTCAGGCCGCCCACGGTGCGGCGTCCGGCGATGATGAGCACACCGACGGCGGCCAAAGCGACGGGTGCGACCCAAGCGGCTTGGCCGAACAACGTGCGAAAGAACCCGCCCAACGCCTGCCCGACCAGCCCAGAGTCGGCCACGGTGAGCGAGGCCACGGTGACGAGGGCCAGAGCGATGAAGACGACGCCCAAGACGTCGTAGGGCCTGTGCGAGGGCTCCTCGACTTTCTTGACCGACCGTCCGTTGCCGCGGTTTGCGGGGCGCGCGGTGCTTCTCATCCTGATTCGAGCGTCCATCCTTGGACGCAGATCAGTATACGTGACTCGAGCTCGGCAGGTTTGATTCTTCGGATTCCAATGGTTGGGGCGCAATGCAGCGACGAGGCGTGCCATGTGCATCGGCGGACGCGTTGTCCATCCGAAACGGTCGACCGGGAGCCACTTCTTCTGGGCGATTCCTCGTTTCGACCAATCGGGGCCCCGCAATCTGTGCTACAATCGTTCGTGATGAGCGAAACACGATTCGGGCGCTGATGTTGTGCACAATGCTCACCTTCTCCAGCGGGAGGGGGGGGCTGAAATCCTTGTCACGCCACTAGGCTTCCAAAGCTACACCTTCAAGGAGAATGGCACGACTCAGGACATCACGTCACATGGAAACGGGGTCCATGATTTGGATGGTCACATCATCGTGTACGGTACCTCAACTTCGGCCTCACGCGATGGGGACGAAGGTGGCTGGGCTCAAGTAAAGGCTGCTGTTGCGGATGCCGTGTTGAAGGTGAAGCTGACAAGCAACACGAACCCTGGCTCGGGTTGGTTCACGCTCTGGGCGAGTTGCGAATCTTCGCGCGTTGCGGAGTCTCACACGTACGCCAGTGGCGCGACTGCCACGACGTTCTCCCAAGTTGATAGGGCAGCAGTCACTAAGGTGGCATCTGGGGCCAACGACGAACAGATTCACAGCCCGTCCAGCTTCCAACCCGTCAACGATCTGACGGCGCGCGTTTACGTGGGCACGTGGAACTTCAGCGACGGGGTGTACTGGGTGGAGACTGCCATCGTAGCAAAATCCGCATCTAGTGAGGCGCTGGCGACGTCGCCGGGTAGTCTCGGGAATTTCCTGGTGTCAAGCGCTGTATCTAGTGCTCGACATCGTGTAATCATGGCCAACGCAAGCGGGCCGAATACAAGGCGGGTCGCGGGGCAGCTCACACCTGGATTCGGAGGTTAGGCGGATGTGCAGATACGAAACACGTCCGATGTCCTGCTCCATCGCTATGACAATTCCGTTGCATCCGGCGGCGAGTTTGATTTTCCCATGGCTGACCTGGCGAACGGTACATACTGGTTGTATGTGACCATTGAAGGATCATTGCGGAAGAAGGCGATCGTTTCTTACACCACCGACGGCGTGGAGGAGCAGGGGATCACGTTGATTATGGGCGACACGGACGGGAGTAACTCAGTCAACATCGCCGATGCTCTCTACACCTACTCCAAGATCGGGGCATCGTCCACGGACGCAGATTGGAGGACGCCTGACAGCAATGGCCGCTACGCCGCTGTTGCCGACTTTTATCGCGACGGCGAAATCACTCTCGACGACTACGATATCGCATGGGCCAACATTGGCCAAAGTGGAGACTGAACCAATGAAGACTTTGACGTCCCTTTCCGCTCTCTTCATCGCTGGCCTGCTCGCAACGGCGGGGTTCACTGGCGTGCCGAGCAACCAGGCTTCACAGCCGATGGATGTTCTGCTAGAGTTCTCCATCCAGAACGCGGCAACTCCAGAGGCTTTCGGAGGCGACGGACTCCACGTGGAGTTGCTAGACGAGGATCGCAACGTGATTCTGCGGCCCACCACGTTCCTTCAAAGCTACTGGCCCGACTACTCGCTTGAGCGCAAGATGGTGCTCGGGCGTCGCCATTTTCTCAAGGTCTATGGGGACAACACGCTTCAGAGGGTTGTAGAGTTTACGCCAACAGGCGCCGCGGTCAAGCTAGACCCGATCACTCTGGTCAAGGGCGATATGGACCAAAATGGGGTGATTGACGAATACGATTACGAGTACGTGCTCAGATTTGCCGATCAGAAGGTGTCCGAAGTGCCCCGGCCTTTGGATGAGGGCATTCCCGTTCAAGTCGTTGTCGAGCGACTCGAACAAGCCGGCAACAGGGCTGCGGATTGCCTCGGACGGCATCCCAGGTTTGCGGACATCAATGGTGACGGCGCCATCAGCTTCAGCGAGGCGCTCGAGGTCAAACGGAACATCGGCAAGGTGGACGAACTCTTCATGTTAGAGCGACCGAAGGGGCGGCATCCCGGCATGCTACTGGGTCTGCATCCCGATGGCAGCGATCCGCACACCGTCCGGCGTTCCAAGGACGGCGGGAGCTTGTGACGGGACCGAATGACCACGCAGGGAATGGGGGCAGCCTGCTGGGCGAGAGGTCCGACCTGACTGAGGGTAGGGTGGGGACGGTCTCGAGTCGAGCCCGCTGAACTTGGACGGGCCAGGGCGGATCCGTCTCCGGCCTAACCACGGCTCCCCGTCATCAGCCGAACTTGGCCCGCCGAGGCCGGCCCGGCTGTGCTATAATCACCCCTCAACACGTTCCACGGCAGAACACACGCATGAGCGAAACCACGGACAAACAGCTTTTCGACGCCTCCGCAGGCGCGCCCGAACTCCGCGAGAAGGACGAGCGCACCAAGGGTCGGCGACGCCGCAAGGTCAGCTACCTGACCATCAACAAGATCACATCGGTCGACTACAAGGACTACAACCTGCTGCGCCGGTTCATCAACGACCGGGGCAAGATGATCCCTTCGCGACAGACGGGCAACACGGCCAAGCAACAGCGCATGATCGCCCGAGCGATCCGCCGCGCCCGCGAAATGGCCCTCCTGCCGTTCGTCGTGCGCGAAATGACGGACCGGGGTCCCGGCCCGCGCCGCGAGCGCAGCTATCAGGCGTACGCCGCCCAGAACGCGGCCGCCAACGCCGAACAGACTGCGGCCGCAGCCGCCACGGCCGAATCCACCGAAGAATGAGCCGAGCGGGTTGCCGGAAGGTAACCTCCCGCTCATGATCGGACGCCTTCGGGGCGAACTGTTGGACCTCCAAGGCGGCATGGCCGTCGTGGACGCCGGGGGTGTGGGCTACGAAGTCTCCATCCCCGAATCGCTCTTCGGCACCCTTCCAGCACCCGGGTCTGCCGTGGTACTGTGGACCCGTCAGGTGTTCCGCGAGGACGGCGTCTTTCTCTATGGCTTCGGCGACGCGGCCGAACGACGGCTCTTCGATCTGCTGGTCGAAGTCAAGGGCTGTGGCCCCAAGATCGCGCTTTCGCTGATCGGCCAAGTGGGTCCCGATGCCGTGGTCCAAGCCATCGCCCTGGGCGACCCCAAGCCGATGACGCGCGCCTCGGGCGTCGGCCCGCGCCTCGCCGAGCGCATCGCCCTCGAGCTGCGCGACAAGATCCAAGCCGAGGCTCTGGCCCGCAAAGTCGGCGAAGCTGCTCCCAAGAAAACCCTCTCCGGCGACGACGTGGTGGAGGCCCTGCTGGCCCTTGGCTACCGCCGCAACGAGGCCGAAGCCGCCGCCGCCGAGGCGGAAGGCACCGTCGAAGAGCGCGTCCGCGCCGCGCTGAGGAAGCTGGCCCGATGAGAGCCCACGACGAACTCGACCCCAGCCGCCGACCCGAAGAACGCACGTTCGAGCTTTCCTTGCGCCCCAAGAGGCTGGAGGAGTTCATCGGTCAGGACCAACTCAAGCAGAACCTGCGCGTGTTCCTTCAGGCCGCGTTGCAGCGAGGCGAGCCCCTCGACCACCTGCTGCTTTACGGCCCGCCAGGGCTGGGCAAAACGACGCTCGCCCACATCGTGGCCCTGGAAATGGGCGCGACGATCCACGTGACCAGCGGTCCTGCCATCGAACGGCCCGGCGACCTCGTGGGCATCCTGACCAACCTCGACCCCCACGCCGTGCTGTTCATCGACGAAATCCACCGGCTCAGCCGCCCGGTGGAAGAGATCCTCTACCCCGCGATGGAGGACGGCAAGGTGGACATCATGATCGGCAAGGGCCCCGCGGCGCGTTCGATCCGGCTCGATGTGCCCGCATTCACCGTGGTGGGCGCGACGACCCGGCAAGGCTTGCTCACGGGCCCGCTCCGCGACCGGTTCGGCATCGTGACGCACTTCCAGTTCTATGGTGCGCCCGAGCTGCTGGAGATCATCCGCAGGTCCAGCTCGATCCTCGGCTATCGCGTCGATCCCGAAGGCGCGGAGGAGATCGCGAAACGCTCGCGGGGCACGCCCCGCATCGCCAACCGCTTGCTTCGCCGCGTGCGCGATTTCGCCCAAGTCGCGGGGTTGGAGTCCATCACGAAGAGCATCGCCGACACCGCTCTGGACGCCCTGGAAGTCGACGACCTCGGCTTGGATCGAGTCGACCGCTCGCTGCTGCTCGCGATCATCGAGAAGTTCGGCGGGGGACCCGTGGGGTTGGACACGCTGGCCGCTTCGACGGGCGAAGACGCTGGGACGATCGAGGACGTGTGCGAGCCGTACCTTCTCCAGCAGGGGCTGATCCAGCGCACGGCCCGTGGCCGTTGCGCCACCGCCCGCGCCTACGCGCACTTGGGCAAACCACGCCCCGCCACCGACGGCACGCTGCCCCTGGACTGAGGCGCAGATTCCGTTGGGGTGACGCGGAGATCGAGGGTTTGACGCCCGATTGACCTCGGCGTCAGACTGACGAGCGCGGCTGAGAGCGTCTCGATAGGGATACTGGCTGTTTGACCCGCGCCTCCCGGTCGTCAGACTGAGGAGGGCGGGGGCGAGGCTTGCGGCGTCCCTACCTTGGGTACGTGTCCGCCCGTCTCGAAGTCGATGCCATTGTTCCCCCGCGTCCCCTTCGAGACTTCGGCCCGGAACACCGACGGTGCGGCATCCGGCGGCAAGCGCGGGCCGAACCTCAGGGTTACGGGTAGATCGGGCGTCCTCTTCAAGGCTTCAACCGATGCGGTAGCCTTCGAACGATCGTGCAACCGCCAACGCGACGCGACGTGCTTCGGACGGGATCGGCCTTGGGCGCCTGGAGCGTCCTGGGTCCGGTGGTCCGGGCACAACCCGAGGAACCCGCCATGAATCCCGCTCCTTTCCGAATGCTTTACGCGCCCCACTTCGGCATGTTCCGCCACCACGCCGGCGACGACCCCGTAGACCAACTCAAGTTCGCCGCCGATGAGGGCTTCCGAGCCTGGGAGGACAACGGCATGATGGGCCGCTCCGTCGATGAGCAGTCGCGCATCGCCAAGGCCATGACCGACCTCGGCATGACGATGGGCGTGTTCGTGGCCCACGCCGAATGGAGCAAGCCCATCTACGCCCTCGGAGGCAAGGAGACGATGGACCAACTGCGCGGCGTCGCCCGCTCGGCGGTCGAAGTCGCCAAACGTGTCAACGCCAAGTGGATGACCGTGGTCCCCGGGCCGTACGATCTCCGGCTGGATTGGGACTACCAGACAGCCAACGTGGTGGACTGCCTGAAAGCGATGGCCGAGGTCTTCGAACCGCACGGGCTGGTTATGGTGTTGGAGCCCCTCAACCCGTATCGCGACCACCCCGGGATGTTCCTGTCCAAGATTCCGCAGGCGTTCCAGATCTGCAAGGCCGTGGGCTCGCCCGCCTGCAAGATCCTCGACGACCTCTACCACCAGCAGATCACCGAGGGCAACCTGATTCCGAAC
The DNA here is from genome assembly GCA_039811705.1 of Fimbriimonadaceae bacterium. GTDB lineage: Bacteria > Armatimonadota > Fimbriimonadia > Fimbriimonadales > Fimbriimonadaceae > UBA2387. The sequence continues at coordinate 16,189 of JBDHZD010000010.1, read as the reverse complement.
ATCGACAAGGCGTATTCCGAGATCGCATACTTCCAATGCGGCGACAACCCGGGCCGCAACGAGCCCACCACAGGCGAGGTCAACTACCGGCGGGTCTTCGGGCACATCGCCGCCAAGGGATTCAAGGGCATCATCGGCATGGAGCATGGCAACAGCAAGCCGGGGAAGGATGGCGAGAGGTCCCTCATTGACGCCTACCGCTGGTGCGACGCGTTCTAGAAGTTCCCAGGTACGAAAAAAGTCGAAAAAAGTCGGGCCAACCCTTGGAATTCGCTCCGAACCGTGCTATCGTAGGTCTGTGATCTCGTAGGTGGCATCAGACCGCCAAGCCATTGGCTAGAACGAGACGCGTAGGAGAACGGAATGAAGAAAACCCTGATCGGGGCATTGGCCCTCGTCTCTGCGCTTGGTTACAGCCAGGTGCTGTTTGAAACCGGTTTCGAAGCTGGCGAAGGTTATGCCCTCGGTAGCATCTCTGGTCAAAACGGCTGGTCGGCCGACTCCGGCACCGCCAACGTCGTCAACACCACCGTCGCTTCGGGCTCGCAGAGCCTCCACGTTCCGGGCGCCGGCTGGTTCTGGCCGACGCTGAACTGGGATCACAGCTCGGCGACCAACAAGGTTCTGATCGTTCGCTGGGATATGTTCATTCCGTCGACCGGTACGCCCGGATCCTACGGCATCGACATCTACACCGATTTGGTCCAGCGCGTTGCGGCGATGCGCGTGAACGCAACCGGTGCGGTGGACTACATTCACTTCGCTGGCGGCACCACCCAGACCGTGATCAACACGGGCGCCCCGGTGGCCTATGACACATGGAACCGCTTCCACATGGCCCTCGACTTCCAGGCGGGCACGTGGATCGGCAAGGTCAACGGCACGCAGGTCGGTGGTGCGAACACGATCCGCACGGGTATCAGCACCGTGATTGGCGACGCCGACGTTCAGGGCGTCACGGCCGGCACCGGCGGAGGCTTCTACGACAACTACAAGGCGGAAGCGGCTCCGGTTCCCGAGCCCGCGACCATGATCGCTCTCGGCATGGGTGCGCTCGGCATCGCTGCGCGACGCCGCCGCAAGACCGCCTGACTTCTGTCGGGTTGATTTCAAACGGGCCGACATCGCATGGTGTCGGCCCGTTTTTCTGTCCGCAGGCAACGAGCCTTTGCCAAGGTTTAGGGGCCGATGCCCGGCGTGCGGATGATTTCCAAGCCGGTGCCTTCCATCTTCTCCCAGGGAAATGCGCGCGGGTCGTTCTTGCGCCCCTTGGGCACGGCGATGTACTCATGCGTCGTGATGTACTTCAGGGGGAAGCGGCGCTTCAGGCTCAAGATGAGCAACCGAGTCGCCTCGATCTGCTCGTCGGTCCAGGGGTCCTTCCCGTCGCCGACGTTCACCATCTCGATGCCGACCGAGAAGTTGTTCAGGTTCTCCCGGCCCAGATGGTCTACGCTGCGCCCGGCGTGCCATGCGCGGTTGATCGTGCTCACGTGCTGGACGATCGAGCCGTCTTTGCCGATCGTGTAGTGGGCGCTCACCTGGCTCTCGGTCATCGCGAACCACTTGACCACGCCGCTGAGCGTCGGGCTGGCCGTGTGGTGGAGCACCACGGTGTCGATGACGGCGTCCTCGGGTCGAAAACCGAAGTTGGGCGAATCCGCCCATACGAGCTGCAGATAGCCGGGGTCCTTGAAGTCCGCGTAGTTCTTGTCGAGAACCGATGCCGGGTTGACTTGCGCGACGGCGAGGCTGAGGAGCAGGTGCCACGGTGTCATGCACCTATTATGAGGGGTGTCGCCAACCGGGTTGGAAGGCGGCACCCCGTTCTGACACCGGCGAGCCGACTATTCGAGTTGGCCGTAGACTTCTTTGAGCGACGCGGCCGACTTGTGCAGGCCTTCGCGCTCGGCATCGTTGACGTCGGGCTCGAGAATCTGCACCACACCCTTGCGACCGACGACTGTCGGCAACGAGAGGCTGATGCCGCTGATGCCGAGCTTGCCGTTCTGCAATGCCGAGACCGGCAGCAACGCACCTGAATCGAGGGCGATGGCTTCGACGACCTCCTTGATCGAGACGCCCACGGCACGGCCCGCGCCGCCCTTCAGGCGGATGACCTCGGCACCCGACTTGCGCGTGAACGCGAAGACCTCGTCCGCGACTTCCTGAGTCCATCCGGGGAGACTCGACATCTTGACGCCGTTGATCGTGGCGGAGGACCAGATCGGCACCATCGAATCGCCATGCTCGCCCAGGATCAGCGCATGCACGTCGCGCGCGCCCACGTTGAAGTGGTCGGCCAGGAGCGAGCGGAATCGGCACGTGTCCAAGACGGTGCCGAGACCCAGCACCTGCGAGGTCGGCACGATATCGGCTTCGACGGCCAACTGCGTGAGGATGTCGACGGGGTTCGAAACGACGACGATGGTCGCCCCGTCGGCGAGCTTGCATCCCTTGAGCGAATCGAGGATCGAGCGGAACAGGCTGACGTTTCGGTTGACCAACTGCAGACGCGACTCGTCGGGTTTGCGCCGAAGACCAGCGGTGATTACGACGCAGTCGCTGCCGTCCACCACGGTGTATTGGCCGCTGGTGAACCGGCAGTTTCCGGTGAGGGCCGCGCCGTGGCGGAGGTCGAGGGCTTCTCCGGAAGCCATGTCTTCGTTCATGTCCACGAGAGCGATTTCGCGGACGATGCCGCCGAGTTGAAGCGCGTAAGCGGCGTCCGAACCGACGCGGCCTCCGCCGCCGATGATGCTGACTTTCATGTGGGGTTCGTCATCTCCTGCGTCGCGGCCCCGGGCGCACGGTGGGTCGGGCGACGGGGTCGTGGAGCACTCCGATTATGGCACCTGCCGCCCCGCTCTGGGGCCTGAGCCCTGCCGTGCCATAATGTTGACCATGCAACTATTGCAGGAGGATCCATGGCGTTGGACGATCTGAGAAAGGAAGCCTATCGCTTGTTCCTCACATCCCATGCCAAGGTGCTCAAATCCATCGAGGCAGACGTCACCCGGGCGAGGACGCTCCCGCCCGAAGTGTACGACGTGCTGGTCACGCTGGAGTATGCGGGCGGACGGATGCGGCTCAGCGACCTGGCCGACCAGATCCTGCTCAGCCGAAGCGGTCTCACCCGGCGACTGGACAAGCTGGAGAAGATGGGCTACATTCGGCGAGAGATGTGCCCGAACGATCGCCGAGGCGCCTACGCCGTCCTTACCGATGCGGGCTTGAAGGCGCGCGCCCGCGCCTGGGTGAGCTATTCCTGGGCCATCGAGGAGCATTTCGCGAGCCACCTCACGGAGGCCGAGGCCCGTACATTGGTGCGTGTGTTCGAAAAGATCGCCTCCGAGTAGCCCTGCGCCAACCAGTACAATCAGGCCCATGAAGTTGTTCTTGGACACCGGCGACCTCGCCGAAGTGCGCGAAGCCGCTGCTTGGGGCGTGATCGACGGCGTGACCACCAACCCGACCCTCATCGCCAAGTCCGGGCGAGGGTTCAAGGAGACCGTTTTGGCCATCTGCGAGGCCGTTCCGGGCGGCGCGATCAGCGCCGAAGTCGTGGCCACCGAGTACGACGCGATGCTCAAGGAAGCTCTGGAAATCGCCTCGTGGCATCCGCAGATCGTGGTCAAGGTGCCGCTCATCGAACCCGGCGTGCGCTTGGTGAGTGCGCTGACCGAGCGCGGCATCCGCACGAATGTGACCCTGGTGTTCACGGTGACGCAGGCGCTGCTGGCCGCGAAGGCGGGCGCGACGTACATCTCCAACTTCGTGGGTCGGGTGGACGACGTTTCAGGCGACGGGATGGAAGCGGTTCGCGAGACCGTGGCGATGGTGGAGGAGTACGGCTTCGAGTCCGAGGTCCTCGTGGCCTCGATCCGCCACCCGAAACACGTGGTGGATGCGCTCGCCGCCGGGGCGCACGTGTCGACGATGCCGCTCTCGGTGCTGCGCCAATTGTTCAAACACCCCCTGACCGACTCCGGGCTGAAGCGGTTCTTGGACGACTGGAATGCCGCCGGCCTGACGATCGGTTAGCGTAGAACCTGCTTCAGGATCCGGTTGCGGCAGCCATCATCGCTGCTATCCGGGGTTACGACGTTGGCGTGTCTTCGGGTTGGGTGGCGCAAGCTTGGTGCACGTTGCGAATCAGCAGGCATAAGGCTCTAGAGAACCGTGAGGCGGACACCACGCGATGTGCGATAGGCCTTGACAACATCCGCCCTGGGCGTGCCATTATCGCGCCATGCTGAAGGGATTGACACTCCGCAAGCGCAAGCAACGTACGGGTCTTGTTGAGACGGCCTACGACGGACTTCAGGCGCCTTTGGCGCCGCTGGCGAAGTTTGGATTGGGGTTGTTGTTCTTTGTGTCGCTAGCGGTTTCCGGCGAGCTGGTCTATGCCATGATTCATGCCCTGTTTGCGCCGCAAGAGTCTCGCCAATGGCCCAGCTATGGCGAGGTTGCGTGCGCCTTTGCACTCCTCACCTTATCCGCTGTTTGCCTTTGGCTGGCAGGCAAGAGGATTCCAATTGCCACGAACAAGCCGAGCCTGACGACTGTCGAGCCACGGTCTGCGCTGTTGGTGCCTTTGAGTACGTTCTCGGTCCGGCAGAGCGAACCAAGAGGAGCCTACGGTACATTGGCAGAGCTTGAGAACCACGTGGAGCACCTCAGGGAGAGAATCGCAACTGCCGGGGCACACCGGGAACGGCTAGGCTTCAACTTCGAGGAGGCGCGAAGTGCCTTCTGGGACCGTGTCGCTCCGACATCCTTTGGCCCGCTGTTTCTGGCCATTCAGGCTCACTTCCCGAAACTCAAGCGCGTTGTGCTGATCTCAACATCCCAGACCAGTAAAGAGTTGCAAGCCGTGAATACGTCATTGTCATTGCTTTGGTCGAGCGTCGATGTGAAGGCGGTGACACTTTCGGACGCCATGGACGTTGCCAAGATTGTTGAAGAACTCTGCCCGGAAGTCGACGATCTGATCAAGACGTATATGGCGAACGAAGTGATCGCCGACTTTACCAGTGGAACTGCGGCCACCAGCGCCGCGATCAATCTGGTTTGTCTCGACGAGGAGATTGGATTGCAGTACACGAGGCAGGATCAGCCTTTGTTCTTGGTCGAGAGCGGTGTGATCAGGGCGAGGCCGGTGGCTGAACTTGTTGGCACAAGAGCGTTGGCTGAAATCCGCACGTCGCGTCAGCATGTGCCCGCAGACGTGCGAGTCTAGGCATTGTCAACCGACGACCGAGAACGGGGTCATCTCGCGAACGATCTCGTTGTGGTCGTCGAGCAACACCATCTTCGGCACGATCAACTCGTCCGTCATCGCGAACGCCGCGATGATCAGGCGGTCGCCGGGCTTGAAGAAGTGCGCCGCCCCGCCGTTCAGGCCCACCACGCCCACAGGGCCTGCAAACGCATAGGTCTCGATGCGCGACGTGTGGTCCACGGCCCACACGTGCACGAGTTCGCCGTCCACCAGGTCCACGGCCTTCATCAGCCGGTGGTCGATCTCGATGCTGCCCACATAGTCCGGGTTCGCGTACGTCACGCGGGCGTGGTGCAGTTTCGATTTGAGCAGCTGGCGCAGGCGCATCACTCGTTCTCGGTGGCTTCGCGCCGCCCGGGGATGGCGCGGCGACGGTCCCAGGCGGCCAAAAAGCCGCCGAAGGTCAAGATACCCGTGCCCGCCCAAACCAGGATGGTCATCGGCTTGTAGAACACCTCGATGGGGAACCAGGGCTTGTTGTACTTGAGCTGGAGATAGGCGTCGCCGGTCGAAGCCTCGATGCGGTCGAGGATCAGCAGATAGTCCTCGCTGAGCATGATCGGCCGACGGACGATCTCGTTGCCTGGAGCGATGCGCAGGGTCAGGTCGCCCTCGGCCTCGCCTTCGCCACCTCGGACCGAGACTTTTGCCGTGAAGACGGCGCCGGACTGACCCATCGGGCCTTCGTTGCTCACATCCAGCAACTTGATCTCGTACAAGTCGTTCAGGGTCTTGGTCTCGCCCACCTTGAACGCTGTTGGCGGAGTGACTTCGCCGTCGATGATCTGGGGGTGCAAGGCCACATACACGTCGTGCGACACCTTGTGCTGCACGTGCGGCCATACCATCGGCTGAGGCTCTTGGCCGGGGTTGAACGTGTAGTAGTGCCCCGGGCGCGCTGTGAACTTGGTGCCGCCGGGTTCGACCACTTCGAACAGCACCTTGTTGTCTCGGTCGTTCCACGTGCTGGTTGGCCCGACGTAGGTGATCTGGTAGCCGAGGGCGACGCCGGGAGTGCCTTCTTGGACGAACACCTGCTCCTTCCGCTCGAATCCGCGCGAGAGGATCAGGCCACCCAACAGCACGGCCAACCCGAAGTGCGAGAGGAAGGCCCCGAGCGAGAGCGGCGAACGGCGGACGATCTCGCCCATGCGCCATAGGTTCGCCACGGCGGCCAGCAGGCACACGAAGATCAGGCACAGCATCCACGGAACGAGCGGGAACAGCCCGAACGGCGTCGCGATGCCCTTGCCGATCTCGGGTCGGACACCCCACTGCGGATGCATGATGAAGTACACCGCGAAGCCCAAGCCGCCGAAGGTGAGGCTCAGCACGTTGACGATCCGGCGGAAGAACTCGGAACCGGGCATGCGTCGCCACGCCACAAACGGGGCCACGGCCATCAGCACCATGATCGGCATGAAGAACCACACCACGACGCGGTGGTACAGCCACTCTTCGACGACCTTGGCTTCTCGGCCGGCAAGGGCGACGAACATCGGGACGCTCATGCCGATGGCGACGGTGAGCGCCAAGCCGCAGAGAAGGATCGAGCTCCAGCGGTAGGCGGCTTCCCGGTTCAGTCCGCCTGGGGAAGGGACGGCGTTGGCGAGCCACTCCTTGTTGTGGCGGCGCGTCTTCCAGAACCAAAGGCCGACGAATCCGAGCGTCGCGGCGATGAAGAAGCCCAACAGCAAGGCATGGGCCACGCGCTCCATCTGGGCGAAGCTGTGGACGCTGGTCTCGGCCAGGAAGCCCGACCGGGTGAGGAACGTGCCGTAGACGAAGGAGAGGAAGGGCAGCCCGCCCAGAAGCAAGTTGCTGGACACCCACTTCTTGCGCCCAGCTTGCACGATGAGCCCGTGGATCAGCGCGGCGCAAAGCAACCACGGAACGAAACTCACGTTTTCGACGGGGTCCCATGCCCAAAAACCGCCCCAGCCCAGGGTCTCGTACGCCCAGAATCCGCCCATGCACAGCCCGAGCCCGGTCAGCGAGGCGCTGACGATGGCCCAGGGTCGCACGCCGGGCACCCATTCGTGGACGCGGTTGGTCACGAGCGCCGCAATGGCCCAGCACGCCAGCACCGTGAGCGAGCCGAAGCCCAGGAAGATGACCGGCGGGTGGATCACCACCCAGTAGTTCTGGAGCGCAGGCACCAGTCCGACGCCCTCGGGCGGCACCGTGGTCAGCGGCTTGCCGTCCACCTCCCAAAGGCGAAAGGGCGATTCAAAGGCGAGGATGCCGGAGATGGCCCCGAGAAATACGGCGTATGGGACCGTGAACCACTTGCGGAATGGCTCTCCAACCTTCCGCACCGCAAGGAGCCCGAACAGAGCCGAGCACACGGCCCACAGCAGGAACGACCCCTCCTGCCCCGCCCAAACACCGGCGATCTTGTATTGGAGGGACGTTGTGGCCGAAGCCCGATCATGGACGTACTTGTACTGGAACTGGTTGCCGATGAACAGGCTCATAAGCGAGCCGAAGGCGCCGAACAGGCCCACCGAACCGAGCGTGAAGCCGAAACGGCCGATCCGTTGCCCCTTCTGACCGAGAAACCAGCCGAGCACCGAGGCGAGAAACGCGCCGGCGGCGAGCCAGACAAATGCGCGGCCCGCCCATCCAGCGGCGATGGCCCACCCTGGGGCGGCGGGCCAAGAGTGGATGATGTCCGTCACTTGGCGGCTTCGTAGCCCTTGTCGCCCTCGTACTTGGAGGGGCACTTGATGAGCATCTTCTTGGAATGGAACGCGCCGTCTTCCTTCATGCCGCCGATCGCGACGACCTTGGTGGCTTCGCCCATGTTCGCCGGCGGCGGACCATAGTACACCACCTTGACCAGATCGCCTTCCTGATCGCGGATGTCGAAGCTGATCTGACCCTTGGACAGGTCGGTCTTGAGGGTCTCCTTGAGGATGTCTCCGGCCAGATGGAGGTTGTCGCCGGAAGTGGCTTTGGCCTGAGCCACCGTGACGTAGGGGCTGGCGTTCTGCAGGAATGCGTAAACGATGCCGCTGATGGCGAGCAGACACAGAACGATCGTGACGACCGCGCCGGTCCCGAATCTCGGTTTGCTGTTCATGGCTCGAATCCTATTGTGAACCAAGAACGCTGTCGGACCCGTGTTGGGTTCCAAAAGTCCCTCGGGCTTGTGGTCTGCGACGGCGCCCCCGAGCTTGAGTAGACTCCATGAACCATGAGTGACCCGATTGAAGTCGGCGCTTCCGTACTCCGTCGTCACGGTGCGACAGCGGTGTACGTGTTTGGCTCACGGGCGCGCGGAACGGCTCGGTCCGACTCCGACGTGGACTTGGCGGCGTGGGGCATTCCTGGCAACAAGTATTGGGAGGTCTACGCAGACCTTCAGGACGAGGTCTCGGTTGGCGCACACCTGGTGCTGCTTGAGGACGGGTCTCCCTTTGCGAAGCACATCCTGGAAAAAATCGAGCGAGGGTGGGCGAAGCGCGTTGCGTGAAGTCGTCCACGATTTGGAGCACGAACTCGCCGAATTGTCTCGGTTGGTCGAACGCGTCGAAAAGTGGCTGACGAGCGACGCCACTTGGAACGACGTCGGTACGACGTTCGCCGCGAGCCAAGTCCACAGCTTCTATGGCGGAGTCGAACGCTGTCTCTTGCTGCTGACAGATCCCCAGTCGAAGCCCAGACACTCAGGCGGATGGCACACGGAACTACTTCGGACGTTTGAGCACGAGGACGCCTTTCCTTATCACGACTTGCGCGTATTGCTCGCGTTTCGACACTTCTATCGCAATTCGTATGCAGTATTTTTAGACCCGATCAAGGTGGAAGTGGTCGTCGAGACCCTGATCTCGTGCTGGCCTGCCCTCTCTCAGTGGTTGGGGGAGCGTCTGAGGGGCCTGCAAGCCCCATAGCCTGTCCCATGGCCCGCGACCAGTCGTAAGCTTGCTGAAGCCGGCGACGGCCGCCGAGTACACTCCGTCCGTGCCCGAGAGCTTCCTCACCCTACCCATTCGAAGCGACAAGATGACCGTGACGCTCAAGGTCGAGCGCAATGTCTGCTCGGTCCAGACTCCGTTTCAGCAGGTGGATATCGTGGATACGGTGGTCTTCGGGCGCGCCCTTTTTCTCGATGGCCACATCCAGCTCACGGAGTTCGACGAGCGCGCCTACCACGAGTGTCTGGTCCAGATCCCGTTGCTGAACATGGACAGCCCAAGAGCGGCTTTGGTCATCGGGGGCGGCGACGGCGGCGTCATCCGCGAAATCGCAAGGCATCCATCCATTGAACGCATCGTCATGGTCGAGATCGACCAAGGGGTCGTGGACGCGTGTCGCGAGCACATGCCGTTCCTCTCGGATGGCGCCTTCGACGACCCGCGCCTCGACCTGCGGATCATGGACGCGTTCGAGTTCGCCAAGCACGAGAATGGTGCGTACGACCTCATCGTGGTGGACAGCACCGACCGCTACGAAGACGCCGACGAAAACCTCAGCGAGAACCTGTTCACCGAAGCCTTCTACCGGGATTGTTTGCGTTTGCTGTCGCCAACCGGTTTCGTGGTCAGTCAGGCCGACAACCACGTGATCTGCTCGGAAATGACTCAAGCCGCGCTGGACGAGTTCGCGGCTGTCTTTCCGGCTACGGGTTCGTACCAGGGTCTGGTGCCGTCCTTTGGGGGCTACTCAGGGTTCATCTGGGGCAGCCGAGGTCCGCGCCTCGCTCCTCCCTCGGCGGAACGATGTGCGTTGATCGGAGCGGTCTACCTGAACCGCGCGACCTGCGAGTTGGCCTTCAGCCCTGTTCGATTCCGTTAGTGGGGGCCACCTGCAATCTCATGGCTTTTGGCTAGGCCTATGGGTGGATGCCGACCCGTGCAAACGTGCCCAGACTGGTTCATCGGCTGGCACCAATGAGGCGCGGCCAAGCTCGACCGAAAGAAGAACTTAGGACGTGTCCCGACCAGCCCTAGAGAGGGAATGACATGTCCACACGCAATGCGCACGTTCACTTTCGGCCAGCGTTGATCGCGGCCATCGGACTCGTGTTCGCTGGTTCCCCCAGCGCTTTCGCCCAAGTTCTCGAAGGCAACCTGCTTCTCCGTCAGTCTCAGGAAGTCAACGGCTGGGTCAACCAGGTGTTCCCCGACTATCCCGAGTACTCCACTGGCATGGGAGCGATGGTCACGATTCCCGAGCCGTGGTGGATTTCCAACGTCCAGGTGTTCTACATCGGCGCCGGGGGCAGCTCCTGGTATGGCAACGTCAACACGGCCCAGCTCAACGTCAGCCGTGCCACGCTTGAGCAGCCCGATCCCGCCATCGATCCGACAACGACGAACAGCGGTCCCGCCGTCGTCTACTCCGGGGTCGTGCCCGTTGTTCTGGACAATCCGTCCAATGGCGACCTCAACTTCCGCATGGTCGCCGACACGTCCGGGATTCCCGAGTTGCAGGGTGTTGCAGCGGGCTTGTATGTGTTCTCGCTGACGGGCATCGCCCACTACGGAGACCGGGGCCAAGCATGGACCGCAGGAGCGGGCGCAGGGCCAAGCCCAGACTACATCAGGAATGTGGGCAACGGGTTCAGCATCGGATCCGACTGGCAACCCATGTCGGCAGTCGGCGCTCCGGCGGACACCCAATGGGCCATCGGCATCAATGGCGCGGTTCCCGAGCCTAGCGGACTGTGGGTGATCGCGGCTGGCCTTGGATTGCTTGCTCGCAAGCGGCGCCGCTGAGCCCAAGGCGACCCAAACCCCTCGGGAGGATGGCCCTCTCGGGGGGTTGCGCTTTTATTTGTAGCGGTAGACGATGCGCCCTTTGGTGAGATCGTAGGGCGAGAGTTCGAGCTTGACACGGTCTCCGGGCAGGATGCGGATGTAGTGCATACGCATCTTGCCGCTCACATGGGCAAGCAACTCGTGTTCGGTGTCGTCGAGCTTGACTTTGAACCGGGCATTCGGCAGTTTCTCTACCACCGTGCCTTCCATCTCAATCGCTCTTTCGTCGTCTTCGTGGCGTTGTTTGGGCGGACCCGTGAATCTTCTTCTGGCCATAGGCGGGTTTCCTGAACAAAGTGTACCGTTTGCAGCCGCGGCGTCAACCTGTCGTACCCACGGTCGGTTCGAAGGAGTTCTATGGCTAGGTGGCGAAATCCGACGCATGATCAGTCTGATCGTTGCCGCAACGTTGCTGGCCGTACCACAATCCGCGACCCAACCCTATACGCCGACGGGGCCAAAGATCGTCGTCACGATGAGCTACGGCAAATCCTTCGAGATCACCACGGACCCCAAGGCCTCTCCGAAGACGGTTGCGCACATCCTTGACCTGTGCAACCGCAAGTTCTACGATCGTCAGCGCATCCACCGAGTCGAATCTTGGGTCACTCAATGGGGCTCTCCGGCCAGCAAGACCGAAGACCTGAAGTCCGATGCCGTGCTCTCGGGCGTCTCCGGCAAGCAACTGCCGTTCGAGGAGAGCCCAATCGATTTCTTGGAGGGCGTCGTCGGAGTGGCTTCCACGGGCCTCCAGGTGGGCGGCGACAGCCAACTGTTCATCCTCAAGCGCGATACGGAGCGGTTGTGGCGGTCGTACGCGGTGGTGGGCAAAGTCACCAAGGGGATGGACGTGGTTCGCGGAATCCAGTTGGGCGACCGGATCGCGACCATGCGCGTCGCGAAGATATGAGTCTTTCGGCCTATACGGGAGGCTTGAAGGCGCACTCAAGGGACCTGAAGGCCCACTGCCCGCAACCAGAACGCCAAGAATAAGTATCCAAGACTCTAGCCCTGAACGACGCGCCGTGGCTTGCTGAGTCCAATCGCCCACGGTGCGCCGGTACTGGCCCCAAAGTGGATTAAATGATGTTTACGAGGCCCACATGGTGAAAGACGAGATCCGAAAGATCGCCAGTCTAGTGCAAGAAGGCAAACTCAGCCCTGAAGACGCCGCCGACCTGATCGAGGCGTTTGCCCGGGCTTCGAGCCAGAATGCGGGCCCCCAGGCCGACGCCAAAGCCGAAGAGACGGCCGCGCCGACCGAGCCAAAGTCCGACACCGATTCGACCGAGCCCACCGAAGAACCCAAGGTTGCCGAAGGGAATGGGGCCGGCGAGGCCAATGGGTGCGCTGGCGACGCCAAGTGTGCCGATCCCTTCCAGCGGCTCATCGATTCGATCGAGAAGTTGGGCAGGGAAGTGGGCGAGAACGTCAATTGGGACGAGGTCGCCAAGACGGCCAAGGTTTCTGCCGCCAAAGGCTTCCAGCAATTGCGCGCCAGCGTTGAGCAGATCGCCAAGAACAACTGGGGCCTTTTCTCTTCTCAGGAACTCAAGGAAGTCGTTTTGCCGCTCTCGGTGACCGAAGGCAAGCTGCTCCGCATTGAGAACCCCGCCGGCACGGTTCGCGTCCATGGCGGGCAGACCGACGCCCGGGTCAAGGCCTCCGCCCGCATCCGAGGCCGCGACGCCGACGACGCCAAGAAGAAGGCCGAGACCTACGTTCCCGTGTTGGTCGAACTTGAGGACGCTATCCTGATTCGGCAGCCCGAAATGGGCGGCCTGACCGTCGATCTCGACATCTATGTCACCGGGCCTGTGCCCGTCGAAATCAAGACCCAATCCGGCGACCTCCACGTGACCGACACCAAGGCCTCGGTGAAGGTAATGACCCAGTCGGGCGACGTGTTCCTCAAGGGCCTCGACGGCACGGTGGACATCAACCTCCATTCAGGCGATCTGGTCATCAGCGATGTCGTTTCCTCGTCGGTTGCCATCGAAAACAAGACGGGCGACATCGAACTCAAGCGTGTGGTGGGCAACATCAACGCCCGTTGCGCGAGCGGCAACTTCTCGATGAAGGAGTGCTCGGGCAAGACGATTACGGTCGAATCGGTCACTGGCGATGTGCGTCTCGATCTGGTCGATCCGATCGTCGGCGTCGCCAGTGTGCGAACTGTGAACGGGAATGCGACGCTGGCCATCTCGGACGGCAGTGACTGCCGCGTGTCGCTATCGACGTTGCGCGGCACGGTGAGTTGCGACCTCGACCTGAAGGATCAGGCCCGTATCGACCAGCGTGTCACAGGTCGCCTCGGCGAAGGCACAGGCTCGATCGACGTGTCTGCAGTGAACGGCGACATCGTGCTCCGTATGCGCGACCACCTCGGCTCCGCCGACTAGAGATTGCGCGGTCACGAGGCGATGCGGCGATGAAAGTCGCGGTCTTCGGGAAGCCAGGGGGAGGCAAGTCGACCCTCGCCAAGAAGATCGCCGATGCCACTGGCTTGCCCTTGGTTCAGCTCGACCTGATTCAGTTCAAGCTAGGAGGGGCTCGCGTGCCGGACCAGGAGTTCGTCCGGCTGCACGCGTCGGTGCTTGCTCAACCGAAGTGGGTCCTGGATGGTTTCGGCACGCGCCAGACCTTCGAGGCCATGGTGCGCGAGGCCGACGTGCTTGTGTAAATCGAGCGGGCTTCGTGGGTCCACTACTGGTGGGTCACCAAACGATTCGTTGCAAGCCCCCTGGTCAAGCCGCTCGGCTGGCCGCCCGATAGCCCCATGTGGGAGTCGACGATCAGCAGCTACCGCACTCTGAGGTCGTCGCCTCGGTTCTGGAGTGCCGAGTTCAAGAAGCAGCTCATGGCCCGTCGTTCCGCCAAGCACGTGTTCGTTGTCCGCCGCCGATCCGACGAAGCGGAGGTACTGAGAGAGCTCCAGAGCATGGTCGCCGCGCCGCAGAAAGGGCCGCAATGAGCGGCGCAACTTCCACCCATGAAGCCGTTCCTGTCAGCTTTGTGCGTTCCGGAGATTGACCGACGTCACGGACCGAACAGGGGTGCCACGGCCTGACCGGGCCGGTTGCTCATCGTTCTGTGCCGACGTTTCTGCCCGGCAGGCCGTGCGGGCTTCGCTGGTGGGAGCACGGTCTGGCGCGTGCCAAAGGCGGTGACCAGCCTAAGACCTCGACCCGCACAGACCGTGGCCCCCTAAGTTCAGTGTGCCCGGGGCGCTCGGGTCGGTAACGCGGGCACTGCGCTAGCCTCCGCCCGACACGTCCTTGTCGAACATCTTCTCGCGGTCGGCCGTCGTGGACACCAACAAATAGGCCAGCTTGGCCGCATTCAGCAACTTGGTGTAGTTGATCTTGTCCGGCGTGTCCGTGGGCTGGTGGTAGTCCGGGTGGAGTCCGCTGAAGAAAAACGCGATCGGCACGCCCTTGCGCGCGAAGTTGTAGTGGTCGGACCGCGTGTAGACCCCCTCTTCGTCGTACTCGAACTGGAAGTTGACGTGTTCGTTGATCTTGAGCACATGCTCGTGAAGGCCGGTGGAGATGCGCTTGCTGCCCACGAGGTGGATCGTGTCTTCGTTGTCCTCCGCCTTCTCGTTGGGCTTCTCTTCGTTGCGGCCGACCATGTCCATCTGGAACAGGGCCAGCGTCTTCTCCATGGGGATCAGGGGGTTGTCGCTGTACCAGCGTGAGCCGTTCAGGCCCATCTCCTCTCCCGTGAACGCGATGAACAGGATGCTTCGCTTGGGCTTGACGGGGTTGGCCTGGAGCATCTTGGCCACGGCGATCAGGGCCGTCGTGCCCGAGCCGTCGTCGTCTGCGCCGGGATACATCACGCCGTTGCGCGTGCCGAGGTGGTCGAGGTGGCAACCGATGGCCACGACTTCGTTCTTGAGTTCGGGGTCCGATCCTTCGAAAAGGCCGACCACGTTGGGGATGCCGACGTTCTCGGTTTGGACTTTGACGGTTAGAGTGGCCTTGGCGGCAGACTCCTTGTAAGGCTTCTCGCCGTTCGACCACGCCTTTTCATCGGCCATCAGGCTGGTGAGCGCCTCCTCGGTGATCGAGCCGCTCAAGAATCCGCCGGGGCGCGGGCCGCCTCCGGGGTTTGCACCGCCTGGGTTGTACCGGACGGAGGGTTCTGGCGTGGGGAGCGACTTGACGACCGTCATACGGATGGCGGGTCGTGGCCCAGCGCCGCCGCGCCCTGGTCGCGCCGCAGGGATCGAATCGAGTCCTCGGGTGTCGATGATCACGATCTTGCCTTCGAGTTCGGCACGTTGCTCTGCAGTTAGGGCCGCATCGGCTGCCGGGGTGATGACGACCACGGGAGCGCTGATCTCGGAATCCCCGCCGGTGACGACGAAGTCCTTCCCGAACCCGAGTTTGGCGCCGCCCAGAGTCAGGGCCGTCGCTGACGCATCGACGCTGGTGCGCTCGTGGGGCACCGGCTGAAAGTAGTCGCCGTTGGGTCCGATTGGCTTGAGCCCGGCTTCCTTGAACCGGTCGGCCACCCATTGAGCGGCCAGATCAAAGCCCTTCTGCCCGGTGCCGCGCCCTCCGAACTCGGGACCCGCGAGTTTCTCCAACCAACCCCGGACGTCCGCCAGAGAAACGGCGTTGAAGCCTGTTTCCAGCGACGACGGAACGGGCTTGGATCCTGGGTATTGCGCTGCGGCGGGCAAGGCCGCGACGAGCGCCAACGACAAAGCGATCAGACGGTTTCGGTGGATGGACATGACCGGCTCTCAAGCAGGAGATTCGCCTACTTTACACGCTTCGAACGCACCGAGACGTTCCCGGGTTCGCCAAGAGAAGCCAGCGAACAGGGATTTCAGCGCTGTCGGACGGGATCTGGGAAGTCGCGATACAACGCGGTTTCGATTCTCGCCACGCGGGAGTACACCTCGGCATGCAGAGCCTCGATTTCGGGGTCGCGTACGGCCACCCGCTGAAACGCCTCGTCGAGCTGGCTCAAGCTGTCGAACTCGACGCTGATCCAGAACTCGCAGAATCCGGGCGGGCTGAACCCGAACTTGCGCCGCCGAATGCGGAACCGCCTCAGTTTGCCCTGGTCTTGCAGGTGCCCTAGATACGCCTGCACGGCATCGCAAAACTCAAGGTCGGAAACG
>JBDHZD010000009.1:0-61942 GCA_039811705.1 Fimbriimonadaceae bacterium | reverse complement strand
AATTCCTCTTCGACCCCGCCACAGGGTTGCCCATCACTCCCAAGAAGGCCAAGGCTTGGACCGACCACGGCGGCATCCGCTATTACTTCGCCGACGCCGCCAGTAAGACGAGTTTCGCCGCTCAGGCCGACTCAATGGCCAAGGTGACGAAGGAGTCGCTCGTTTGCCCGATTTCCGGCGAGACGATCAAGGACTACGCCTCGGCCGCCGGATACGCAGACTTCGACGGTGTCCGCTACTACACGTGTTGCGCCAACTGCCTGACCGCTCTCCGAAAGGATGCCAAGGGCGCCTTGGCCAAATCGAAAGCCGTCGTGACCGCGCCAAAGGCCGTAGCGGCGCCGAAAGCCAACTGACATCGACTCGCCACACCCGGGCGGATCGACGCGGGTCAGTCCGTCCGGGTGTAGGTATGAACCGACTCGACCACCGAGGGCATCGAATAGATCCCGAACCAACACGCCAACAGCACCAAATAACCGACCAGCAAAACCGAGAGGTTCACCACGGGTGAAAACGTCCGCTTGAGTCGGAGGTGCAGGTAAACGAGGTAGGCCCCCCAGGTGAGCAACGCCCATGTCTCCTTGGGGTCCCAAGCCCAGTAGTGCCCCCACGCCTGCTTGGCCCACACCGCTCCGAACATCAGGCCGCACGACAGCAACGGGAAACCGACCACGACCAGTCGGTGTGCCAAGTCAGACTCGGCAACAGTCGGAGGGACCTTGCGAGCGACCCATTTCACAAGAGCGAGCAGGGCGATCAGGCTGGCCAGGCTCAGCGCGGCATAGGCCAGCATGTAGACCAGAACGTGGGGCACAAACCACGGGCTTTGCAGCGCGGGCATCAGCGTCCGATCCATGGTCTCCGGTTGGGCCAGATTCATCGTCCCGAACAACGCTCCCATGCCAGCCGAGACGGCCGCGAGCGACCGGGCCTCGAACCTGCGTGCGAGCAAGCCACCCACAAGCGGCGCGAGCGTCGCGTACCACCACCGGGTCTCGCCCAAGGTCCTCAGCGGGGGGCGATGCAGGGTCGTCCACAGAACGGCCATGTGGGTCAGGCTCAACGCGACGGCAACCACAAGCGCCGCCCAACCCCATCGTTCACGTTTGAGCAGGAACAGCACGCACGCCAAGGCGTTCGCCGCAACCACGCTGGGCGCGAGCGGCATCATCGGCCCTCCCACCTGGTCCCCAAGACCAACTGCCCGACCACCCCGAGCAACGTCAACGCGATGCCGACGTAAACGATGGGCACGGCGCGGTCTTCGACGACTTCGAGCACGCTCGTCAGCGATGCGGCGCCCATCGTCTCGTCGTAGGAGAGTTGATAGAGCAACAAGCCGGAGACCGGGACGGGACGATTCACCTCGATGGCAACCTGTTCCACCCGCTCGCCGTGCCGGATGTCCACGGTCGAGCGATAGCGTTTCGCACTGGGGGGCGGCATCAGGATCGCGGTGGTGTCGTCGAGTTCCAGGCCCGCCTGAGCCGACTCCAGCCCGCCGCAAGAGACCCATCCCTCCAACGTCTGCCCTGCCCGCGTCGCGCGAATCCGAGCTGCAGGTGCGGCGGACTTCCACGGCATCGCCCGCCACTCGCCATCCACATCGACGGCCTTGGGCAAGAACTCAAGCACTTCGATGGAGACGCCCTCGACCGACGCCCGCATTCCCTGCTCCACAAAGGTCCCGACGGGCGTCGCTTGCGCGGTTTTCGTCGCGGGGTCGTACTTCGCCAGGACCAGTGTGGGCGGGAACGTCTCCAGTTGGAACTCCCTTAGCGTGGCCTCGAACGGCAGCGTCTGGACAGAGCCGTCCGCCGCCCTCGCCATGTTGTTGGGCACCCCTTCGGTGAGCACCATCTGGCGACGATCGAGCAGGACGCTGCTCAATCCCCCGCCTGCCAGCACGACCAACAGCCCCGCATGGGAAGCCAAGTAAGTCGCGTTGCGCCACGTGAGCGGTCTGGCACGCCGAGCGCAAGAGGCCGCCAGATTGGTCGCCACCAACACGGCGCACAGCCCGAACGGCCACGACTCCCACACCGATGCGACACCGAACCTCGCAAACGCATCCGTTGGCCAGATCGCGCCAGGCAACACCAGAACCAACGCGACGGTGGTTGAAGCGACGGCCAACGGTGCACCACCGAGAAATCTCGCCGACGCACTTTCCGGTTTGAAGGCACACCACAGGGCCGCACCCAGAGCAGGAGCCCACAGAAGCGAGAGGGAGACCAGCGACCGGGGCACGGGGCCGGTTGCGAGGTGGAGGCCCACGCCAGCCGCAAGCACGGCCAGCGCGAGCGTCCATGCGTGACGATAGCTCAGGGTCTCACGAGGTTCGACCCGCACTCGAAGCCTCCGGCGCCGTCACCGGCGGGGTCGCAGCGGTCTTCGCCTTGGCGGCCTCGACAAACGGGCCGATGAACTCCTGAGCCTTGGCCTTCGATCCGAGGTCGGGCATAGCGAACGGACCCGCACCGAACCGGGCGCGGATCACGGCCACGTCGATGCGCGCCATCTGAGCGTAGTTCGTGGCCTTCGCGAGGACTCGGGCGCACTCTTGAGGGGCGTGAAAGCCCATGCCGTTGTTCGCGGCCACGTAGTCCCAGAACATTTGAGCCTTGCTGATCTGCTTTCGCGGGCCGTCCAGTTCCTCATCGGTCGCCCCGAGCTTCTTGGCGTCGCCAATCTCCAGGTGGGCGCGAGTGATCGCGTCCTGAGCCGCAGCCAACAACTCCTTGTTCTTGTCTTGGATGGCCTCGACCCGACCGATGACTTCCTTCTCGCTCCACTTGTGGCAAACGCCGCACGCGTTCTGGATGTTGTAGAGCGGGCTGCGGATCTGGTGGTCGGTGAACTTGATGCCGCCTTCGGACCTGTACGGCATGTGGCAATCGGCGCAAGAGACCCCGCGGAACGCGTGGATGCCCTGCTGATACACCTCGTAATCGGGGTGCTGCATCTTGATCATCTTGGCGCCGCTGATCGCGTGGGTCCAGTCGACGTGTTCGTTCTTCTCGTAGTACTTCTCGAAGTCCTCGGCCTTGAATCCCTCGTCCCAGGGGAACGTCAGGTACTTCTTGTCGCCCTTGAAGTAGTACTCGACGTGGCACTGCGCGCAGACAAGGGACCGCATCTCCTGGTGGGTGGCCTTGCTGATGTCCTTCCCTTGCCTATCGAACGCTTCCACCAATGCCGGACGGCTGATGCGAAGCTGCATCGTCTTGTTGTCGTGGCAGTCGGCGCAGCCGATGGGGTTCTTGATCTCCGGCTTGAACTCGGCGAACTTGCCCGAATAGAACTGCTCGATGCCCACCTTCTCCATCATGCGGGGCACGTCGGGGCTCTTGCACGTCCAGCACGTTCCGGGTGTCTTTTCGTCGATACGCGCGGTGCCCGTCACGTCTTCGACCGAATGGTAGTGCCCTCGGGCCTGATTGAACTCCTTGGCGAACGGGTAGCCTGCCCACATCACGACCAGTCGGGGGTCTTCTTCCAGGTAATCCCGGAAGCCCGAGCCGCCGTACTTGGAGTTCTCGTTGGTGTCTTTGGTGGACTCCCACGAGTTGTACTCGCGGGGGAAGCTCTGGCCCCACTTGGAGTTGTCCGCCTCGAAGTCCGCGATGGGTTGCATGAACTGGAGCCTGGCCGGGACGGTCTCCGCGCGCCGCTCCGTGATGCTGCTTGCCAACATGCCGAGGGCGAACACGCCGATCGCGGCGATCAGAAACAAGAGCCAGCCGGCGATGGGACGAGATTTGGAGTCGTTGGGTTTGCTCATGGTTGTGCTTGCTTCTTGGGTCGCATGAACTCGGGAGTCACCGGTTCCAAGGGAGGAACCGCAGCGTTGGGAGTCGATGAAAGGCTGTGGACGCGCCCGTGGGGCACTTCGCGGTGACATTCCACGCAGGGCCGCTTCGAGCCCGAGTGAACGTCCTGGAACACGTCGCCGATCTGGCGAACATGACACCGGACGCAGTTCTCCTGAATCACAGCTTTGCTTGGGGCATGCGCCTCGATCACCTGCGGCTCCATGCGGAACGTGAACATGAAGGCGTGGCGCGCGCCGTCCTGCGCCTTGAAGTAGTACTTGCGGAACACGTTGTCGTGCGGGACGTGGCAGTCGTTGCACGTGGCGACGCGAGCGTGACTCGAGTGCTGCCACGTGGCGTACTGCGGCGTCATGATGTGGCAGTTGATGCACGCCCTTGGGTCGTCAGAGAGGTAGCTGGAAGCGTTCGAGATGTTGGCCACATACGCAAAAGCGCCGGCGAACGCGCCGAAGCCGCCAAAGCACGCGAACCTCCATCGAGGCGAGAGAAATCCCAGACTCAGCAGACCCGTCAACCTCATTGCTTGATCCACTTTCCCCTTCGGAGAGCCTATACGACTATGACGCCTGTCATAGACCTAGGACCTCGCCGTCTGCACAGTTTCGACGAAACAGTGCAGATTCCTTCCGCTCAGAGCGGCTTGATCCAAATGTTGCGGTAGCGGACCTTGTTTCCGTGGTCCTGCAGACGGATCGGTCGGTTTCCGGCGCCCTCCTCGCGACCCGCCGTCGTTCCCTTGGGAATCTCGACCTCTCGGTGGATGAGCACGCCGTTGTGGTAGGCGTTCATCTTGGCGTTGGAGACCTTCTTATCCCCTTGCCAGCGGGGGGCGGTGAACTTCAGGTCGTACGTTTGCCATTGGTAGGCCGGAAAGGCCATGGCAAAGTCTGGAGCCTTGATGCTGTAGATGCCGCCGCATTCGTTGTGGAGGGGGCCGCGAGGAGCCGAATTGAGCACCTGGATCTCATAGCTCTGGTGGAAGTAGACGCCGCTGTTTCCGTTGGCTTGGCCTTCCCTGCCATTGTCGTCGGTCATGAACTCGACGTGCAACAGGCTGTCGCCGAACGACTCGCGCGTGGAGAGGTCGCCGTTACCCGAAGCGATGGTCAGACCCTCGCCGTCCCACGTCCAACGGCAATCGCGACCCGTGCCCTCGTGAACCCAGTTGGCCGTGTCCGCCTGGTTGCGCAACAACCACTTGCCGCCCGCCGGCGGTTGCGCGCCCGGTACGCCATGGTCCTTGATGCGGATGTTGCGCCAGCGGACTTCGAGCGGCGTTTTCGAATCGGTCGAGTGCACCTGAAATCCGATGAAGCCGTAGATGGCCAGGTCGTCGCGCAGATCGGCGGCCGCGACACCGTTGACCCACGTCTGAATGCGGTCGCCAATGGCGGACACGCGATAGCGGTTCCATTGACCCGATCTGAACGCCTTGGCCGCGGCGGGCTGTTTGGTCAAGTCGTCGAGCCATCCGCGGCGTTGCTCGTCGTAAATGCCACCGGCCTTGCCCGAAGCGCTGTCGATCTCCACTTGGTACCCGTGAACGACGCCATCTCGATAACCGCCCACGCTGTGACTTCGAATCTGGACCCCGGAGTTCAATTCTGGATCGACCTTCACTTCGAACTCCAGTTCGAAATCGCCGAACACGCCGGGCGGGCAAAGAAATGTGTTGGGCGTGTTCGGAGCCGTCCTGCCGACGAGTTCGCCCCCTTCGACGGTGTACGTCGCCGCCCCGCCACGCTTGATCCAGCCAGCCACAGAGCCTGCAAACAAGGGCTGAAAACCGTCCTGAGCCAAGGCAAGAGCAAGCAACAACGTGGTCACAACATCTTGTTCGCGCCCGATTCTTCTCGGTCCTGCTGGGGTTCAATGAGGGCATGCCTATCTTCACCACGGGAGCAACTTGGAGGATCGAAAGGCCGCAGACACTGGTCGTCGCCTGTTCGGACGGCCGTGTCCAAGTCCAGATCGACGAGTTCTTGCGCGAGGGTCTCGGCGTTCAGGAGTACGACCGGCTGTACCTCCCTGGCGGGCCGGGAGCTTTGGCCACCAGCGGCGACGAGTTTGCGAGATCCGATCGAGCGACCTCAGAACTCAACTTCCTGCTGGACGCACACCAGATCGAAAGCGTGTTGCTGATGTTTCACGGACCAGGCCCTGGTGGACCTCGCGGCTCGGTATGCGCCGACTACGCCCGCAAGATGCGCATCGACGACCCAGACGCTGTCCGACGGCAGCAAGAGGCCGACGCAGGCGAAGTGCTCCGCCGCATCTTTGCGTTCCGAAAAGTCGAGGTTCGAGCGCTGTTCTGCGAAGTGCGCGAGGATCTGGCCCTGGACATCGTAGAGTACGACTTGGGACAGGGCCGCGCAGTCCGACACACGCAAGAGTGACCGCGCATTAGCGGGCTTTGGGGAGCGTGGCGATGCCGGTCTTGGCGAAGTCGTCCCCCGTGCAGAGGATGGGGAGCCGACGCATTTTGGCGACGGCATACACCATGCAATCGCCGAAGTTGAGCTGGGCTGAGTGTCTTCCCTTGCCGAACTCAAGATGCGCTTCCACCGCGAAGTGGGCCACGCGGGCATCGACCGAAACAACGGTGAAACCCATCGTCTCAATGAGGCTGGCCACGCTCTGAACGCCCACGACCCCCTCCAATCTCGAGGCGACAATTGAAGCTTCCAAGACGACGCTCGCGGGAACCAAGATCCTGTCGGCTCGTTGCATGCACTCCGCAATGGCCTCGTAGCCCGGTTCTAGATAGACCGAGGCGATGATTGCCGACGAGTCGATGACGAGGCTAGACTCCATCGGGTCCATAGCCTAGAATCTCTTCGCGTTCCTCTTTGCTCACGCAACGACCGATCAGGTGGGGAGGCAAGCGCCTGCGTTGGCCCTCGATGAAGGCATCCAGCCGGGCGTTCCGCTGCTCCTTTTGAGGGTTCGAAACAAGGCTGTCCAGACGCTGCAGCATCGCCTGACGCACGGCCTCGGTCTTCGTTTCGCCCGTACGCGCGGCGACTTCGGCGATCAGCCGTTCGACCTCCGGATTTTTGATGTTCAGGCCCATGGTTCTACCATTCTACCATGAGGAGTTGATGACCACCCCGGCCTGCGGCCACCCCTCCCAAGAAGGGGAATCGAGACGGCCCTCGCCCACCCCTCCCAAAGAGGAGAGTCACACCTACTTCCGAATGCGGACCAGGCCGACATCCACGGCTTGACCGCCTCGGGTCTGCCTGCAATGAACCGCCACCACGTTGCGCCCGGGGCGCAGGGACGCAAGAGCCTCGGGGCTTAGGCGGACCATGCGGTAGTCCGTGACGTAGCCCGGCAACGTGGCCGCCAAGACCCCGTTCACGTACACCTCGGCGTCCTCGTCATGGTACACAAAGAGTCGCAGTTCGTCGCGATTGCCCAGATTCGGCACTTCGAAAGGACGGCGGGCCCAAATCTCGGGCGTGTTCCACATCGTCCTCACGTTCACGCCGGGCGTCTCGCGCGTGCCGAGCACTCCTGGCCCCCTCGCCCAGCCGGACGCGTCGAAAGCGGGTTGCATCCAGTCATCGCCGGGCTTCGTGGTCGTGTAAGACCACTCCAAGCCCTGCGTGTCGCTCACGGGAACCAGCGTGTCCAAGTGAAGCGAACCCTCGATGACCGAGCGGTTCATCGCCGCCAGGCGATCCAGAGGAATCTTTTCGACGGCACGGTCATAGGTCAGCAAGCCGTTGATCTCGATCTCGACGTCGGTCGTCTGCGTGTACACGCCCGCCGCGAGGCCCCGGCCCTTCAAGATCAAGAGCCGCTCGCACAGGTCGGCATAGGCTTCTTCAAGCGACTTGGCGTCGGCATACGAGCGGTAGCCCCAGTTGCCGTCCTCTTGCCAGAGGTGGCCCTTGACCGCATAGCCCAGCCCTCCGTACTCGCCGAGGATCGAGGCACGGGTGCTGACCGGAGGCATGGCGGGTCCGGGGTAGACGTGGATGTCGTGGAAGTCGCCCACCTCCTCGTCGGTCCAGCCGCTCACGCTGTTGATCAGACGCGACGGATCATAGGCCTTCAACCAAGCGGCGACCGAGGGCGTGTCGTGTTGGCCCCAACCCTCGTTGAACGGCACCCAGCACACGATGGAGGGGTGGTTCCAGAACGCGTCCACCATCGCCCTCAACTCCTTGAAGTAGTTCTGCTGAGCCCAAGTCGTGTAGTGGTGCGTCTTGCTGTCCCCACCGCCGCTCGGCACGTGGTCGAAGAAGCTCGGCATGTCTTGCCACACCAAGATTCCGAGACGGTCGGCGTGGTAGTACCAGCGCGCAGGCTCGACCTTGACGTGCTTCCGGATCATGTTGAAGCCCATCTTCTTGGTGACCTCGATGTCGAACGCGAGGGCTTCATCGGTGGGGGCCGTGTAGAGCCCATCGGGCCACCAACCCTGATCGAGTGGCCCAAGCTGGAAAAGCGGCTTACCGTTCAACGTGAGCGCCGTCACGTGGCCCTCGGCATTGCGTTGCATCCCCACGCTGCGGATCCCGGCGTAGCTGGTGATCTGGTCGTTGCCGACGATGATCTCGACCCCGTAGAGGAAGGGCGACTCGGGGCTCCAAAGCTTGGCGTTCGGAACATCGAGCGTGGCAACGGCCCGCGGAT
Source organism: Fimbriimonadaceae bacterium (assembly GCA_039811705.1). Classification (GTDB taxonomy): domain Bacteria; phylum Armatimonadota; class Fimbriimonadia; order Fimbriimonadales; family Fimbriimonadaceae; genus UBA2387. Next base: position 53,456 of record JBDHZD010000009.1, on the reverse strand, counting down.
CGAGGCCTGACTTTTCCGCCACCACCCGGTCGCCGTCCTTGATGCGGACGGTCATGTCCTTGGCTGGCGTGTTCTTGTCCGTGTACGCGCGCACCGAGAGGCTCGCCCCGTCGCCGGAAACGCTGGGAATCAAGCGCAAGCCGGTGACGTGGCGCTCGGGCACTTGCTCCAGCCACACCGTCTGCCATATTCCTGAAACCGCTGTGTAGAAGATGCCGTGCGGGTTGAGGATCTGCTTGCCGCGCGGGATGGGTCCATCGACGGGGTCTTTGACGCGGACCTCCAACTCTACACCACGCTTGGCTTCGACGCTATCGAGCATGAACGTGAACGGGTCGTAGCCGCCCGTGTGCCGTCCGATCTCCTTTCCGTCGATCAATACAGTAGCCTCCCAGTCCACCGCACCGAAGTGCAAGGCCCATCGGTAACCCGCTGGCAGTCCGGAGAGATCGAGTGTTTTCCTGTAGACGAGCGTTTGCGAAGGCAACACTGGCCTCGTCACGCCCGACAGAGCGGACTGGACAGGAAACGGAACGACGATCTTGCCCGCCCATGTCGTCCCGCCGTCCGCCTCGACGATGGATGCATCCCAGCGACCGTTGAGGCTCACCCAACGCGTCGATCGAACCAAGTTCGGACGCGGGTGCTCAGGCAGCGGGATGTCGGGGTCAAGGTCCTTCGCCCAGCGGGTGAGCATCGGGTTGGAGGCGCGCGCAAGGGCTTGGTCGGGGGAACTCATCAAGATCGCTCCGGCAATCAGGGCCAGCATCGCCGCCCATCTTACACCAGCCGAACGCTACTACGAAGGTTCGGGAAGGGGTGGTTTCTCCGGCGAAGAAGCGGGCGCGGGGCGCTTGTCGATCCCGTACTCTCTGCGGAACACCTGCAACCAGCGCTCGGTCTTCATGGCGTCGCCGCGGCGCGAGGACGACCGAGCCAGCGCCTTGGCCACGTCGTGGAAGTCTTCGGGTGGCAATTGCTCCAGCTTGACCAGCGACTCCACGCCGTCCTTGGTCATCACGATCGCGTCGCCGTTCCAAAACACCTTTGTTCCTTTGTCCGGGGGCCCAACGACTAGTGGCGTCCGCGGACCGTGCGCAGGCAGTTCATTGACAACAAAGCGCCTCAGTTCGTTGAGTTGCAGCGAAGTGGCCAAGTGTCGGCCCGCTTCGGGCTTCGAACGCCAATCGGGGTCGCTGGAGACCCACTTGGCGAAGTTCTCAAAGTCGTACACCTTGAAGAACTCCTCCTGAGCTTCGCCCAAGTCTTTGAGGTTGGCGACCTTGACCATCACCTGGGGCTCCTGCACGGCGCCCTCACCGACCTCGGTGAGCGTGATCGGCGGCGCGCTCGGTGGCGCGGCCGGCTCGACCTTTGGGACCGCCTTCGATGGCTCAGAATCAGGTTGGGCGGCCGCCGACTGGCTGGCCACCTCGACCTTCGGGGCGGGCTGGAGGCCCAACCTCGACGCCTCGGCCACCACTTCGGGCAGATAAAGGAGTTCCATGAACCTGGACGACGGCAGGACCCAGCCGATGCGCGGGTCTTCGCCAGTTGCAGCGGCAGGCTCGGGTCGGCTGAACACGTACCTGAACAGGATGGCTTGTGAAAGCACGACGACCACCAACAGCCCGACCACCACGGACATGGTCTTCTGCATGTTGCGTTCGGCGCTGCGATGCGGTCGCACCCGATCGCGACGACCGCCCACCGCCTCTTTCGCGACGGCGTACGCAACAATGGGCTCGCCGATGTTCTTCAAGTGCTGAGGACCGAGGGGACGCAGGTGTAGCGGCGCGATGCGGCCCTTGACCACGTCATGGACTGTTTGGGATAGGCAGATGCCGCCCGGCTCGGCCACCTGCTGCAGCCGCGCCGCAATGTTCACGCCATCGCCCAAGAGGTCGTCTTCGGTGACCAAGACATCTCCCAAGTGAATACCGATGCGATGCTGGAACCCCGATGACCGGGCAACAAGGGAGTCCTGAACAGCGATCGCCCATTCGACGGCGTCGACGGCGCTGTCGAACCGCAACATCAGGCCGTCGCCCGTCGACTTCAACACCCGACCGCCAAACTCTTCGGCCAAATCGCGCACCACCGCGTGATCTGCTTCCAGCGCCGCCAAAGCGCTTGATTCGTCTCGGTTCGCCCACTCGCTATAGCCCACGGCATCGGTGAACGCAACCGCCACCAGAGATCGTTTGCCTCGGGTCAATCTGAGTGGATCTTGGTTGGAGAGATTCATATTGAAAGCGCTTCTCGAATGGCGGTCTTTGTGCATTGACGCACAACCCCTCAAGTTCGTTCAACCGATCTATACGCACGGCTGACGGGAACACGGGACCAAGGTCACGCCGTATACTACGCCCGAGATGAGGACTTGCCGTCTGACCGTTCTTGCGTTGCCCTGGATCGCGGGATCCGCCCTCGCCGAACCCGGTGCGTTTCTGGCTCAACCGGACGTCCACGGAGACAGCGTCGTGTTCACGCGCGAAGGCGATTTGTGGCTGGGTTCGCTGTCCTCCGGCAAAGCCAAGCGCCTCACTCGCCACGAGGGCATCGAGACGCGCGCCCGGTTCTCGCCCGATGGTCGGACCATCGCGTTCACCGGACAATACGAAGGCACGAATCAACTCTATGTGATGCCCGTCGACGGCGGCCTTCCAAAGCGCGTCACCAACCACTTGGCCACCGCGTTGCTGGAAGGTTGGACGCCGGACGGGCAGAACCTCCTGTACACCTCGCCTGACTGGAACGTCTCGTACAAGCCCTACCTCGCTCCCCTGTCCGGGGGCACGCGGGACCTGCCGATCCAATTCTTGGGCCAAGGCGGATTCGACTCGACGGGGACCAAAATCGCCTTCACGCGTTGGCCCACCGTGTCTGGCGGAGCGTGGTTCCGCTACCGCGGCGGTGCGAAGAACGAGATTTGGGTGGGAGACCTGACCTCGACTCTCTTCTCCAAAGCGTTCACTGCGGACGGCGCATGCCAGTTCCCGCGTTGGGTGGGCGACCGCATCTACTTCGTGCGCGAAGACAACGCAACCTTCAGCGTGGGAAGCGTCCGCCCGGACGGCAAGGACTACAAGCGGCACGCCGGCCCCTACCCCGTCGAAGTGTTCGACCTGGAGACCGATGGCAGGAGCCTGATCTATGTGAAGGGAAACGAGTTGGAGCGTCTCGACCTTGCCACCGGGCGGACGTCGAAGGTGGAGTTCGACCTCAACTCGGACCTCATCCACACCAAACCGTTCAAGGCCAATGCGGCGGCCTTTGTCGGCGGCCTTTCGATCGGCCCCACGGGCAAGCGCGTCATGCTCGAGGCCCGTGGCCAGATTCTCAGCGTCCCCGCCAAGGAAGGCGCGGTGGAGCATATCCTGGGGCGATCGGGCGTCCGCTATGAACTGCCCGTGCTCTCACCGGACGGCTCCAAGCTGGCCTACGTCAGCGACGAAACCCGCGAGCAACAGGTGTATGTTGCGGACAGCAACGGGAAGAATCCCGTTCAGATCACTAAGGACAGCGGGCGACAGCTGGACTCCATCAAATGGTCTCCTGACGGGAAGTGGCTGGCCATCGGCGACAGCGAGTCACGACTGCGGCTGATCAAGGCCGACGGCAGCGAGGAGCGCTTGGTCACGACGGCGCGCCGCGAGATCACGGCTCTCGCCCACTCCTTCTCGCCCGATTCCAAATGGCTGGCCTTTGTGGACCAGAAGCCTTGGGTGCAGCAAAGCATCCTTCGCGTCCACCTATACAACATCGAAGCTGGAACAAGCCACCCGGTTTCGGATGGGTTCTTCTCCGAAAACGCCCCGGCGTTCAGCCGAGACGGCAAGTTCTTGGTCATGCTCTCGCGCCGCTCCGTTTCGCCCGAGTACGACGCACTCTACAGCCAGTTGGCCTCCAATGCCAAGGACGAGGTGTTCTTGGTCGCCCTTCGCAAGTCGGTGAAGTCGCCGTTCCTTCAGGAGAACGACGAGGAGCCCGTGAAGAAGGCCGAGGAAAAGCCCGCGGAGAAACCGGCTGAAAAACCCGCCGAAGAGACCGGAATCGATTTGGACGGCATTGGCAAGCGGGTCATCAAAGTCCCGTTGCCAGCCGGTCTTTACACGCAGGTCGAAATGGTCGGCAACCGCGTCATCGCGGCCGGGGACGGGTCCATCCAGTTCTACGACGTCGCCGCCAAGCGTGCGGGACGAATCATCTCGGGACAGGGGTTCGAGCTTTCCGCAGACGGCAAGAAGCTTTTGGTCGCTGGGAGCGGCTATCGGGTCGTGGACGTCACAGCCAGCGATCTGCCACCCACGACACCCGCCATCAACCTCGCTCCGATCAAGGTGGACGTGGACCCCGTCAAGGAGTGGGAGCAGATCTACTGGGACGCCTGGCGTCTCTGCCGCGACTACTTCTACGTGCGGAACATGCACGGGGCCGATTGGGACGCGATCGGTCGCAAGTACGCTGCGATGCTCCCCCACGTCCGAGCCCGCAACGAGCTCACCGAACTCATTCGCTGGATGCAGGCCGAACTGAGCGCCGGACACTCGTTCCGCGCGGCCCCAGCCAATCCTCCAGTGTCGACCGCCGTCACCCAGGGCTACCTCGGCATCGCCACCGAGGCCTCCGACGGTTATCACCGCATCACGCGGCTTTACGACGGCATGGGTCTCGGAATGGCGTCTCCGCTCGCGGAAGTCGGTCTGGGCGTGGAAACCGGCACCTACCTGATCTCTGTCGCCGGCGTTCCGGCAACGAGCGACCAGGACTACACGCTCGCCTTGGGCGACAAGGTGGGCCAAGTCGTCGCCGTCCAAGTGAACGACAAGCCGTCGACCGAGGGTGCGCGCACGGTCTATGTGAGGCCGATCTCGGCGGTCAACCAGCGTTCTCTCTGGGCGATGGACGAAATCAAGGTGCGCAAGGAAACCGTCGACAAATTGTCCAACGGCAAAGTCGGCTACATCTTCCTCCCTGCGATGGGCGACCCCGATTACGGACTGTTCACCCAGTTCTGGTTCCCGCAGCTTGACAAAGAGGCCATCCTCATCGACATTCGAGGCAACAACGGCGGCTATATCGGTGGCGTGCTGGTCAACATCATGCGCAAGGAGACCTACATGCGCCGTAGCCAGAGGAACTCGGTGGAAGCGGGCACTCGCTACCACGACTCTTTCGAGGGCCACCTGGGCGTGATCATCAACGAGGAGTCGTACTCGGATGGCGAGGGCTTCCCGAACCGCTTCAAGCACGCCGGTCTCGGGCCGCTCATCGGCAAGCGCACGTTCGGCGCACTGGTCGGTTCGGCGCCCATGTGGCCCCTGATCGACGGCGGCGGGATCCAGGTGCCCCGCTACGGCAACTGGCGCGACAACGAGGGCTGGGTCGTCGAAGGTCCAGGCGTTCCCCCCGACATCGAGGTGGACAGCGACCCGAACGACTACGCTCGCGGGATCGACACGCAACTGGTCAAGGCGGTCGAAGAGATGATGCGCCGCATCGCCGCCAAGCCGATCAAGCGCCCAGTCCAGCCCGCCGACCCGACAACAGCCAAAACTCGCGGCGGCGGGTCGGGACCTCAGTAGTGGAGTGACTTCACCTTGCCGCGGAACACCCAGTAGATCGAGGCGGTATAGGCAAGCACGAACGGCATGCCCAGCAAGGCGATGCTGAACATGATGGTCAGCGACGCTTCGGAAGCTGCAGCGTTGAATGCGGTCAGCGAATGCTCTGGGTTCGGGTTCGAAGAAACAAGGTTTGGAAACATTCCAATGCCAAAGAGCGCCAACAGAAGGGCGATGTTCAGGCACGACGACAGGAAAGCCAGTCCGTATTGCTTGCGATAGATCTCACGCGGAATGTTGAATGCCACCAGCATGTTGAGCAGCGGGACCAGCATGAGCCAGGCATTGGATTTCATCCTTTCGGCCATATGCTCGGCAAACAGCAACGTCGCCCCCGTCGCAACGAAGTAGCAGATCGCGAAGAACACGATTGTCCCAAAGACCCACTTCTTTGCGTGATCCTGAACATCGCCATCGGTTTTGAGCACGAGATAGATCGCACCGTGCATCATGAACAGCGCGACAGTGGTCACCCCGATGAGCAAGGAATAGGGGTTCAAGAGGTTGAAGAAGCCGCCCTGATACTCGCGGTCGGCCCCGATCGGAATGCCAACGACCATGTTGCCCAAGGCCACGCCCGCGAGGAGAGCGATCAGATAGCTCGCAACACTGAATGCTATATCCCAGAACGATCGCCAACGTGGGCTCGGCTCTTTGCTCCTAAACTCGATCGCCACCGCCCTGAAAATCAGGCCGGCAAGCAACAGGTAGAATGGTATGTAGAAACCTGAGAACACCGTTGCGTAGACGTCTGGGAATGCAGCGAACAATGCCCCTCCTCCCACCAGAAGCCATACTTCGTTGCCATCCCAAACAGGGCCAATCGAGTTCAAAAGCACACGCCGCTCACGGTCACCTTTGATGAAGAGGTGGAGCATTCCGACGCCAAGATCGAACCCGTCCAAAATCGCATAACCCGCCAAAAGGACACCGACGATGATGAACCATGCAATAGAAAGGTCAAAGGGATAGCTCATTGCTGCACTCCGTGCGCAAGACTGATCGAATCGGCGATATCTCCGTCCGGGCCCGCCTTGATCTTGCGGTCGAGCAAGTAGACGAACAAGACGAACAGAAGCACATACAGAAAGCCGAACAGAACCAAGGACCCCAACACCTGATTGGCTTTGACAACCTTGCTTAGGCCATCCGACGTGCGAAGCAGACCGTACACGATCCAGGGTTGTCGCCCAACTTCGGCGGCAAACCATCCGGCCTGATTGGCCAAGTGCGGCAACAGAATCGATGGCACGAGCAACTTCAGGAGAAGCGTCGAAGTCTCAAGTCTGCCCCGCCAGAGCTGAATGCCCGCGGCCAACGCCATCGCGATCATCGCCATGCCCAGAAGGACCATGGCGTGATAGAACTGAAACGTCGCCTGAATCGGTGGACGGTCTTCTTTGGCGAAGTCGTTCAAACCCACCACTGGCGCCTTGGCGTCGCCTTTGAGCAGCATGGATGCGCCCCCGGGAACGGAAAGGCCCTTGACGCTTGCGCTCTCCTCGTCGTAGAAGCCAAGCAACACCAAGTCCATGGGCTTGGACGAGTCGTGATGCCCTTCGAAAGCCGCCATCTTGGCCGGTTGGTTCTTCGCCACACCGACCGCGCTCTTGTGTCCGAGGATCGGTTGAATGAGGGTGACCGCAAGCGTGAAGGGCACCGCGATCTTCATCGCTGCTTGCGCGACCTCGACATGCTGCCGTTTCAGCAGGTAATAGGCCGATACGCTGATCACGAGAAACCCACCGGTCGCCCAGGCAGCAACGACCGTGTGCGTAAGGCGATCGACACTGGACGGGTTGAACACCATGGCCCAAAAATCGGTGATTCTCGCACGGGCAGCCAACCCCTCGCCCTCGATGACAAATCCGGCAGGCGTCTGCTGCCATGAGTTCGCCACGATGATCCACACGGCGCTGAATGTGGAGCCCAGTGCCACCATGCAGGTCGAGAAGAAGTGCATCGCGGGCTTGACGCGGTCCCAGCCAAACACCAGAATCGCCAGGAATCCGGACTCGAGAAAGAACGCGAAGATGCCCTCCGCGGCCAGTGCGCTTCCAAAGATGTCGCCCACATAGCGCGAGTAGGTGGCCCAGTTCGTACCGAACTCGAACTCGAGGACGATGCCAGATGCCACTCCAACGGCGAAGATCAGGGCGAAGACCTTGACCCAAAACTTGGTGAGGCGCTCATACACCGGATTCTTGGTCCGAAGGTACATGCCCTCCATCACCACGAGCAACAAGCCGAGGCCAATGCTCATCGGCGGATAGATGTAGTGGAAGGAGGCGGTGAAGGCGAACTGAACTCGCGAAAGCAACTCGACGTCCATGAAGGAGACCCTTCCCTAGGGTGCCTCGCTCGAGTGGCGCTTCCTCGTGCCTCGCGGGGTCCGGGGCACCCTACGCTAATCAAGAGGCTACTCCTCTCCTTCAGGGTTCCATGGGACCCGAGTGGGCCTGCTATCGGTGGGTGGAGGCGGTCAGCCCCATCCACTTGCGGATCTTGTAGACCGTGGTGTCCCGGTTGAGCCGCGCGATCGCCAGCGTGAGCGGCACTTCCTTGGGGCAGACCTTCACGCAGTTCTGGGCGTTGCCGCAACCCGTGATGCCATCCTCCCCAGTCAGAGCCTCCAAGCGGTCCTCTTCGAGCGTGGCGCCAACGGGGTGGAGATTGAACAGCAACGCTTGGGCCAACGTCTGCGGTCCGACGAACGACGAACGCTCGTTGATCTGTGGACACGCTTCCAAACAACAACCGCATGTCATGCACTTGGACAGGGCGTACCGCAGTTGGCGCACGTGGTCGTCCTGGGGGGCCGCCATGCCGCGGTCGTACGAACCGTCGATCGGCACCCACGCCTTGACCTGCTTCAAGTTCTCGAACATCTTCGAGCGATCGACGATCAGGTCCCTGACGAGGGGGAACTTCTTCATGGGCTCGAGCGTGATCTCGATGGCATCGCCCTTGACCACGCCCACCTGATCCACCAATGCCGTGCACGCTTGGCGCACGCCTCCGTTGATGTTCATGGTGCAGCTGCCGCAAACCTCTTCCAAACAGGCGGCTTCCCAGGCAGGCGGGCTGACCTTCTGACCCTCCACGGTCTTGGGGTTCTTCCGAACCTCCATGAGCGCCGAGATGACGTTCATACGCTCGCGGTAGGGAATCTCGAACACTTCCCAACGGGGTTTGTCGTTCTTGCTGTCCTGTCTCTGGATGCGGAGCCGGATCGTCGTGGGCATCGTCTTCCTCATGTTACTTCAACTCGTTGGACGATCGGTTCGTCTCGATGAGCCAGGGGGTGCCACGGCCTGCCCGGGTTTGAGGCTTCTCGACTTCGCGAACGCTGGCATCTGGCAGGCCGTGCTGGCATCGAACAGGGAGCACGGTCTGGCGGAACCAAACGTCACGGTGGACAACACGTCTCGGCCCGCACAGACCGTGGCACTCTGGGCGTGCCTCGAGAAGGAAGCCAACCGTCCGCGCCGAACCACACGCCCCATGAGGCGCGCCTTCACCCTGATCGAGTTGCTTGTCGTCATCGCGATCGTCGCCATCCTCGCCGCCATGCTGTTCCCCGTGTACGCCGAGGCCAAGCAAGCCGCCAAACGTTCGAACTGCCTTCAACAGCTCTACCAGATCGGCATTGCCAACGCGCTCTACCTGAACGACTACGACGACCTCATGCCGTGGATTCCCGACGAGCACCTGCAACTCACTCCGCCCGTCGACGCCGGCGGCAAGAGGTATGCAGGCGTGGGAGCGTTCATGCCTCTCTGGGCCCCCTACATGAAGAGCGTCGAGATCTACAAGTCTTCGGCCACCGAACTCTACAAGGAGCCAAACGACTGGCGATCCCACTTCACCACGCCTTGGTCCGAGCGTGGCGTATCGATTCCCGAGAAGGGATGGACCAACTACACGAGCGACCTGCTCGGCGAGACGAACGCGTCCAGCTCCCGTTTCGCCCGTGGACGTTCGCCGCTCTCGGTCTGCGACGCCAAAGGCGTGAGCGTTTCGGAACAAGAGTGGCTGATGAGCCCCTTTTACGAAGCCAAGTGGTGGGCGTTCTCGCACGAGCTGTGGCGTGTCGGCGGCTCGGAGCCGCCAGCCGACGGATGGTCGGCGCACAAGGGCGGACGCAACCAGCTCCTCTTCGACAACCACGTCAAATGGGTCCGCAAGGACATTCGCGTCCGATGACCCTATAATTGGGCGCATGACCGCGCTGCTCGCCGTAGTCCTGCTCCTACCGACCGCTGAAACGATTTCGCTCAAGGTCGGCGACCTTGAGCGGACAGCCATCGTCTACGCGCCGCCCAGGGGCAAGGCCCCGGTGCCCGTGGTGTTCGTTTTTCACGGGTTCACGGGCTCGGCACGTCAGGCGGCGTTCTCATACCGCGTCCATGAGGCCTGGAAGGAAGCTGTCACGGTCTACCCGCAGGGGCTCGATGTCGACCTGCTGGGCCGCACGGCGCCGGGATGGCAAATCGCTTCGGGCCTGCAAGGCGACCGCGACCTCGCGTTCTACGATGCGCTGCTCGCCCAGGTGCTGAAAGACCGGCATGGCGACCCCAAGCGGGTGTTCACGTGCGGCATGTCGAACGGCGCGATCTTCTCGTACCTGCTGGTCGCCAAGCGAGGCGCGACGTTGGCAGGCGCGGCCACGGTCGGCGGTTTCGCACCCATCGGCTTCGCCGTGGCCGACCCCATGCCGCTGCTCATCGTCCACGGCAAGAACGACGAACTCATCCGGATCAACTCGGCCGAGCGCAGCCGCGACGCCGCACTGAAGAACAACAAGCTAACGGAGGCCACATCCGAGTGGGCTCCGGGGTTTGTGCGCTACGGGGACGCGAAGTCCAAAGCTCCCGTGGTGTGGCACGCCCACGAAGGTGGTCACGAATGGCCGACGGGGACGTCGGAAGCGATCGTCAGGTTCTTCAAGTCCCTGGCTGGCTAACGCGTTCGTCACTGTACAAAGAAGGGCGCGCCTCAGGCCGATTCAATCAACCCTCACCTCAATCCCCTCCCGATCTTCGGGAGGGGACGTCTCACCGGGTCTTGGGTGACCGAACCGGGGTCGGGAACATCGCGGCACCCACCGGGACGACATCCGAACCACCTGCAGACCACTTGCCGACGTCCTGAAGATGCGCCAAGTCCGGCTCCAACTTCCATCTTCCCCACTCGCTCACGAAGGGACCGCCGGGACAAGCGCACACGGCGTTGCGTAGAAGGGCCTCGTGCCTAGGCGCAACCGTGCCATATTGAAGCCGCGCATGTTCGGTTCTCCGCTCAGTCCGTTGGTGTATCTCGTGCGCAACGCCTCCAAGAGCGTTCCGATGGTCGGGGTCATCGCGCTGGCCGTCATGCTCATCGCGTGGATCGTCGCGCTGATGAACTCTATCCCGGACTCCGTCAAGGCCGTGTACTCCTATTCGCAGTACTCCCTGGGTGTCACCCCGCGTGGCGACCCGGCCATGACGCCCAAGCTGGTCGAGACGTTCCGCAATGAATGTCCCGTCCCAATCGAACGAATCATCGTATGCAGGGGCAGCTCGGCGCAAGTGAAGTCGATCGTCGGCGATTGGCCCTTCGTCGTGCTCGCGTTCAATCCCGACGACATGGACTACTTCCTCGACAAGCACTTCGTGACCGGCATCGAGGGCCGAAAACCCTCGGTCGGTCAACCAGAGGCGCTGATCAGCGAACCTGTGGCGCGCAATTTGAACCTGAAAATCGGTGACGTCCTTCTGGGACCGGACAAGACGGACGACTACTCGCCGCAAGACGTACGGATCGTCGGCATCGCCCAATCCACCGAATGGATGATGCTCACGGACCTGGAGTACCACAAGGCGAACCACTTCCCGCCGATCGATGTGTTCCTTGTGCTGGCCAAAGACAGGAAAACCCAAGCCCAACTGGACGACTGGGCGCTCGAGAGGTTCAAGGGCGATCGGGCCAAGCTCTTCGCGTACCGAGAACTCGAGGAAAGCACCAACAAGATGTTCGCCACGCTGTACCAGATTCTCAACGTGGTCATCGTGACGCTGGTGGCTGTGATCGCGTTGATGATCGGCATGCTGACCAACATCTACCAGTCGCAGCGTCTGGTCGAGTTCGGTCTTCTACAGTGCATCGGATACGCCCGACGCACGTTGCTCCTGAGGTCCTTGAAGGAGACCCTATGGGTGACCGTCGTAGGCTGGTTGCTCGGCGTCCTGGTCGCCCACCTGATGTTGCGGGTCGCCTACATGGTGTTGATGGAACCCAAAGCCTGGGCGCTCAACACCATGGACCCGACTGCATTTGCGTATACCTTGGTTGTGCCCGTGGCGATCTTCGCCGTCGGCGCGTTCACGGTCCTGAGTCGCTTCCGCCGCTTCGATCCCGTGAGCATCGTTGAAAGGAGGCTGGTTTGATCCAAGCGTTGCAGGCGTCTCTGGTCTACGAAGACCACGGCAAGGAGATTCGGGCGTGCGACGCGATCGACCTCGAGATCTGCCCTGGCGAGTTCGTCGGCATTCTTGGGCCCTCTGGGTCCGGCAAGTCTTCCCTTCTTTACCTGCTCTCGGGCCTCAAGAACCCCACGTTCGGCGCCGTACTCTTCGAGGGGCGAGACTTGGGTCAGATGGCCGACGAAGAGCGAAGCCGCTTGCGGATGGAAGCGTTCGGTTTCGTGTTTCAACAGCCCTACCTGCTCGGCTACCTTTCGGCGCTGGAGAACGTCATGCTCGCCGACCCGGTTCGAGACCTCCGCAAGCGCGCGCTCGAACTGCTCGACCTGCTCGGTCTCTCGGCAAAGACCGGCCGGTTGCCACACGAACTCAGCGGAGGCGAACGGCAACGGGTCTGCGTGGCCCGGGCGTTGGCCTCGCATCCACGCGTCATTTTCGCCGACGAACCTACGGCGGCTCTGGATCATGCGAACGGCGTTCAAGTGGTGGAGCTACTCAACGCGCACCGTGGCGAGGGAGCCCTGGTGATGGTCACTCACGATCCCACGATGCTGCATGGATCCGACCGAATCGTCCATTTGACAGAGGGGTCGATCCACGGCGAACAAACCAGACAAATGTAAACTATTTTCGCCGAAACGGGCACCATTTTCGGTGGACTTATCGTATGATGGGTGTTATGTCGGACGATCCGAACACTCAACACGCTCTCAACACCGGCAGCACGTTCGTTTGGCACGAGCTGTACGTCAAAGACCCCGCAGGAGCCATCAAGTTCTACACCGAATGCCTCGACTTTGGTCATCAGGACGCGGACATGGGCGAAATGGGCACCTACCCGATGCTGACCAAGAACGGCATGGGCGTCGCGGGCATCATGGATGTCAACCAGCTTGAAAACAGCGAGCACATCCCGTCGCACTGGGCGACTTACATTGCCGTGGACGACGTCGACGCGCGCGTCGCCCGATGCATCGGTCAGGGTGCAAGCGTCCTTGTTCCGGCGATGGACGTGCCCTCGGTGGGTCGCATGGCGCTCATCGCCGATCCCTTCGGGGCTCACGTCTGGCTGTTCACGCCATCCATGTGATCTAGGGCGCGAGCCGCTCCATGGCCCATCTGTCGCCTTCCCGACGATAACGGATGCGGTCGTGGAGCCGGCCCGGTCGGCCCTGCCAAAACTCGACGACGTCGGGAATCAGCCGGTAGCCACCCCAATGCGCTGGCCGCTCCGGTCCCTCTGGGTCGGCCTCCATCGCTTCGGCCAATCGGGTGTCAAGGACCTCGCGGCTGGGGATGGGCTGGCTCTGGGGGCTGATGGCCGAGGCATGTCGGCTCATCGCCGGACGGCTCGCAAAATAGGCGTCGCTTTCGGCCTCGGTCGTGCGCTCCACACGGCCCTCGATGCGAACCTGCCGCTCGAGAGCCGCCCACCACAGGGTCGCCGCCGCCCATGGGTTGGCGTCGAGTTCGCGTCCCTTGCGGCTACGGTAGTTCGTGTAAAAGACCAGGCCAGAATCCAGGCCGCGAAGCAGGACGAATCGGTTGCTCGGACGCCCGTCAAGCGCGGTCGCCAAAGCCATTGCGGTCGGCTCGACGATGCCCTCGTGCTTGGTCGCCTCCTCCAGCCAGACCCGAAGCAACGCGATCGGGTTGTCGTCGAGAGACGCTTCGTCCAACGTGGCGCGAGAGTATTCGTAGCGACCGTTCATTCCTTTCCATTGTGGCGTTGGTAATGCGTGCGCTTGTTTGGCTCGTGCTCGTTCGTTGCAACTCTCCGGCGTGCTCGAATGGGGCGTGGCTTCGCCGCTTTCTTACACCTACACGTTTACCCGCAGCGATCCGCCTAGACCCTGACGCAAGGTGCGGGCAGAGTACAATGGCCTCATGCCCAAGCTCGTCTGGCTCAACGGCGACATCACTCCGCTTGAGAATGCGAAGGTCAGCGTCGCCGACCACGCGCACCTCTACGGAGACGGTCTCTTCGAAGGCATCCGCATCTACGGACGCCGCGTGTTCAAGCTCGATCCCCACTTGGATCGGCTTTATCACGGCTGTCGGTTCCTCGGATACCGCATGTCGATGGGCCAAGAGCAGCTGCGCCAGACGATCTTGGACGTGTGCGCCCAAGCCGACATCGCGGACGGCTACATCCGCCTGAACGTGACCCGTGGCACCGGGCTCGGACTGGACCCAAAGAACATCAACCAGGAGCCCAACGTCATGATCATGGTTTCCACGTTGGCGCTCTATCCGCCGGAAGCGTACGAAACCGGACTCGACGTCATCACCACGTCGTTCCGCGTGATGAGCGGCGACAGCCTCGACCCGCGCCTGAAGTGCATCGGACGCTACGCGGCGAACATCATGGCCAAGCAGGAAGCCAACTACGCTGGCGCCGGCGAGGGCCTCATGCTGAACGCGCAGGGCTACATCGCCGAATGCACAGGCGACAACCTCTTCTTGGTCACGGGCAAGACCATTCGGACTCCTGACCCTTCGTGCGGCATCCTGAAGGGCATCACGCGGGATACGGTCATCGAGCTTGCCCGAAATGCGGGCTACGATGTCCAGGAGGGCTTCCTGACCCCGTTCGATATCTTCACTGCGGACGAGGCTTTCCTGACGGGTACCGCTGCCGAAGTCATTCCGATGGTGCGCCTCGATGGAAGGCCCATCGGCGACGGTGCCGTCGGCCCCGTCACCCAGGAGATCGTGGGATTGTTCCGCGCTGAAACCAAGAAGGGTGTGCCTTTCGACGCGCCTGTGACGGCGTAAGCGCCCACTTCGGCACACCATGCTCAACCTGCGCGGGCTGAAACGGGCGATCCTCGGGATTCCCATCGCGACGAAGCACGCGCATCACGAGCGTTTACCCAAGCGGTACGGGCTTCCCGTCTTCGCGTCGGACGCGCTGTCTTCGGTGGCCTATGCCAGCGAAGAGATCATGCTCGTACTGGTCATCGCCGGCCCGATTGCACTCAGCTATCTCTTGCCCGTTTCGATGTGGCTGGCCGTGCTCATGGCCATCGTGGCGTTCAGCTACTACCAGACGATCCATGCCTACCCCAACGGTGGCGGCACCTACCTTGTTTCCACCGAGAACCTCGGTTCGGGCGCGGGAAAGGTGGCCGGAGCGTCTCTGCTGATCGACTATGTCCTGACGGTCGCCGTGTCGATCTCGTCGGGCGTCAGTGCGATCGTCTCGATGTATGGGCCCGCGCAACATTACGCGGTTGCGATCGGCGTTGGGGCGGTGACAGCCATCGCGGTGGTCAATCTGCGGGGCGCCAAAGAGAGCGGGATCGCCTTCGCCATACCCACCTATTCGTTCGTGTTCATGGTGCTGGCCCTGGTCGCGACGAGCCTGGTGCGCGGGGTGGGAGAGCCGCATCACGCTCCCGACCCAGCCAAGTTCGATGAGCCGCTTCACGCGTTGACCGCCTTCGTTTTCCTGCGCGCATTCGCGGCCTCGTGCACCGCGCTCACTGGAACCGAGGCCATCGCCGACGGTGTGCAGGCGTTCCGTCCTCCCGAGGCCAAGAACGCGTCGCAGACGCTCCTCCTCATGGTGGCTCTGTTGCTGGCCATGTTCCTTGGCCTGAGTTGGTCGGCGCAACACTACGGCATCGTGCCGCTCCATCCCACCGAAGAGGGATTCAAGACGGTGGTCGCACAGCTCGCGGAGAAGATGTGGGGCATCGGCCCCGGGTTCTACGCGCTCCAAGTCGCGACGGCGCTCATCCTGTTTCTGGCGGCCAACACGGCGTTCGCGGACTTCCCACGGCTGTCCAGCTTTATCGCCAAGGATGGGTACCTCCCCCGTCAGTTGACCAGCCTAGGCGACCGTTTGGTCTTCAACAATGGGATCGTCACTCTGGCGGTTTTGGCCGTTGCCCTGATCATCGGCTACCATGCGGACACGCACTCTCTCATCCCGCTTTACGCCATGGGCGTGTTCATCTCGTTCACACTCAGCCAAGCGGGCATGACCGTGAAGTGGTACCGCTCGGGCGTGCGGAACTGGAAGATGATTGTGAGCGGCGTGGGCACGATCACGACGTTCACCGTGATGGTCATCCTGCTGGTGACCAAATGGAGCGAGGGCGCATGGATCATCGTTGTCGCTCTCGCCGTGATTCTCTTCGTCTTCGCGCGGATTCGCAAGCACTACGACTACCTTGCGGAGGCCATGGCGCTCAAGGCCGCCGAGAGTCCCGGCGCACCCAAGATGACCGTGTTGCTCTTGGTGCCGCGCGTCCACCGCGGAATCCTTCAGGCCATCGGCTATGCGCGGCAATTGGCCCACGACTGCCGCGCGTTGCATGTGACGCTCGATCCCGCTTCGGTGAGCGAAGTCAAGCACGCGTGGAGCACCTACGCCGGAGATTTGCCGCTCGTCATCCTCGAGTCGCCCTACCGCTCGCTCACCGAGCCGATCATGCAGTACGTCGATCAAACGCTTGAGGAGAGTCCCGACACGATGATCACGGTCATCGTGCCACAAGCCGTGCCCAAGTTTCCGTGGCACGCCATGTTGCACAGCAATGTGGCCGAGCGATTGAAAAAGGAACTTGGCAGCCGCAAGAACGTGGTGATCACAAACGTACGGTACTTCCTGCCCTAGCGGATTGGGAATACTGAGGGCATGGCCCGCAAGCCCAACTCTGAAGCCTCCGCCGCTCCTGTCCGACGCCTGCAAGAAAGCGATCTCAAGCGGATTCCGTGGCGCTCGATTGGACCCGCCATCATGGGTGGACGCATCTCGGATATGTGCTTCGAGCCCGGCAACCCCAAAACGTTCTACGTGGGGTATGCCAGCGGCGGCCTTTGGCGCACGCGGAACATGGGCACCACGTTCGAGCCCCTGTTCGACAAGGAAGTCACGTCGAGCATCGGCGCCGTCGTTGCCTGCGATGCTCCCTCCGACTGGAAGGGCTGGACCGACGAGACGCCCAAGGCCGACCGCAAGGTCAAAGGCAAGGGCAAGATCGTTTGGGTGGGCACCGGCGAGGGCAATGGGCGAAACAGCAGCAGCTGGGGCAACGGCGTCTACCGATCGACCGACAACGGCGACACCTGGCAGCACTTGGGACTCGAGGAAACCCACGACATCCCGCGCATGGCTGTGGACCCCCGCGATCCCGACGTTTGCTTCGTGGCCGCCCTTGGACACCTCTGGGGCCACAACCCGGAACGAGGCGTCTACAAGACCTCGGACGGCGGCAAGACCTGGGACAGGGTCCTCTACATCGACGAGAAGACCGGCGCATGCGACGTGATGCTCGACCCCAAGGACCCCGACACGGTCTACGCCGCGATGTACATGCGGCTTCGCACGGCGTGGAGCTTTACGAGTGGTGGCCCAGAGGGTGGCATCTACCGCAGCAAAGACGGCGGCAAGACATGGACCAAACTCGCCGGAGGTCTCCCCGCACAAACGGGACGCATCGGTCTGGACATCTTCGCTGGCGACACCAAGAAACTCATCGCCGTGGTCGAGAGCACCCAGGACGGCGCGAACAGCATCCGCGACGACCGCATGCGCGGCGGCGGGATCTTCCGCAGCGACGATGGCGGCGACACGTGGAGACGCCTGAGCGTTCGCTCGCCAAGGGCTTTCTACTTCAGCAAGGTCAAGTTCGACCCCAAGGACGACAACCGGGTCTACCTGCTCGGGTGGACGACCGAGGTCAGCGACGATGGCGGTGCTTCGTTCCGCGGCGGCTTCGCCGACATCCTCCACGCCGACCACCACGCTATGCTGATCGACCCCGCCGACAACTGCCACTTGATCATCGGCACCGATGGCGGCGTCAGCCAGAGTTTCGACCGCGGCACCACGTGGGACTTCCTCAACACGATGGCCGTCGGGCAGTTCTACAACATCGCGCTCGATGACTCGGACCCGTATCGCATCATTGGCGGTCTCCAAGACAACGGAACCTGGATCGGCCCCAGCGCCACCAACCGTCAGGACGCAAAAAACGATGCCCAAGGCACTCCTGCGACGTCGATCACCAACGCCGAATGGCAAGTCGCGTTCTGGGGCGATGGCTTCCACGCCGCCTTCGACCCAGAGGACAACGACTGGGTGTACGCGGAATGGCAAGGTGGGCATCTCACGCGGATCAATCTGCGAACCGGCGAGAAGCGCTACCTGAGCCCCGAAGCACGCGAGGGAGAACCGCGGCACCGCTACAACTGGAACTCTCCGTTCTTTGTCAGCCCCCACGACCCCAGCGTGATCTACCATGCGGGGAACCACGTGTACAAGCTCACCGAGCGCGGCGCAAGGTGGCAACGCATCAGCCCGGATCTGACGACCCGCGACCCGCTAAAAATGGAGACGGTCGGCTCGAACGCCGAAACCCATTGCACCGTGGTCAGCCTGGCCGAATCGCCGGTCGAGAAGGGCGTCCTGTGGGCGGGCTCGGACGACGGGCTCATCCACGTATCGCGCAACGACGGGGGCGAATGGACCAATGTGACGCCGCCGGAAGTCGGGGGCCGCTATATCTGCCGCCTGGTCGCCAGCGCGCACGCCAAGGGCCGCGCCTACGCCGGGGTGGACGGCCACCGAAGCGACGACATGGACCCGTGCATCCTGGCCACCGACGACTATGGCAAAACGTGGCGCGATATCACGTCCGACCTTCCCAAAGGCCGGAGCGTCAAGGTGGTTCAAGAAGACCGATTCGGCGAGAACGTGCTGTATGCGGGCACCGAGCATGGCTTCTACGTCAGCCTCGACCGTGGCGGCTCGTGGACCAAGATGCACGGCAAAGCCCTGCCCACAACGCCCGTGGACGACATCCAACAGCACGCCCGCGAAACCGATCTGGTGCTCGGCACGCACGGACGCAGCATCTGGGTGCTCGACCGCGCGCTGTGGGTTTCCGAGCTGACACCCGAGGTGTTGGCCAAGCCGTTGCATCTGTTCTCGGTGCGCGATTGCCGCCCGCGTTGGTTCTTGGCCTATTCGGGAGCCTGGACGCACAAGACGTTCCGCGCCCCCAACCCGCCGATGGGCGCGGTGTTCGACTACTGGATCGCCGAATACACGGGCGAGGATGTGTCGGTGGTGATCGAGGACGCGCACGGCGCGGTCATGAAGAAGCTCTCGGGCTCGAACGCAGCGGGCTACAACCGCGTGGTGTGGAATCTGGAACCGGAGGAGTGGCGCAAAGTGGCCGACCGAGGCGAAGACCCCTGGGCCACCTATCACGCGCCAGCGGGCGAGTACACGGTGAAGCTGAGCATGGGCGACCACAAGGCGTCGGCGAAGTTCCAAGTGCTGGAGCGGGTGGCCTAGACCTCGCAAGCCAAGGGAAGGTTCGGCTTCAGGATTCTGGTTGGACTTGCACGACCACGGCTCTTGGCCGCTTGCCCTTTCGGGCGAGGGCTCTACGCTGTTGCCAACTTCCCTCCCCAACGTCGCGTAGAAGCCAAAGCCCATGACCAAGCCGCTCGCCGCCCTGCCCCTCCTGCTCGCAATCGGCCACGCCAACGCCCAAGACAACCCGAAACGCTGGACCCTTGAACTGGAAACCGGCTTCACCGCGCCGCGCTACAACAACGCCCAAGTCCCCAACGAAACGGGCACGAACCTGGACCTCGCAGGCCTGGTCGGCAAGAACTGGCGCACGTTCGGGCGGGTTTCCCTGCTCTACCAAGACCCCAAAGGCGGCACGTGGAAGCTGCTCGTCGCCCCGTTTCGGCAAAGCGGCTCGGGCGAACTCGATGCCCCAGCCAGCTTCGCCGGCAAGACGTTCGTGGCGGGAGCGGCCAAGGCGACCTACCAGTTCGACAGCTACCGCCTGACCTATCGCAAGCCTTGGAAGAACGGTTGGGCCATTGGCGGCACGCTCAAAGTCCGCGACGCCGAAATCCGGCTCGAACAGGGCGCGACCGACGCTTCGGAACGCAACGTGGGCTTTGTGCCCCTGCTGAACCTGCACAAGGAAGGCGTCCTCAGCGGCGACTTGCGCTATGAGTTCGAGATGGACGGGCTGGCCGGCGGCCCCGGCCGAGCGTTCGACGTGAGTCTGCGGGCCAAGCGGCGGTTCGCCTCGGGAAGCACGGCGTTCGTGGGCGTTCGCGTGTTGGAAGGCGGTGCCGACGTCCCGCGCGTGAAGAACTTTGCCTGGGTGACCTACGCGACGGCAGGCGTCTCATTGCCCTTCTAGCGGACTCAAACGCCTGAACGACTCCGCAAGCCACGCTGGTAGACTCTCCAATGTCCATGAGCAGCGCGCCTCAAGCCTTCATGCCCTCGACCGAAACCGTGTTCCAGCGCACCGGCGAGAACACGATGATCGTGAACATGGGGCCCCAGCACCCCAGCACGCACGGCGTTCTCCGCCTGATCACCGAACTCGAGGGCGAGGTCATCATCCAATGCAAGTGCGTCATCGGCTACTTGCATACGGGGATGGAGAAAGAGGCCGAATACCAGCAGTACCACAAGTGCGTCGTGATGACCGACCGCATGGACTACCTGAACGCGAATGGCAACAACCTGGCACATGCGCTGGCCGTCGAGAAGTTGCTCGGCTGCGAGATCCCCAAGCGGGGCCAATACCTGCGCGTCATCCTGGCCGAACTCAGCCGCATCGCCTCCCACTGCGTGTGGCTGGGCACGCACGGGCTCGACCTGGGCGCGATGACCCCGTTCTTTTACATCATGCAGCAGCGGGAGATGATCCTCGACATGTTCGAGATGTTCTCCGGCGTGCGCATGATGCCCAGTTGGATCGTCCCGGGCGGGCTGCGCGGCGACATGCCAGACGGCTTCGACGTGAAGCTCAACGCGTTCCTCAAGGAGTTCCCCGGCGAACTCGAGGTGGTGGAGAACCTGCTGGTCGAGAACCCGATTTGGAAAGAGCGGACGATCGACGTCGGCGTGCTCACGGGCAAGCAAGCGCTCGAACTCGGATGCTCCGGCCCCATCGCGCGGGCCAGCGGCGTGGCTTGGGACCTGCGCAAGAGCAACCCGTATTCCAGCTACGAGGACTTCGATTTTCAGATTCCGGTGGGTTCGCACGGCGACGTTTACGACCGGTTCCTTGTCCGCATCGCCGAGATGAAGGAATCGTGCAAGATCATCCGTCAGGCGCTGGACGGGCTGCCCGAAGGGCCGTACAACACGTCGGACCGCAAGATCGCTCCGCCACCCCGCGCCGAGTTGGATTCCTCGATGGAATCGCTCATCCACCACTTCAAGCTGGTCACCGAGGGCTACCGCCCGCCGGTCGGCGAAGCCTACGCGGGAATCGAGGGCTCGAAGGGCGAACTGGGCTTTTACATCGTGAGCGACGGCTCGAACCGTCCCTACCGGTGGCACGAGCGGCCTTCGTCGTTCATGAACCTGAAGACGTTGGAAGTCCTGGCCGTCGGCCGCATGATCGCCGACCTGATCGCGATCATCGGCTCGATCGACATCGTGCTGGGCGAGATCGATCGGTGACCCCTGCCGACCTCGGATGAACTCATCCGATTGTTTGAAAGGAATGGCTGGATACTGTTGCGGAAGAAGGGCTCCCATGCCGTGTTCAAGCACGAATCAAGGTCAGGTCGTGTCATTGTTGCCAGACACCCCGGCGACGTGCCAAAGGGCACTCTCCGGGCTATACTGAAGCAGGCGGGCATTCGACCATGACAACCTATCCCATCGTTTTGGAACAGGAAGAAGACGGCCGGTATAGCGTATACGCCCCGGACCTGCCGGGTTGCGCGAGTTGGGGTGAGACGCGCGAGCAGGCGATCGAGCGCATCGAACTGTGGATCGAATCCGCCCTAGAAGACGGCGAGCCGCTCCCGCAACCGGGCGGGACGGTGGAGTACGTGCAGATCGCGAGTTGACGCGGAGCACA
Organism: Fimbriimonadaceae bacterium; assembly: GCA_039811705.1. Lineage (GTDB taxonomy): Bacteria > Armatimonadota > Fimbriimonadia > Fimbriimonadales > Fimbriimonadaceae > UBA2387. Next base: position 31,487 of record JBDHZD010000009.1, on the reverse strand, counting down.
GGTCCAGGGCCATGACCGAGGTTCGCTATCGGCCCAGATTCTCTCCATCGGGCTTCCCTTTGCTGCACGACCCGCCGGAGCCGGTACAGAGCGGGGACCCGAATGCCTGGAGGATTCCAGTTCTCGGTTTGCGGTTCATTCGTAGCTGGTCCTGTTACTACATTCCGCCCGAACCCACTCGGGAAGAGTTGCTTGTCAGGCAAGCGTCTGAACGGGGCGCCGTTCCGGAATCCGAGTGGGAGCCTTACGAGTACGTCGCTAGCATTCGCGAGTCGCTGACAAAGATCGTCCTAGGTCCATCGCTTCATAACAAACTGACACTCCATCCCCTTGATCCCTTTGAATTGACCATCTGTCTGGATGGCGAGTGGGCCGAACTGACGCTCACCGATATCGAACTCGACTTCGACGTTCCGGCCAACGCCATCGTTGGATTGGTGATCAGCGACAAAACCTTCCTCGACGTCATCCACTGGATCGAAGCCGCTTCAGCCAAGAAACTGGAGTGAGTCACATCCCGTCGTCGCCGCAAGGTCCGGGTGCCATGGGTTCCCGACCCGGACAGAGACCGGTCATCCGCTAACGATGCGACGGGTCGGAACCCATGAAAACACGCCATATCCGGGCCATCTAGCCGGACTTCCGGTTTATAATCGGACCCTATGAAGTTCGGCGTCCCCATTCTCGCCTTCGGCATGCTCTCTTCGGCACTCCTGCTCGGTTGCGGAGGGAGCACGACCGAAGCCACCGGAGGCGGCACGCCAGGCGGGCCGATGACCGCAGCCCAGGCCCTCGCGATGCTCAACGAAGGAAACGCCCGCTTTGTCGCCCGTCCCGCGAGCGCACCGCGTCCGACGCGACACGAGCGTACCGAGACAGCCAACCACCAAGCACCCTTCGCGATCATCGTGGGTTGCTCCGACTCGCGAACCGCTCCCGAAATCGTCTTCGACCAGTCGATCGGCGACCTGTTCCCCGTCCGCGTCGCCGGGAACTTGATCGACGACTTCGGCCTCGGCAGCATCGAGTACGCCAACGAGCATTTGGGCACGCGCCTCATCGTGGTGATGGGTCACGAGCGGTGTGGAGCGGTCACCGCGGCGATGGATGCCGACGACGCCGAGGGTTACGTGGGCGCGCTCGTCAGGGCCATTCGACCGGCGGTCTTGGCCACCGAGGGCATGGACGGCGACCCGCTCGAGAACGCCGTCGTGGAAAACGCCCGGCGGGTCGCAGAAGAGATTCGGAGCAAAGCCCACCTCACCGCCGACACGCAAGTCGTCACGGCCTACTACGACCTGGATACGGGCGTCGTGCGGTTCGACTAAGCGCCGTCGAAGCGGCCCATCGCTCGGAACTTCGCGTAGCGTTGCTCGCGCAGCGTCCGACCGTCGAGCCCGGTCAGGGCGTCGAGGTGCTCCTTCACCGCGTCCCGCACGGCATGGATGGCCTGCAGCGGGTCGCGGTGCGCACCGCCCTTGGGCTCGGGCACGATGGCGTCCACCAAGCCGAGTTCCAGGGCGCTTTCGGCCGTGAGCCGGAGCGCCGCCGCAGCCTGCGGCCCCTTCTCGGGGTCGCGCCAAAGGATCGCCGCGCACCCCTCGGGCGGGATGACGCTGTAAATCGCGTGGTCCTGCATCAGCACGCGGTTGCCCACCGCGATGCCGATCGCGCCGCCGCTGCCGCCTTCGCCGATGATCACCGACACCACGGGCACCTCGAGTTCGAACATCTTCATGGTCGAGGCGGCGATGGCTTCCGAGATGCCCCGGCTCTCGCTTTCCACCCCTGGGTCGGCGGCGGGCGTATCCACAAAAGTGATGATCGGCATGCCGAAGCGGCAGGCCATATCGAACAAGCGGATGGCTTTCCGGTAGCCTTCCGGCTTGGCCATACCGAAGTTGCGGAACTGCCTTTCTTGGATGTTGCGGCCCTTTTGGTGGCCGACCACCATCACCGGCCGACCGTTGAAAAACCCCGGACCCCCGACGATTGCATGGTCCGCACCATACCGCCGGTCCCCGTCGAGTTCTGTGAACTCGGTGATCAGGGCAGTCACATAGTCGAGCGTGTAAGGGCGACGCTCTGCCCGGGCAACCAGCGTCTTTTCCCAAGGTCCCAAGCGGCTGTAGCGGACGTCGATATAGCGGTCTCGCCGGGCCTTGACTTCGGCCAACCTGGCGCCTAGTTCATCTTGCTTGTCCTCGGGCGAGGTGGCGATGAGCGCCTCGATCTTGGCGATTGCCTCGTCCAATTCGATAAGGGGCTTTTCCCACTCTTTCCAGGTCTTAACCATTCAGGTGCCCTCCCAGCGACTTCACCAATCGCGTCAGTGTAGGACGCATCTCTTTGCGCGGAACGATGCGGTCCACCATGCCGTGCTCCAGACAAAACTCGGCGGTTTGGAAGTTGTCCGGCACCTTGCTTACGCCCGCCTGCTTGCTCACGCGCGCCCCCGCGAAGCCCACAAGCGCCTTCGGCTCGGCGAGAATCACGTCCACCACACTGGCATAGCTCGCCAGCACACCCGCCATGGTCGGGTCGGTGAACACGCCGAGGGTCGGGATGCCGTGGTCGCGGCAACGCTGGACGGCGGCAACGGTCTTGGCCATTTGCATCAGCGAGAGCAGACCCTCTTGCATCCGCGCGCCGCCCGACGTGCAAAACAGCACGACCGGGCACGCGTGCTCCACGCCGCGCTCCAGCGTCCGCGCGATCTTCTCGCCCGCCACGGAGCCCATGGAGCCACCCATGAAGTCGAAATCGGCGACCGCTGTGGCCACCCTGCGGCCCCCCAACGCGGCGAGCCCGGACACGACGCTGTCGCCCGCGCCGGTCTTGGCCCTCGCCTTGGCGAGCTTGTCGGCGTATTCGGGAAAACCCAGCGGGTCGCTCGACGCCAGCCCGGTATCGGCCTCTTCGAACGAGCCGGGGTCGAACGTGAGCTCGATGCGTTTGGCCGCGCCCAGCCGGTGGTGGTGGCTGCAATTCGGGCACACGCCGAGCGCCTCGTCGAGTTCGCTCTTCAGCAGGATTTTTTTGCACCCGAGGCACTGGCAAAACGCCCCGTCGGCGCCCCGTCCTTCCGTCCGCATACGCCGGGAGCATACCTTGCGGCAACTCGACCAGCCCGGAGACCAACCGTGGCAAACCATCGGGGCCGGGTTGCGTAGAATCGGTCAATCATGACGGCACTGATGCTCTTGGCGGTTCTGCCTTTCTGGACGGGAGGTCCCGTTCAGGAGAACGTCCCAGCCCCGCAAGCCAGCCGATACGACCTTGGTGTGCGCCTGAAGAGGCTGGAGGCCCGGTGGCTCGAAGCCACACCCGAGCGCAGGTCGGAAGCGATCGCACCGCTGAACGCCGCCGTCGCCTCGTTCTTCGGCTCGCGATTCGACCGGGCATGCCGGTCGCTGGATGAGGCCACGGCCGCCCTGGAGTCGCGGAAGGTATCCCCCGAGGACGCCATCGCGCTCCGCGCGGAACGCCCGATTGCCGACGAGGTCATTCCGCTGGCCGCCTTGGCCTATCTGGTGTACGATCCCGGCCAGCCCGTCGAAGCGACGATCCAAACGAAGCCGGTCATCCTTCGCCATGGCCACGCCGTCCGAGTAGAACAACCGTCGGCGCCTGGACGAACGGTTTGGAGTGCGACGTCTGGCGGGCGCAGGCTCTCCGTGGTTTTCGAGCGGCCCACAAATCTGGACAAGCGTCTGCAATCGCTTGCATCAAGCGACGACCCGCTGGCCAAGGCTTACTCCGAAGCCCTTGCAAGGGCGGTCTCGGCGCCAATGGAATTAGAGACCGAGCTGCCCGCGAGCGAGATGCTCGAGTGGACCCCGTCGAAGGGACGCACCGGCGAGATTCCTATCGCCAGGCAAAACAGAACCTGGCTCCGCGCCAGCATCCCGTCCGGTTGGGAGTCCGAGGGCGTGCTCGTGGTGGCCGTCCATGGCGCGGGCGGTAGCGAGAACCTGTTTTTCGAGGGCTACGGCGCTGGTCTGGGCAAGCGTTTGGCCGACCAGCGGCGGTGGGCGTTCGTCGCTCCGCGCGCGGGAGGATCAGCGGTTCAAGATGCCATCGATTGGTGCAAGGCGTTTACAGGGGTCTCACCCAAGAGAGTCTTGGTGATGGGGCACAGCATGGGCGGAGGTGTGGCATTGCGGAGCGGCGGCGTTTCGCCAAAGCCGACGGCGGTGGCGCTCTTCGCACCGGCAGCTGTCGACCTGCCCGCGAATCTGACTGAAACGCCGATCTTTTTCGCTGTGGGCGATCAGGAGATGGCGATGCTCCGCACGAGCGCAGCCAACCTCTCCGCAAAGGTGCAGTCCAACAAGCGAAGCGTTTCTAGGACCTATTCGCCTTGCGAGCACCTGATGATCGTGGCCGACGCACTGCCCGATGCGTACCGGTTCTTTGACCAGGTGTTGGCCATCAGCTCGGGAAGTTAGCCACACCGAGAGCAACGTGTCGGCCCAGATGATTGCCGAGACGGCGGGGCTACATCGGGCCTACCGGGCCATCGGCACAGCCGTCAGTCGCCGCTCCGCCACCGGCTGACCCTCCGGCGGATCCACCCACTTCCCGTCCGCCTTCAGCAGAGCGATCAGTTCGGCCACACCGTCCTTCTGGTCGATGTTCGCCTTCACCACCTCTCGCTTGCGATACAACGCGATCTTGCCGCCCGCCTTACCCACGTAGCCGTAATCCGCATCCGCCATTTCCCCAGGGCCGTTCACGATGCAGCCCATCACGGCGATGTCCAGCCCCACCAAGTGGCGCGTCGCCTCGCGCACCTCGTGCAACACGGTCGGCAGGTCGAACTTCGTCCGCCCGCAAGAGGGGCACGCGATGTATTCCACCTTGGTCTTGCGCAAGCCCAGCGACTGAAGAATGTCGTAACACACAGGCAATTCGCGCACGGGGTCCTCGGAAAGGCTCACCCGGATGGTGTCGCCGATGCCCTCGTTGAGCAACGTGGCGATACCCGCCGTCGACTTGATGCGGGCGTAATCCCCGTCGCCCGCTTCGGTCACGCCAAGGTGCAGCGGATAATCCATCCCCAACTCGTCCATCCGGTTCACCATCAGCCGGTTGGCCGCGATCATGATGGGCACCCGGCTGGCTTTGAGCGAGATCACCAGGTTGCGGAAGCCGTGCTTCTCGCAGATCTGCACGTACTCGATCGCGCTTTCCACCATGCCGTCCGGTGTGTCACCATACGTCACCAGCATGCGCTCGGCCAAGGACCCGTGGTTCACCCCGATCCGCATGGCGATACCTCGCCGCTTGACCGCTTCGATGACGGGCACGAGCGACTCCTCGATGGCGGCGCGCTCGGCCTCGTGCTCCTCGGGGCTGTACTCCTCGCGGTTGGTGTGCTTGCGGAACACGAACAAGCCGGGATTGATGCGAACCTTGTCCACATACTTGGCCACCTCGACGGCGATGTCGGTACCCTGGTGGTGCACGTCGGCAACGAGCGGCACGTCGCGGTAGCGCTCGCGCACCTTGGCCTTGATGGCCTCCAGACACCGGGCTTCGTCCAGCGTCGGGGTGGTCACGCGCACGATCTCGCTGCCCTCGCGGTGCATGGCGATGATCTGCTCGACGCAACCCTCGATGTTGCGCGTCTCCTCGGTGATCATGGACTGGACCACCACGGGATGACCGCCGCCGATGACGACGTCGCCGACTCGAACCGCGCGTGTGGCTCGCCTTTCGTAACTGATTTGGCGCATGCTGGTCTATAGTCTACGCGAGCGGGTCCGCAAACGGCCCGTGGATGAGGAACAGACCCATGACCGCGTTGCTGTTGGGATTGATCGGAATGTCCTTGCAGGTGAGCGACACCCGCGAGATGGACATCGTGCGTGCGTTCGAGGTCAAGCGACGCAACATCGAAGCCATGGGGCACAAGCCGACGGCTCAGGAACTCGCCGCCCTCGGCACCATGGAGAGGCTGGTGGCGGACGCCCGTGTGCTGGTGGCCAGCTTGAACGAGATCATCGCGATCCTCACCGAACCAAGCCAGGTCAGGATTCAGCGCGAATACGTCGCCCTGCGCGACGAGGCTCAGGCCGTCATCGACGGCTACGTGCCCAGCCGGGCCAGCGCGGCGCAGATGCTGTCCGCCGTTCAATCATACATTGAGAAAGGACCAGAGGTTGCCAAACAGCTGGCCTCACTTCGGTCCACGATCTCGGAACGCCGGTTCAAGTTTTACACCGACGGCCAGTTGCCCCCCACCTATGAGATCGAAGTCGTGGGTACGCCCTCGGGCGATGGCACGCTCGGATTTTCGGCCGAAGGCGTCCAACTGCGCGTGTCGGGGCAGCGGCTGCGCGTGGCGCGGCCCGTGATCGCATGCACCCCGATGGACAGCCGGCTGGTCTCGGCATACGGGATATTGCGCCAACGAGACACGACGATCCTCGAATTCGGCCCCGACCTGCTCAAGTATCACCAGAAAGACCCAATTCGGGTGTTCACGTGGCGCAAGACGGCGGAAACATACACCTGGAAGGAGAACTGGCGCGGCGAGCAGACCTCTGGCGCCACCTATTCGGGCGCCGATGGCCTCCCGCAGCGGACGGCGAGCCATTGCGCCTTCGTGGTGGCCCAACCCGTAGTGGATGTCAACTTCGTGGTCGAAGGCAGGGTTGCGTGGTCTTTGGAGTCCCAGTACAAGGACGAACCACCGCAGGTGCGAACCGAGACCAACGGAGTGGCCGGCACGATCCGCGTGCGGATTTTCTGCATCTAGGAACTACCTCGGCGCAATGTTTCGGGGCTTGATGCAGCTAGTCGACTCGCGGGTATAGATGTCCCATGTGGGCGGCTTGCTTCTTCGCCATCGCCTTAGCTGGGCAACCCGAGTTCGTCGAGACCGACATTGCCAGGTTCGCCAGCCCCATCCGATCCGAAACCGCGCTGGGCGAAGCGGCCGAGAATCTGATTGCCCGGAGCATTGGTCGCTCTCGGATTGTCATGCTGGGGGAACTGACCCACGGCGACGGCACGAGCTTTGCTCTCAAGGTCGCGATCGTGGAGTACCTTCACAGCAAGCTCGGGTTCGAGGTTCTTGCTTGGGAGTCCGGGTTCTACGACTGCGCCGCCATGGATCGCGCCCTTGCCGGTTCCGACGCCTTGAGGAAGGTGGCCGAGATGGGCGTGTTCGACCACTGGAGCCAGTCGCGCGAGGCGTTTCCCTTGTTCGAGTATGCGCGAAAAGCCAGTCGGTCGCCGCGTCCGTTGCGGATGGCTGGGTTCGACATCCAACCATCGGGGACGGCTGGCAACGGCATGCTTGTCGAGATGATCGAATGGTTCGGCGAGCGCCTCTCCCCCGACGCGAAAGCCGATATCGACCGTCGGATCAGCGCGGTTCGTTCCACCACCTCTGAATCGTTCCAAGAGGCCTATCGTGAAGCCTATCGGATTCCGGAGATCTTGCTGAAGGAGTATGGAAGGTTGAGAAAGGACTTGGATGCCGCATGGGGAGCAGAGCGTGGTTTCCGGGTGCAGGCGCTCAAGTCGGCGTCCCGCTATGCCGAGCTGGTGCGCATGACCGGTTCTGAAGCCTTCGACCCGAGGGCCTACAACCTGCGCGAGCAAGCCAACGCAGAGAACCTTCTCTGGCTGGTGCGGGAGCAGTACAAGGGTAAGAAGGTCGTTGTCTGGGCCCACAATGTCCACCTTTTCAAGGGACTTCCGGGAGTTGGGGCGGGTGTCGGTCTAAAGCCGAGCGGATCGGTCCTCGATTCGACGGGTCGGATTGTCGCGGCGAAGTTGGGATCGGATGTGTGCTCGATCGGCGTCATGGCGTCGGGAGGATCTTGGTCTTGGAGGGGCGGCGATCCGATTCCATTCGCCAAGCCATCGGAGAACTCCATCGAGTCGCTCTTGGAAGCCTCGGGTCTTGCTCCAATGGCGTTCGTCTCGCTCCGAGAGTTGCCCAAGAACCACCCACTGCGTGGTCCCCTCAAGGGCGTGATCGACAGGCAGAACCCACGGGAGTTGAACACGTCTTGGCCCAACGGCTGGGACGGGATACTCTATGTTGCCGCCATGCGTCCCAGGACACCGCTTCCACCGCCAAACGACGAGGGGAAAGTGGTGCCGCAGGCCGGACTCGAACCGGCGACCCAAGGATTTTCAGTCCTTTGCTCTACCAACTGAGCTACCGCGGCACTTGGTTTCGGGGCGGGATGGCGCGGATGACGGGACTTGAACCCGCGGCCTCCGGCGTGACAGGCCGGCGCTCTAACCACTGAGCTACACCCGCGCAAGCGCAGATACAAATGATGACCTATCCGGACCCCGGATTTCAACTTGATGGGCCCGGATTCAAGCAAAAGAGCCCGCTTTGTGGGCGGGCCCGTGTTTGGAACAGCCGAACACAAGTCTCAGCGGGTGAATTCTGGCGAGCGCGTGGCCGTGGCTCGGATGTTCAACTTGCGGCCGTTCAGCGTCAGCGTGAGTTCCCAGGGGAGGAAGTCCAGATCGCCCAGGCTTGCCTTCTGCTGGGGCGTCAGATCGTCCAGAGTCAGGTACCCGCGCTGATCGTGGGCGCCGAGTTGCTGGTCGGTGAGGCTCTCGAACAGACCCTCCATCGAGCCTGCTGTCGGCACGCGCCATCCCTTCTGGAGTTTGCCGAAGGCCTCGAAGCCGGCGACCACCTGGGGCTCCATGACGGCCGCCGTCCAGGTCACTGGCGCCAAGGCAGCCTTGCCGCCTTTGGAGGCCAGTTCCTTGCGAAGCTTGGCGATCTCCTCGCGCAACTCGCGAATGGCATCCAGCAACTCCTTGTCCATCGGTGCGGCCTTGCCGAACTCAAAGAAAGACTTCGACTCTGGGGTGGCCAGCATCTTCGGGATCACCACGTCGATGTCGCCCAGGTCCTTCAGCTCGTGGAGCTTCATCAGTGGAGCGGTAGGCATCTCAGGCATCCTGATGTTGGGGATAAGGATCTCGGGCATCTTGTCCAGATCGCCGAATCGGAACTCGTAGGTCTGAGCCTTCTCGCCCTCCTTGCCTCGAACCCTAGCCGGACCTTCGAACTCGAACCCGAACAAGCCGCTTTTGCCCGTAAAGTCGCCCAAGTCCTTCTTGCGCCAATTCTCCAATTCGTCGCTGGTCATCTCGCGCATCTTGACGTCCTTCTCGTCCTTGATCCAGCCGCGGACTTGGCCATCCTTGCCTCGCTCGAGGATGCGCACCTTGGAGCCTTGCGCGCTACCCAGTTCCTTGCGGAGTTGATCACGCATCCCCTTGGAATCCTCAAGGACCTTGATACGGACCTCCTGCGCCATCTTGCGAGCTTGATCGGCGTGCTCCTTGGCCAGAGCCTTGATCTTTTCGATCTCGGCAGTGTCCAGCTTCATATCCTGCGCCTTGAAGGACTTGCCCATGGCCTTGGCTTCCTCGGCCATCTTGCGGGCCAATTCTTCCATGCTCTTGGCATCTTGTGGCGCCATCTTGCGAGCCATGGCCTCGCCGCGCTGCGCCATCTCCCGGGCCAGCTGCTCGATGGCTTCGGCGTCGGGAGCGACCTTGGCGCGCGATTGAGCGCGTTGCTCGATCTTGGCCGCCAGCTTCTCGATCTTGGCCTCAAGGTCGGCGATGCGCCTTTCGATCGCCTGTCGCTCCTGATCGGTGAGTTCAGCCTGTTCGCTGGCAAAGGAAAGCATGCCGAGTTCGAAACCCAGGCCCACGATGGGGTCGCTCGGCGGTTCAGCCACATGTGGCTGAACCATCACCGAAAATCGAGTGGGAGCGGCATGGCTTGCCGTAACCGACCTCACGGTCGATGGGACAGGTCTGGGAGCGGAATTCAACGCCAGGTCATGGGTTGTGTCGGTTTGACCGTGATGTCCCCATCCACCGGTCAACGCCGAACCCAATGCCGAAATCGCAACAAAAGGAAAAAACTTCATCCTTCGCCTCCGTAGCACTCGCTGAAGCAAAGGTCGTTACGAACGGCGCGTTCCCAGGGTTCCGGTCCCAGGACCTTTTTGTCAGGATTCAGTTGGCTGCGGTGGCGATCCGCTGTTCGCAGGTTCTACCCGGGTAGGTCGCAAGGGCTACTCGAAGGCACCGCATGGCCTTGGCAAGCTTGTCGCAACCAAGTACATAGGCGATCCGAACTTCGTCCGTGCCTGCCCCCGGTGTCGCGTAGAATCCCGCCGCCGGAGCGAGCATGACCGTCTCGCCTTCGAATTCGAACGACTCCAGAAGCCACTGCGAGAAGCGGTCCCCGTCGTCGATGGGCAGCCGCACCGTAGCGTAGAACGCGCCATCGACGTCGGGACACAGCACCCCTTCCATGCTGCGAAGCTCCTTCACCAGAAGGTCGCGGCGAGCCATGTACTCCCCGCGCACGCCGTCAAAGTAGGCTCGCGGCGCATCGAGTGCCGATTCGGCGCCGATCTGCTCCAGCGTCGGAGCCGACAGTCGCGCCTGGGCAAACTTGAGCGCAGCAGCCATCAACTCTTGGTTGCGCGAGATCAGGAAGCCGACGCGCGCGCCGCATGCCGAGAACTTCTTCGAGACCGAATCCACCATGACGGCGTGCCGCTCCAAACCCTCCAACTGCATGACCGAAGGCACGTGCTCTCCGGTGTAGTTGAACTCGCGATACACCTCGTCGGCAAACAGGTAGAGGTCCTGTTCCAGCACGATGTCGCGCAACGCCTCCAACTGGGCACGCGAGTAAACCGTGCCTGTGGGGTTGTTGGGGTTGCAGATCACAATCGCCCGAGTCCGAGGCGTAATCACTTTGCGGAACTCCTCGGCAGGGGGCAGCGCGAAGCCGTCCTCGATGCGCGTGGTCAGCGGCACCACCGTCACGCCCGCCTGGATCGCGAACCCGTTGTAGTTGGCGTAGAAGGGCTCGGGCACGATGACCTCGTCGCCCGGGTTCATGCAGCACAGCATGGCGAAGATGAGGGCTTCGGAACCGGCCGTGGTCACCATCAGGTCGCCGAGTTCGAGCTCGATGCCGAGCTGGCGGTAGTTCTCGACGGCCTTCCGACGCAACGACTCGATGCCCGCCGAGTGGCTGTATTCGAGCACCTTGAGCGCGGGATCGCGTACGGCGTTCCAGAACTCGATCGGCGTCTCGACATCCGGCTGGCCGATGTTCAGGTGGTAGATGCGCACGCCCCGCTTCTTCGCCGCGTCGGCGTAGGGCATCAGCTTCCGGATGGGGGAAGCGGGCATTTCGTGGGCTCGCGCGCTCAGTTCGGGCATGACGGGCCCATTTTGGCAGATTCGGGTAGCGAGCCCTTAGCCGAGCCCGGCGGCCAGCGATCTTCCCGATCAATCGGGCAAACCCAGAGCCCGGAGCACCTGGGTCGCCATCAGCGCGTTGCCCGCGTCGTTCATATGCACCCCATCGGTGGTGAGCAGGTTGTGCGCCTTTCCCGACGACCCCTGGTACGTCTCGATCACCCGGCGAAACGCATCGAACAGATCCACAAAAACAGCCCCGTGACGCTCGGCGACGGCAGCGGCGGCGGCTCGATAAGCCAGCATTTTTCGGTTGGGTGCGTCATCGAAGTCCTCGCCGACCATCGTCGGGCAGAGCACAAACACTTTGGACCCGGCGGCGACGGCCTCGCTCACCATCGAATCCAGATGCCCAGCGTACACATCCAAAGGCACGCCGCTGTCCTCGCTGTCGTAGAACCGCCAGACGTCGTTCACGCCGACGCTGATCGTGACGGCGCCAGGCTGGTGGGCCATCACGTCGGACGCGAAGCGCTGGCGCATCTCGATGGAGCGATGGCCACCGATGCCGGCATTCACCACGCGTACGCGGGGCTCCAAGCGATTGCGAAGGGCGCGCACATAACCGGCGGGCACATCCGCACCCTCCGTAATGCTGTCGCCAAGACAAACCAGACATTCGACGCCTTCGAGCATGCCCAGATTCTAGTCGCTCACATGAGCGAATTAGGGTCCACGTCGATTGTGATCTGGACGTTCTTTGGCGCAAAGCCTTCCAAGGCTGCGCCGATGGGGGCGGCGGGTGCGTCCGGGGCGAGTTTCAGGAGCAGGTGGCGGCGATACCGTTGCTGGATGCGCTCGATCGGGCAGTCGGTCGGGCCAAGAATCACTGCATCGACACCCTGAAGCCGCCTCTTGATTTCGGTGGTGGCTCGCGCCACGGCGGCACGGTCTTCGCCCGAGGCCACGATGTTGACCAACCGGACGAAGGGCGGATAGGATGCCCCCCTTCGGTGCTCGATGGCTGCGGCGAAGAATCCCTCGTAGTCGTGGGCTTGCGCAGCCAGCACGGCCGCGTTCTCGGGGTTAAACGTCTGAATGACCACGCTTCCCGGCTTGCGCCCGCGCCCAGCCCGGCCAGCGACTTGGCTCAGCAACTGGAACGTGCGCTCGCCCGCCCGAAAGTCGGGCACATTGAGCGTGATGTCGGCCAGGATCACGCCCACCACCGTGACGTTCGGGAAGTCGAGCCCTTTGGCCACCATCTGTGTGCCGACCAAGACGTTCGAGGACCCGCTGCGGAAACCCGCCAGGACGGCCTCTAGCGCGCCGCGCCGACGGGCCACGTCCCGGTCCAACCGATCCACCAACGCATGCTCGAAGAGCTTGGAGACGGCCTCTTCGACCTTCTCGGTGCCCATTCCCATCGGCTTCACCTTAGCCTCCCCGCACTCTGGGCAAAGGTCGGGAGCGCGCATCCGGTGATCGCAGTGGTGACAGCGAAGGCTGTTTTCGGCCCGATGGTAGGACAGGGCTACCGCACAGTGCGGACACATGAACCGATGCCCGCAGGACCGACACAACATGAACGACGAATAGGCCCGCCGATTCAGGAACAGGATGACCTGCTCCCGACGTTCCAGAGCCTGATCCATCAAATCGGCCAGCGCGGGAGTGAAGATGGCCGGGTGCCCTTCCCGATAGCCCACGCGAAGGTCTTCGACCTTCACGGTGGGAAGTTGGGCGTTGGCCGCCCGCCTCTTGAGTTCGAGGCGAACCAGTCTGCCGTCGAGCGCTTCCTGATACGACTCCAAACTGGGCGTTGCCGAACCCAGCACGAGCGGTGCCCCAAACCGCTCGGCCAGGAAGCTGGCGACCCGCTTGGCGTGGTAGCGTGGGTTGGATTCTTGCTTGTACGACGCCTCGTGTTCTTCGTCGAGGACGATCAGCCCGACGTCGGTCAGCGGCGCGAACAAGGCGCTGCGCGGGCCGAGGACGACGGAGGCCTCGCCCGAGCGGATCCTCATCCAGTTGTCCAACCGTTCCCCCGGGGCCAGGTCGCTGTGCAAGACCGCAACGGCTCGCCCGAAACGGTCGCGCAACTGGGCCACGACCTGCGCGGTCAGCGCGATTTCGGGGACGAGAAACAGCACGGGCCTCCCCAAGCGCAACGACTCGGCTGCCGCGCGCAAGTAGACCTCCGTCTTGCCACTGCCCGTCACACCGTGGAGCAAGAACCTCGTCGCGGTCCGATTGCGGACCGCGTGCGAGATCGCGGCGATCGCTGCACGTTGCTCAGCGTTGGGCTCGGGAACGGCGCGGGTCCCGGATGCATCGTCTTCCGAACGCACGAGCAAACCGGCCTTGAGCAACGCGTTGAGCGTCGCCTCGGTGACGCCGCAAAGCGCCTTGGCTTCGGCGTGGGAGAATGTCGCCGAGCCCGATCCTTGCAAGGTCATGAGCGTCAAGGCTTGGGCGGGCTTCTTCCGGCCTTCTTTGCGAAGAAACACCTCGATCGCTCCCTCGTCGGGGCTGAGCCTGATCTGCTCCTGCCGACGTGCCTCCTTGAACGGGACCAGCACGCGCCTAGCTCGGACGACGCCCTTGGCGCGCAACAACCTGAGCAATTTCACCGACCCCTCGGGCAACGGCCTGCCGGGACGCTCGGTCCAGCTTCCACCGGAGTCCTGCATGCTGCGCACGACCTCTTGCTGTGCCAGAGTGAGAGGCGCCGACGAGGCTGCTTCAGCGGGATTCAGGGTCCACTCGACGCCCAGTCGGTCGCGGACACCAGGTGGCAGAACGACGGCGAGCGCCTGCGTGAACGGAGCAAGGTACTCGTCCGCGACGAACCGCGCGACCGCGACGATCGCTTCGGGGACGCCTAGCCCTGCGACCGGATCGCCCGCCTGACGCAGTCGGGAAAACGAGAACCCCAACTCGGCTTCGCCGACCCAGTGCGCATCGACCACATAGCCGAGGGCCTCCCGGTTGCCGAGCGGGACGAAGAGCGCATCGCCGACTCCAGCCTCCTCGGAGGCGTAGGTGTAGATCGCATCGGTGCCACCTTCGCGGGGCGGGATCGCCACCTCGACCACACGCCTTCGCTCGGCTTCCTGCACGCCGACAAGTGTATTCTCCGGCGACCCGTCAACGCATGAGGATGCGCGTCACTATCGCAGCGATGATTCCCCCCGAAGCCACGCCCCAGAGGTAGGCGTTGCGGATCAGCTTGGTGCGCGCGGTCTCTTCGTTGTCCTTGGGCGGGTCCAGGCGGACTTTGGAGACGTCGAACGTGAACGTGTTCCAATCGTCGGTCACGGTCACCTCCATGTCGTCTTGATCGAACTTCACCACCTTGCACGGCCACCAGCCCCAAAAGGGCAGTGGACACGTGATCTTCTCTCCTGGAATGAACCGCGCTGGGCGCACTTGCTCGGGAAGAAGCGCATGCTCCCCGCCACTCATGAAGCGCACCATCACCTCTCGCGGGCCGGTTGCCAACACCTCGGCGGGGTAGTACTTCTTGTCCGCCGAGAGCGCGAACACCAGTTGGCCCGGCGACACCCTCTGCTGGGGCTTGGGCGCAACCTCCTGCAACGCCTGCTCGATGGCCTCGCGTGAAAGGCCAGCCTCTTCCGCTGCCGCAAGCAATGCGTCGGTTCCGACGGCGTGGACCTCGCCCGCGTCCATCCGCCGCTGGATGTCCTCGGCGCGAGCCAGCACCTCTCTGGCTTGCTCGGGGGTCAGATGTTCCAAAGCCATAGTTGCGCCCATTAGTCTACAGCGAACCCTGTGCAAAACCCGTGCAGAACTTTGACAAGTCCTCGGATCGGACCTCGCCGGGGCTCGGCGTGCCCCATACTGTTAGGTCCCATGTCGTCGCCGGAAGCCTCAGTCCCCCTTCACGACCTAGACGCCGAAATGAGCGTTCTGGGATCGATGTTGCTCTCCGAGCGCGCATCCGAAGAGATTCTGCCGATGCTCAAGGACGAGCATTTCTATCGGCCTGCTCACCGCGAGATCTACCGCGCCATGCGGCAACTCGTCATCGACTCGAAGGCCATCGACCTGCTGACGCTCCGCGCCGAACTGCAGGCCAGGGGCAAGCTCGGCGACGTGGGCGGCGTCGACTATCTGTACCAAATCGCCGAAATGGTGCCCAGCGCGGCCAACGCGGTCCATTACGCGACGATCGTTCTGGACATGGCCACCCTGAGGGCCCTGGAGGACGCCGGGCGGGACATCGTTCACATCGCGCGCGAAGAGGACGGCTCGGTCAAGGAGAAGGTGGACGCCGCCGAACAGAAGCTGTTTCTCGTCAGCGCGGACAAGCTGGGCAAACAGTTCACGACGGTGGTCGAACTCGCGAAGGAATACTTCGTCGACATCGACCGCCTCTACGAGACGGGCGAGCCGCAAATGGGCACGGCGTGCGGCTTCGGAGATCTCGATGAAGTTACGACGGGCTACTACGGCGGGAACCTGATCATCGTTGCCGCTCGCCCCGCGATGGGCAAGACGTCCTTCGCACTGAGCATGGTTTCGCATATCGCCCGCCAGGGCAAAGGAGCCGTGGCCGTGTTCTCGCTGGAAATGAGCGACAAGGAGGTTGTTCGGCGCATGATATCGATGGAAAGCCAGGTACCGGCGCAGATGCTCAAGCGACCCGACCTCTCCACCCGTGATTACGAACGACTGGTGGATGGCGCGGAACGACTCTACGACCTCCCGATCTTCATCGACGACTCATCGGACATCAAGCCGTTGGAACTCAAGGCCAAATGCCGCCGACTCAAAGCGAGCCACGGCCTCTCTCTCGTGGTGGTCGACTATTTGCAGCTCATGCGCACCGACCGACGCAACGACAACCGCGTTCAGGAGATCAGCGAGATCGCTCGCGCACTCAAATCGACGGCCAAAGACCTCGATGTCCCGGTCATTGCCTTGGCTCAGTTGAACCGAGGCGTGGAGACGCGCGAGAACAAGCGACCGGTGCTGAGCGACATCCGCGAGTCCGGTTCGATCGAGGCCGAGGCCGACTTGGTCATGATGCTTTACCGCGACGCCTATTACCAGCGGTCAAGGGGCGACGTGTTCAGCGACTCGGGCGACCCACTTGCAGCCGAAGAAGCCGAGGTGATCATCGCGAAGCATCGAAACGGACCGGTCGGTACGGTCGTTCTCGGCTTCCAGCCCAGTTTGGCCCGATGGGTTTCACTCACGCGCGAAGATGTCGAGCGGTACTGGAGACGGCAAAAGGCAAAGACAGAGGAGTAAGCCTGGTTTGTTGGCACTCTCAATGCGACGTTCCATCGACGAACACCGAGCCGCCGGAGCCCACTTCGCGCCAACCTCCTCGCATGATGAGGCGGCTTCCGGGGTCGCTTGACAAGCCCAATGTCACGTTGGTCGGATAGTCCACCGTGGTCGTTTGCCCACTCGAGCTGCTGATCGTGATGTTCTCTCCGAAGATCGCACCGGTGATCACTGTGCCGCCACTCGCCGTGATATTGGAACTCGAACCGTTGTTGATGCCGTAGAAGAGCCCCGGCATCGCTGCCGTTCCGCTCACGGTCAACGTCTTGTTCTTGCCGTAGTACACGCGGAACGAACCAGGATCGGCGGGATTGGTCAGAAAGGTCGGGCTTTGCCACTGGTCGTTGGAGGAGCTGGTGCCACCGATCCAGATCCTCACAGGCCCTTTCGCGTTGTCGACGAGGATCGCTTTGTAGTCGTACGTCAGTCCCCAGTTTTCGAAGTAATAGTCTCCGGGGGGAAAGATCAAGACCAGCTTGTTGTAAAGTCCCTGATTTTGCGTCGCATAACGCGTTCCGCCCTGCGACTTTGGCTTGTCGAGAACGTTCATGTTGTACAGCTCGCCCGTGACATGAAACGTCGTGTTCGTCATGGTGTAGCTGGTCTTCTTGAAGCCAGCGAGCACAACATCGGTCAAGACTCCGATGCTCAACCGGAACCGCCTGATCTTGTCGTTGCTGTTGTTCGCCTTAAGGTACGTCCATCCGCCTGGAAACTCATCGTTGACGATCTGATCCACCGTCGGGAACGCGCGTTTTTGCGTTTCTTTGTAGACGTTCGCGCCCGTGACCGACGGGTTGGTCCCGCAAAACAAGAGCACACCGTTGACCGCGCTCGCCCCTTTCGTGGCGGAAAAGGACCCGTTGGTGCCCACGGTGCCGACGACCTTCGATCCCGTTCCAGTGATCGAAACCGACTTCTGGCCGAAGATCGCGAACTGATCCGCCGCAACCACCGGACCGATCACCGAGTCCGGATAAGCCTTGGCCTCAATCGTTCGCGAGACGCCGCGGCTGGTCCCTGTCGATTCGATTCGGATCGGGTTGCCAGGAACCCACGGTCCAGTGCCGTCGATGTTCGTGACGGAAACTTTGAACGACCCGTACGGTTGGTTCACCGTGAGCGGGCCGGGTTGGCCAGCGCCTGGCGTCTTCTGATGGGCTCGGTTCACGTTGAAGGGGTCTCCCTCGATCCACTTGAGTTCGTGGCTGAGCCCCCTCTCGGCCAAATAGAGGGCGCTCACGTATTGCGCCTCTGTCCGCGAACGTGCGACGTGGGAGACCATGACCATCCCGACAGCCCCCACCATGGTGGCCGTGATGGTCGCAAAGATCAAGGTACTGACCAGGGCTCCCGCCCGCCTGCCTCGGTGACGCCGTCTCATGAATCCTGTTCCCGCGTGCAGCCCGTTCACGCCGTTCGCGGCACGCACTATGTCATCGGAACACTCGAAGAAGATCCCACAGGCAATTCATGCAGGATTCGCCAAAGCACGCAGAACTATCCAGGCGAATTCGTGGTGTTCAATCGATCCATCTCTCGAATGAGAAACTCGAAATTCATGAAGGGTTCGGAACCAATGTCGTACCACCACACGCGTCCGTCCTTGTCGAGAAGGATCGTGGCGTGCAACGGTTTGTCTTCAAACTCGTCGTAGGCATGGAATGCCTTGGCTGCAGCGGAATCGGGGTCGTGATGCAACGCGATGGGATAGCGGGGGTCTTCCACCCACTTTGCCAATGCCTCGGGCTTGTCCGGCGAGGCGGCCAAAACCAAGGCGCCTCGCGATGCAAGCGCCTGCTTCACCTTGCCCAAACCCTCGATCTGGCTCATGCAGTGCGAACACATGCCGCCGAGATAGAACACGAGAACGACGAACTTGCCTCTCGCGTCGTCTAGGCCGACCCGTTTCCCGTCGTGGGTCACGAGCGAGATCTTGGGTGCCGCGTTGGGGACCCAGACGTTCGGACCGAACGCGTCGAGTCCAGGCCCAGGGACCTTGAGACTCGCCTCAGCCCACAGATTCCGGCCTGCTTGCCTCCAGGCGTCGCGCAACCGCACGAACGGCCGGATGGGGGCGTCGAACGGGTCAAGCGCCTGGAGCGTCGCGTTCAATCGCGCAGCCTCGTCGGCATTGCCCTGCGCCAGCAGCGATCGGACCAAGATCGCCAAGGCGAACGCGTTCTCGGGCTGACTTTCAAGCGACTTTCGCATCAGGGCCTCCGCGAGCGACGGTTTGCCATCGGTCAAGTAGGCCTCTCCCAACGCCTCGTAGGAGGGCCGAAGATAGCTGGGCGGATCTCCCCAAAGGAATCGCTCGCGCTCCTGCTTGACGGCCCGTTCAAGTTTGGCGAAGCCCTCGTCTTTCAAACCCTCGGCCAGCATGATGCGCCCGCTGAGATCGTCGATCAAGTTGGCGGCCAGCGTCCCGTTGCCACCCTTTTCCTGAAGGACGGCGAGTTGGTCCTTGGCGGTTGCCACATTGCCCAACCCCAGATGCGCCGATCCGAGCGCAAAGGACTTCCACATGGCGTTGCTCGGCATCCGGGAGGACTCCTTCGCATATTCGTCAATGAGGGTCTCCCACATCTCGCCGCGCAACATCATGCGCAGCAGGTTCATCGATCCCGTGCCTGCCATTGAAAAGCCAGAGCCGTTGTTCAGGCTTGGATCGCGCGGCATGGCAATCAATTCTTCGGCCAAGCGAATTCCTTCGGCGACGCGTCCCAGATAGCCCAGGTTCGAGATCAGGTAGTCCTGATTGTGGGTGAAGTTCCAGGACTCGAAGGGCAGCCGAGGCATATCGCGAAACGTCTTGCGCTCGACCCGCGTGGCGCGATCCTGGGCAGCGACCGCCTTGCTCCACTGCCCCGTGGACGCATAAATGTGTCCCGGCATATGCTGGGCGTGACCGATGTTCAGGGTGCCGGCCAAATAGCGGTCGGCGTTCACCAACGCCTTCTTGGCATCGGAACGCTCGTCGTACATATGAATCCTGTAGTGGTGGGCACCCGGGTGATCAGGGTTCTGGGCGAAGATTTCCTCGAACAGGCGCTCTATCTCACCATAGTGCCGCTCGCCACGGCGATCCACTCCGATCAGTTGCCAGACCAAGAACGCCTTGGCATCGACATCGTTTGGGTAGTCGCGGATGATCTCGCGGAACTCACCGCAGTTGGCGTCGACACGCTCCCGCCGGTCGCCGGTACCGTTCAGCAACCGATCGAAGGCGCGAATATAGCGCGACTCGCGATCTGAAGCCGTGCCCGCGCGCTCGACGGCCATGGCCAAGAACTCCTTGGCCCGACCGCTGTCCGTCAGCGACAGCCCCCAATAGAGCATGGCTGCATCGGCATCGTACGTCAACCCGGTCCGAAACGCTCGCTCCGCCTCGACCCAGTCGAACGAGTACAGATACGCCAAGCCTTGATTGAAGTAGCGCTGGGCGATCGGAGACCTGGTGGTGATCTTGAAGTCGACCGGCCCAAGCCCTTCCAGCAATCGACCAGGGAATCGCGGCCCGTGATTGAACGCCGGCCCCATAGCCGAATGGGAGGCGTCCGCTTCGGTCTGCTTGACCGCTTCGCGCCGCGAACCTGGATCGCCCGTGCGTTGCGCTTGGACGCCTGCACACGCTGCGAGAGCAAGGACGAAGAGACCGAACGCACGGTTCATTTCAAGCATCATACGCCACCACGCGCGCTTCATCCTCCTATTGACATAACATTGCAATTGCAATCATACTGCAATGAATGCTGCTCAGACGCCAGGGTTTCACGCTCATCGAACTGCTCGTGGTCATCGCCATCATCGCGATCCTCGCCGCCATGCTCTTCCCCGTCTATGCCCAGGCGAAGATGGCCGCCAAGAAGTCCGCGGACTTGTCGAACTTCAAGCAGATCGGCGTCGCGATCATGCTCTACGCGAGCGACAACGACGACCGATGCATGGTGACCGACCATGCCGCCGGGGTTTCATGGTACGAACCCCTCTATCCATACACCAAGAGCGCGGATCTGTTTCGGACGCCGGCCTATGCGCGCGTCGAGGTCCAGCACGGGGATGGCGAGTGGGAGACGCCCGAGTCCGACTACTCGATCAACGGGCTCTTCTCCCACGGGGCCTCCATGTCGACCACCTCGGCACCCTCCGAGCAGATCATGGTGGCGTTGCGCAATCGACTTGCGGCAGAACCCGATTACCATCCATGGCCTTGGGCGGCGTACACGGATCCCGGTACGCCCGACTGGGACGATCTGGCCCGGTACTTCGGATTGCACGACGGCGAGGAGGAGGACTGGTTTGTCGACCGCCTGGAGACCGACGCCTGGAACGATGGTTCGAACTTCACGTTCCTCGACACACACGCCCGATTCATGAGGTGGAGCCAAAGCGTTGGAGGACGCCTCCCCGGACACCACAACATCGACAGGCTCGTTGGCCCATCGCCGTAGCGCCACCCTCAGGAAGCACGCATTACGGTGTCGGTCATCGCCCCGTCCCGATCGAAGATCAGGAGCCTTCGCAATCCCACACCGAGCATACGGGCCGGGTTGCGGCTGCACATGGCGATGGCCACCTCTGGGCCGAAGTCGGCGAGCAGGTTGCGGAAGGCGTCCGCCAGTGTGATGCACGAACCCGCCAACGCACCATTCGACTCCAGGCGCACGTTGCCCTTCCCCACAACGCATGGGTTCCCCCACATGTCCAGCCTCGTGCCCTCAGGCAGGCCAGTCGCCTGGGTGCTGTCGCTCACGGCCACAAGGTTTGAAAGCGGCTTGGCCTTAACGAGCAGTCTCGCCGCAGGAGTCGAAACGTGAAGACGGTCGTAGACCAGCTCCGTGTTCACGCGTTCTTCTGTCAAGGCGAGTCCGAGGACGCCCGCCTCTCGGTGATGGAGGCCCCGCATCGCATTGAACGTGTGGGTCGCATGCCTGGCCCCGGCGTCGACCGCGGCCGAAGCTTCTGAGTACGTCGCATTGGTGTGCCCCATGCTGACAATCACTCCCGTGCGAGCAAGTCGTTCGACCCAGGGCAACGCACCATGGTTTTCCGGCGCCAACGTGATCAACCTGAGACGAGGATCCTCCAACACCTGCTTCCATTCCCAAGCAGCGCTCGTCAAGGGCCATTCGTCCACGATCCATTCGGGGGGTTGCGCGCCGGGAAACACCTTGCTGATGAACGGGCCTTCCAAATGGAATCCCCGCACCATCGGCAGACTTGGCAGCGACCTGAGCGCGCAAAGAACATCTGCCGACGAGGCAGTGACCGTGGTCGGCAACCACGCCTCGTAGCCCATCTCCCATAGGCGGTGGTTGAGGTCCACCATTGCCTCCGGACTCGCGCTCATGAAGTCGATGCCGAATGCGCCGTGGATGTGCATGTCCACAAACCCGGTGCATGCGACGTACCGGGCCGGCCCGTCCGTTCTGGAGACGAACTCCCAGTGCTCGGGCTCGACTCGAATGGAGTAGACACCGAACCCTTCCGGGCCCCAGGCTTCGGCAACGATCAGGCTCATCAATGCAAGGCATACCCGATTGCGGGTCAACCGGCAATTCCACCAGATGTTCCGAGCCTGTGAGTCCTCCGATATTGGTACTGGCGATGGTGCGATTCCGAAACCTGACCTGTGTTCTCGGCCTTGTGACGGCTGTGACATTGTCGGGCCAATCGCTCGACCCGTATTACAGCGGCTCGTACACGCTGGCGAACCTCGGCGGCGTTCCAGGGACTCCCGGAAGTCTATCGGGCCTCATCTTCGACCCACAGAACTCGGACTATCTCTTCGTCGGGGTCAACGGAAACCTCCCGGAGGGCGCTCTCCACCGCATCCAAGTGGCACGCGACGCATCGGGCCGGATCGTAGGATTCAGCGGACGGTCTGTTCAGCGCAGCATCGCGCCCCAGATCGACGGCGGTCTGTGCGTCGCCCCGAACGGCGTCCTGTTCTACGCCTGCTATCCCACAAACGAGATCGGTCAGATCACACCTCAAAGCGTTGGACCATTGAAGACCTCGAGGCTGGGCGCGGTCGGTATCGACGACTCGATCGGCGCCATTCGATTCGTGCCGACCGGATTCCCTGGAGCCGGGCGAATGAAGCTGGTCTCCTACACGTCGGGCCAGTGGTACGACGTTCAGGCGCAACGCGACGGATCGAACGCTGGAACCTGGGACTTCGTCGGCTCGACCGAAGTACCTGCCTCGACCATCCCAGGTGGGGCCGGCAGTTTCTTCTATGTGGATCGCGCCTTGCCACGCTTCGACAGGCCGAGCATCCTGATGTCGGAGTTCGACTTCCGCAGCGTCTCCGCCTTCGAGGTCAATGCCGAGGGCGATCCCATCGTGTCCACGCGACGGCCGTTCCTAAGGGACTTTCTTGGCGTTCAAGGCGGGACGGTGGACCCTGTGACCGGCGACTTTCTGTTCTCCTCGATGATCACGAATCAGATTCTGCTGGTTTCACGTCCTTCGGCATCGATCCGCTTGAGCGGGACAGTCACCCTCCAGGACTACCAGCGCGACCCGAAGGATACGATCGTTTCGGTTCAGTTCCGACGCGCCTCTGATGGCGCCCTGTTCGAAACCCAATCGGTGCGCCTGTTGCAGGGTGGCGCACTCCAAGTGGCCACCGGGCTCCTGGGCGATTTCGACGTGCGAGTCAAGGGCCCGCGTTGGCTCTCCAAAACCGTAAGGGTGCGCCTCACCTCGGGCACGTCCATCGGCCATGTCTTCGACCTGATGAGTGGCGACGTGAACAGCGACAACACGGTCAACACCGCCGACTTCCTCAAGGTGCGAGCCGCATTCGGGAGCCGCTCTGGGGACGCGAACTGGAACGCCAGCGCCGACCTCAACGGCGACGGCACCGTCGGTCTGCCCGACTTCCTTATCGTCCGCAAGAACTTTGGCCGCTCCGGAACCTAGGGTACGACTCGGATGCCTCGCGTCGCCATGTACACCTGCCCAAACATGTCTGTGGTCCTGATGTGGACGGGCTGCACTCCCTGTCCCGCGGAGGCCGGAAGCGTGGCTTTCCAAAGGTGGGGCGAATCGATGGGCCCTGGCAAGGGACGGAACGGGGTCGTCAGCGCCTTGTCCTTCTCGACCATCGCCTCATAGGCGGGGTCCTTCATCGGCGTCCGGGTCATCTCAACCCATGGCCCCTTCTCGCCGAAGCGCATTTCGACCTTCGACCTCTCGGAACCGCCAAACACGTTGACGACAACGTCCGTCTTGGGCAAATCCGTAGCCTTCACCTCGTCGGGAAGGTAGATGTTCATCTGGTGCGTCGCGGGCTTGCCTGCGGCCCGAAACTCGATGGAGTACTGGTTGCCATCGAACGTGAAGATCGAATAGCCCCTCGGCGCGCCATCGCGCATCGTGCTGTGCGGGATGCCGTACTCATCGGGCGAGCCCTGCCACCAACTGCCGCACGTCGTCACGTTCACCAAATGATGGTGCGGTTGCTTGCCCTTGTGACCGTGATCCTCGCCAAGGAAGTGGTGCTGCTGGTAGTGCGTGTGGGCCGCCACGGACAGCGTATACGGACGCTGGGAGAGAAGTTCGAGAATCTCCTTCTTCTCCTCGGTGTCCATCAGGGGGATGTGCATGGTGAGCACGACCAACCTGTCCTGCGGCACCAAGGCCAGGTCCTTCTTGAGCCACTCCAATTGACGGACGCCAATCGAGCCTTTGTAGCGGCTGCGCCCGTCCGATTGGGTCGTGCCGTGCATCCACCACACGTTGTCGAGCGCCACGAAGTGCGCCTTGCCGTATTCGAACGAGTAATAGTTCGGCCCGTAGAATCGGTGGAACGTTTCGTCGGACTCGTCGTCGTGGACCGCATCGTAATTGATGTCGTGGTTGCCGAGCACGTTGTACCAAGGGATGCCGATGAGGGCGATCGCTTCGTTGTGCTGCTGGAAGATCGAAAGATTGTCGAAAAGGATGTCGCCCAACGTGATGCCGAACGCGGCGTCCGAACCGCGCAGCGGTTCGATAATGGTTCGCGTCAGGTAGTCGATCTCGCGGAGGTTGCGCGACTGCGTGTCGCCGAAGAACAACGCCTGGAACTTCTCGGGTTCTTTGGTCTTGTACAAGGCGAAGTCGATGCTCTTCGGCAGCGGCCCCGTGGGCTCCACGCCCGCGAATCGCGTTTTGGGCGAACCGCTCGGCTTGTGGACATAGTAGAACTTGGGCAATTGTTGCTCGTCCACCGGAGTCATGTATCCGGCGGGTTTCACCACGAAGAAGATGGTGTCGTCGTCGTAGGGCAACGTCCAGCGGCCCTGCGAGTCGGTGGTATCGAAGACTCGCTGGTTGGAGACGCGCACGCCGGCGATCCCTCGTTCGCCCGCATCTCTCCGCCCGTTTCGGTTTCGGTCTTCGAAGACGACGCCTTTGGCCATCGGGGCGGTCTGTGCCAGCGAGAGGTCTGGCGATTCTGTCCGGCCAACCGATTCGGGTTCGCGGTTCCACGGTGAGGCGACCAGAGCGCTGGCGACGACGGCGGCCAGCGATGCGAGAATCCACTTCGCGCGCATGATCACCGACCATACCCGCCCTGGGTGAGAACGGCGGGTTAGGGCTCGGAGCCGGCACTTCGCCGAGTCGGCGGGTATGCGGCTCGCAGAAGCAAACGACTTGGGTTCGCGTTCACGATTCACGATTCACATTCACTTCCCCCCAGGTTTTGAAGCACCGTTGTCCACCTTTACCTTTTCAGGGCGCGCTAGGCGGGTTCGTCAACCTGCTGGTCCGCGCTCCAGGTGGAAACGAGGAAGGACAAGCTAGAATTCGCGTTCGCGTCGGAGCCAGCACGGTCTGCCGGGCATGGTGTCTTCTTTGTGCGGATGGTGGTCGGGCCCGGTCAGACCGTGGCACCCCGGTTTGGGGAACCCTCAGAAAATGGCGGCGCAGGCCTCTCGATAGCCCTCTGGCGAGCCGCAGTCCAGCACGCGGGCGTCGCCGATCGAGACGGCTGCGAAACGGTGGCGAGAAGCGATTCCCTGCTGGATCAGTGGCGTGGGATGGTGTTCGCCGGGACCTTCGAAGAGCGAGGCCTCGTGCGCCAGTGCGTCGAGGGCATCCTTGCCGAACGCATACCGCCCCGCCACCGCCCAGCGGCTCGTCGTCGCCGAAGGGGCGGGCTTCTCCAAGAGGCCGACGACTTCGCCGCCCTCTCCGAATTCCACGATCCCGTACCGCGAGACGTCGGCATCGGCCACTCGGCGAACGGTGGCCCCGGCCCACGCGCCTTCCTCGATGGCGCGAACCAAGCCACGCAGCGCTCCCGGGGGCCAGATCAAGGCGTCGGCCATGAGCACCAGCGCCGACTCTCCACGAATACCCGAACACGCGATGGCATGGCCCAAACCCAAAGGACGACACTGCTCCGCGTAGCGCACCCCGGGCAACGTATGGACCAAGGTCCGCAGTTCTGGCTTTTCGGGCGAGCCGACCACGACCACCGATTGGCAACCCGCCTCGTAGGCTTCGGCCACGACGCGTTCCAGCACCGTCTTGGAGCCGAGGGGCAACAATTCCTTGGGCCTGCCCCCGGTCACCGCGAGCATTCGGGTGCCCCTGCCAGCCGCCGGAACGATGCCTACCATGCTTGCACCTCGGACAACGCCCGCAGTTCGACGAGAGCTGCCGGCAAGAAGTCGTCCAGCGGACCCCGATTGCACTCGAGGCTGATCCGCCCATCGAAGCCAAGTTCCCGCAGACGCGCAAAGAACGCCCGCATCATGGGGTCATGGCGCTCGGGCGTTTGGCGGAACAAGTTGGCCAGATGCACGTGGGCGGGTTTGAAAGGCATCTGGTCCATCAGATAGAACCGAGTGGGTTCGAGCCGTTCTGGGTCGCGCTCGCGCATGTCGGCGTCCCACTCGTAGAGCACGTGGTAGGAATCCGCCGTGTACCCGACGCCCACGCGGTCCAGGGCTCGCGCCAACCACGGTAGGCTGTTGCCCACGTTGGTCTCGGCCCGGTTGAGCGACTCTGGGGCGACCGCGATGCCGTAGGGCTGGGCCATCTCCTGCAGTTCGGACACCACGCCGATGAACTCCAGGGCGGCCCTCGATGGAGCGACTCCACCGGGGGCTTTGCGGGCGCTGCCGCTGCCGACCACCATCAGTTCGATCCCAATGGACGCCGCGCGTTGGATGGTTCGCTTAGCGTATCCCCGCCATTCGTCTGCGCCGTAGCCGATCAGGGCCATGCGGCCCGGAAAGAACACGTTGGTCGCTTCGACGGAGAGGTCTTGGTAGGCGCTCGCGTCAAAGTCCGACTCTTCGAGCACACCAAACGAAGCTGCTGGCAACTCGACGTAGTCTGCGCCCAGTGCGAGGGCTTGCGGAGCTTCGTCCAGCGTGCAGCAGACCCCGAACCTCACGAGCCGACCTTCACCTTCCTGCCGCCAAGCTTGGCGCTGCGGTAGATGGCGAGGATGACCTTCAGCGGTTCGAGGGCCATTTCGCCCGTGATGAACGGATCGCGGTTGTCGATCACGGCCCGCGTGAAGTCTTCGAGCTGCAAGCGGTGTTGCTCGCCCCAGATGGCCGATGGGTCGGAGGCGCCCGTGTTGGTCGTCTCCTCCTCGCCCTGCGTGTGGACGCTCGGGGTGGGTTGGGCCGTGACGCCCTTACCGTACGGCGAGGGGTCTTTGGCGGCCTCGGGGTCGATGTCTTGCCGCTTCACTCGGTCGCCTTCGACGATCACGGAGCCGCACGTGCCATGCACTTCGAGCCGCTCGGCAAAGCCCGGGTAGAAGCAGGTGGAGCCTTGCACGACGCCAATCGCGCCGTTCTTGAACTCGAGGATCGCCACGGCAATGTCTTCGGCCTCCATGTTGTGGCCGACCGTTCGGCAGACGCCGGTGACCGATTCAACGCCGCCCATGATCCACTGGATCATGTCGATGTAGTGAACGCCTTGGTTCATCAGGCAGCCGCCATCAAGTTTGTGGGTGCCGCGCCACGCGCCGCTGTCGTAATAGGCCTGGGTCCGGTACCACTTGATGTAGGCGTCGCCTTGGAGTGGCCGACCCAGTTCGCCGGACTGCACCATCTGGCGCACGCCTCGGATCGCCTTGCCGAAGCGGTGCTGGGAGATCACCGTGAGCTTGACGCCCGCTGAGCGGGCTGCTTCAACCATCTGGATCGCGGGCTTCAGCGTCACGTCCACGGGCTTTTCGCACACGACGTGTTTGCCCGCAGCGATGGCTTGGAGACCCATCTTGGCGTGCAGGCCGCTGGGGACGCACAGACAGACGGCATCCACGTGCGGGAGCATGGCCTTCATGCTGCCATATGCTTTGACGCCGAACTTCTCGCCCGCTTCCTTGGCTCGGGGCTTCTCGATGTCGCATACGCCGACGAGCTGTGCGCCCTCGATGTTCTGCAGCGCTCCACAGTGGGTGGCGTGAATGGCCCCGCAACCAACGACTCCGAATCGAACACTCATGCTGTTTCCATCGCCTCCTGCAACACAGATTTCAGTGCCTCGACGGCCAGTCCGAACCGCTCGGCACCGCTGAAGCCCCCGAACCGCCCCGCATCGCGCAGGTGTGGTTCGAGACTCAGCGTACCGCCCCAGCCCTGCCCGACGAGATACCGGAACGTCTCCACGAACTGGCCGTCGCCAGCTCCGGATTCGACGATTTGTCCCGTTGCCGCGACCACGTCTTTGATGTGGCACGACTCCAGGTAGGGCAGCGCCCAGGGGAACCAATCGTCCATCGGTCCGTAGCCGAGCAGGACGGTGTTGCCGAAATCGAACACGAGGCGCAGGCCGCGCGGAGCGAGTTCTTCGAACATGCGCTTGGCGTTGGCGGGGTACGCGCCCCAATACTTCCAGTCGTTCTCGTGCATCACCACGATGCCATGTTCAGCGGCGTAGGCGAGCATCTCGTCGAGGGCGTCGCGAATCGCCGGCCACGCGGCGTCGTGCTGGTCCTCGGGGGCTTCGGGTGTGAAGATGCGGATGCGCGGGGTGCCGAGTTCGTGTGCCTTGTCGACGGCCACCTTGAACTTAGCCATTTCGGACGCACGGGACGCCTCACTGAGGGGCACCTTGTTCACAGGCGAGCCAACCGAGTAAATCTCGAGCCCCCGATCCAGACACGCCTCGCGGATCTCTTGGGTCTGGGCGGGGGTCAGGTCGAGCACGTTCGTGCCGCCAAGGCTCCGTATGTCGACTGCTTGGAGGCCGAACCGTTGGGCGGCTTCGAGTTGCGTCTGCAAGTCGGGCGCGATCTCGTCGATGAACCCAGAGAGCATGAATCGAGACACTGATGACGTGATTCGGGAGACGTGCGCCGCACTCCTGCCTTGGGCCGAAACGAAACGCAGCACCTGCAAATGGGAGACAATAGAGCAAATGGTCGTTCGACCACGTTAGGAGGATCCATGGTTCGCAAAGTCATCGCCGCACTCGACACCGCCGATTTGAGCCATGCGATCGGCCTGGTCAAGCAACTCTCGCCCCACATCGGCGCGTTCAAGATCGGTCACGCGTTGACGCTCAACCACGGGCTGGACGTGATCGACCGGTTGCAGGACGCCGGAGCGAGCCGGATTTTTCTCGACCTCAAGTTCCACGACATCCCCAACGTGATCGGCTTGGCCGTTCGCGAGGCCGTCCGGCGCAACGTCTGGATGATGACGATGCACATCTCCGGGGGACCGGCGATGATGAGCGCCGCCGCGATGGAAGCCCGAAGCCGAGGCGAAAACGCCCCGATCCTGCTGGGGGTCAGCGTACTCACCTCGCTCGACCAACACATCCTCACGGATCATCTGGGCATCCAGCGGACCCTAGAGGACCACATGGTCTACCTCTCCAAACTGGCGTGCGACTGCGGACTGGACGGCGTGGTCTGCTCGCCGCACGAGGTGCAAGCCATCCGCGGAGCGCTTGGTCGTTCGCCCGTCATCGTCACCCCGGGAATCCGGGCGGCAAACTCGGACGTTCACGATCAGGTGCGCGTGGGGGACGCCCAGACCACGCTCTCGGCGGGGGCGGACTATCTCGTCGTGGGACGAGCGTTGACCGACAAGGCCGACGATCCAATGTCGGCGCTTCGCTCGCTGGGGTTCGAGCCCGCGGCCTAGGTGGACACCACCCTCCGTGACGGGTTGCTCGACTGGTATTCCCACAACGCACGAGACTTGCCTTGGCGGCACACCCGAGACCCCTATGCCGTTTGGGTGAGCGAGGTCATGGCGCAGCAGACCCAGATCGCCACCCTGTTGCCATATTACGAACGATGGCTCGGGCGATTCCCCTCGGTCCATGCGCTGGCTCGTGCCAACGAGGATGAGGTTCTGGCGATGTGGTCTGGACTGGGCTATTACCGCCGGGCGCGAGCGTTCCTTGAAGCGGCAGGTCGCGTGGCAACGGAGGGCTGGCCCGCCGACGCAAACGCGTGGAGGCAGTTGCCTGGAGTCGGACGGTACACCGCCAACGCGATCGCTTCCATCTGTTATGACGAGCCTGTGCCCGTCGTGGACGGCAACGTCAAGCGTGTGTACGCGAGATTCTGCGCCAATGGCGACGCGGACCCATCCCTCGAACGGTCGTGCTGGGAGTGGGCCGAACATGCCCTGGACCGCGAGAGGCCCGGCCAAATGAACCAGGCGCTCATGGAGTTGGGGGCGCTGGTGTGCACGCCGCGGTTGCCCCAGTGCGAGGTCTGTCCGCTAGCGACGGCGTGCTCTGCCTTCGCGATGGGACGACCGACCGACTTTCCCTCCCCGCGTCGCAAGCCTGAGATTGTGGAGAAGCATGTGGTGTTCCGAGCGTACTACGTGGCCGGCAAATGGGGTTTGCGCCGCGCAGAACCCGGCGAGTGGTGGGCCGGGATGTGGTGCCTGCCCGCAGAAGTGAGCGATCGGACCTCGTTCTCGGGCGAAGCACTCGGGGGATTCAACCATTCGGTGACCCGCCACAGGCTCCGCTGTGTCGTCGCCCGTGGGACGGCCTTGCGACCCGATCTGGATTGGTTCGCAACCGAGGAGTTGCACCGGTTGGGCATCCCGGCTGCCCACCGCAAGGCGTTGGACATCGCCCTACGGGCCTTGACCACGTCGCCCGAACATGATAGAATGGCCGCTGGGTCGGAATCCAACCACCCCAAAATGCACTAAGCCATGTCTTCCTTGACCGAGACCATCAGTTCGCCACTCGTTGATCTCGACGAGTCGATGCCCCAAAACGTGGTTTTGTTGCACCACCCGACCACGGGCAAGTACGGATGCTACCGATACAACGGCATCCACGGGTTGGCGTGTTTCACCACAGAGAATGCTGCCATTCGGTTCGCCGAATGGATCGACCTGGTCGGCATGACGTGCGACGAAGTCAGCTTCGACGAGGCCCGCCAAGTGGCGAAGGGCAGACCATTGCCCGTGTGTTGCCTGATGCTCTTGGATCGGCTGGACGAGCCCGTCATCCACTACGTTCGCTAGTTCGGCCTGGTACCCTCGTGGTCCATGCCGCCCGTGATTCTGCCCCGCGATTCCAATCAGGCCCTTGGTCTCGGTCGCTATGCGATCGCGTTTCTGAACGGCGAAGGTGATCCCGGTCCACACACACGCTTGCGTGCCACCCAGTTCCATGCAGACTCGGTTTTGTGTGGACTGAGCGCGCTGGCACTCGGGACGAATGCGCCGACCGTGCTTCGGCGTGAGGCTCTGGAATACCCGTCGGCAACCGGTGCCACGGTCTTCGGGTCGAACGTGCGCGTGATGGCCGAGAAGGCGGTGGTCGCCAACAGTGCGGCCGTGCGCGAGTGGGACAGCAACGGAACCAACTTCGGCTTTCGGCCCGAACTGGGCCATACCGCAGGCGAGTTCGGCCACAACGATTTCTATCCCACCGTGGTCGCCGCGTGCCAGCAACGAGGATTGGACGGACGAACCGCT